>JAEUKE010000065.1 GCA_016794345.1 Myxococcales bacterium
CGCCGAGCGAATCATGACCGTCGCCCATTCCCTCCGACTTCAGAAGCGATCCATTCTGAAGTTCCTGGTCGATGCGTGTCACGCGCATCGGCGACGCCTGCTCCCGCCGTCGCTCATCCCATCAACCCGGTGAACGGGTACGACAGGGCCCACAACGCGTTTGCCCTGGACGAACTCGTCCTGAAGCGATGCCGGCCACGCTTCGTACATGTCCTTTCGGTAGTGCACGAACGTGGCATCGTCCCCCGCAAACCTCCATCTCGAGGGCACTGCGTGATCGATTCGCGCCCAGTTCTTCATGACAGCACCGTTCTTCGGGCTGTGCTGCACCCCAGCGGCGTCGTTCTTCGGCACATCATCCAGCTTCTGGACGCTCCAAGGCAGCCAGAACTGTTGCGTCTGATTGTAGCGGATGTTCACGAGCCGCTCGAGGTAGACCTTCTTCCCACCCGAGTTCTTGACCGTCCCGAAGCTGTCGAGGGAGACGATCATGCTGTTCTGATCGCCGACGCCCGCGGCCATTTCATCCCAGCTCTCGTAAATGGTGAGAACCGCGGCGGGGTTGATGTCCGGCGGGAACTTCTCGTACACGACCGTGAGACGAAAGTAGTCCGGACGCGCGAGCTCACTCGCTCCGGTTCCGGTGACGATGGTGGGGAAGTACCGCTGAGCTGCCTTCGGGATCGCTTTCCCGATGTGGTCGAGCTGGCTCACCACGTCGAACTCGATCGTCCATGGCCTCAGGTTCGGATAGTGCGCGATGAAGGCGAACCGCGGGTCATCCGGATCGCCGAACATGGCGAGCGAGACCAACTGCCACTTCTGCCTGTTGTTCTCCTTCTCGACCATCAGCTCGATCAGGTCGAGCTTGGTGACGGAGTCACGCACGTAGAAGGTCTCACCCCCCATATGCAGCCTGGCAGCTCAGGCCGGCCGACCGACCAGGTCGACCGAAACCGACGCGGTTTGTGCGGCGCCAGCAGCGGTCGAGCCCTGTTCCCATCGAAGGATGACCTGGAGCATCGGTCCAATGGGCCCCGTGAATTGAGCCAGTTTCAGGGCGGGCGCGTTGTCCGTGCCCTGAACGAACTCCACCGAGGCGACTGGCGTCGCCGACGAGACATACACGACGTCGGGCTCCTCCGGCACGAGCATGATGTTCTTCACCTGAACGATGAGCTTCGTCGACGTGTTGGCCCACGCATTCTTTGCGTGCAGCTTCGCAAGTAGGACGCCCGAGACCCAAGCGCTGGAGTCAACGCCGGTAGCGACGGGAATCTCCTGGAACGCGCCCAGGCGACCATCCCACGACGTGTCTGTCTTGCTCAGGATGGTCTGCAGATAGCCGTTGCTCCGGCCAATCGCGGGAAACGTCGCCGCTGTACGCCCCACCTGCTGTTCCCACACGTTCATGCGTGTGATCATGCGCCACCTACCCCTTCTTCCACGCGCGGACTTCCCACGCGGTTCGCGAATCATGCGAGCGTGCGGCCGCGTGTCAACGTGCCACACGCAGGAATCGACACCAGTGCCACAAACAGGTGGGAGCGCTGCCCCCCCCCTTCCCTACATTGGCCATATTCATGACAGCGTTGTCATGTCGCACGACGGCCGCACGCGGGAGTGTCGCTTCGAGAAGTTCAGGAGGGCTCCTCCGCGCGCGCGGAGGACGCGAGCGCCTGCGCCAGCAACGACCTCGAGCATCGTGGTACGGGTCTCAGGACGCGGTCGCGACTCTCACGACACCACCCGCTCCGCCCTCCTCCGCCAGAGGAACGCCGCCAGATCCACCATCGCTAGCACGACGTCCTCACACCGCTTCCAGTCCGCTTCCGTCAGCTCCTCGCCTCTCCGGATCTTCTCCTCGCACGCCAGGGCGTAGTCGAAGAGCGCACGCCCCTCCGGCTCCAGCTTCTTGTAGTGCTCGGCGAGCAGCGCGCGGGCGGGCGCGAGCAGCCTTCATGCGCGGCCCCATGACCCGACAAGAGATCAAGCGCGCGCGTGGCGCGTTGACGGGCGAGGAGCACATCCGATGAACACCTACTTCGCCGTGGCCCCAGCCGAGCTCCAGCTGGCGCGTGCCCTGACGGATGAGGCGTTCGAGGGCCCGGAGGATTTGCTGCCAGGGGCAGCGCTGGAGGCGGCGCGGCAAGCGATGATCGGCCGGCTGCTCTGGACCGCATGGGGGAGGGAGGAAATCGGAGCGATCCTCGAGCGCTGGAACTGAGCCTGTCTGATCGGCGACGCACGGTCTCGGGTGACCGTGACGCCGACCGCTCGGGACTACTCCGCCGCGCAGTCGAGCCGCAGCATTCGAGGCCGGCCGAACCCGTCGTTCATCAGGTCCTGCTGAATCCAGATCAACAGCACCGATCGCCCATCGGGCGACGTCACCGCTCTGACCCCGCTGGGCGGAATGGGCGCCCCCAGCGCCACCTCGGTCTGCGCCACGAGCGACGCGCTCTCGTCGAAGAGGTAGGTGAACAGGCGTCCGCCCGTCTCAGGGTTCTCGAACGGAAGCCTCGTGAATGCGACGACGAACCCGCCTGGAACCTTGGTGATGCCGGGTGGCCAGCTAACGGATTCGCCTAGATCGAGCGGCTCGGGCGGACCCAGGATGTTGCCCTCCGGCGTCACCCGGAAGTGGAAGAACTTGGACATGATCGGATTCTCGAAGCGGCCGTACACCACGCGCAGCTCAGTCGACCCCGTCACGGGCAGGATGGTCAGCGTCGAGAGCCCGGCGCCTGGCACGTCCTCCACGAGCACCGGCTCGAGCGGCACGCCCGGACCGACAACGGCCATCAGCAGTGTGCTCTGTGACTCTGTATCGGGCGAGCAGTCCGCATTCGTAGGATCCTCTCCGAAAAGAGCGAGAAAACGGTCGGCGTCAATCGCCCAAAGCGCGGGATGTGTGCTTCGCTGCTGGTTCGCGATAGAACCGCAGCCGATAGGCCCGACTTGCCAGAGCTTGCTTCCGTCGGCCCCGAGGCCAACGAAGTGGTATCGAAAGTCGACCTGACCAACCAAGCTCGCGCCGTACGTGGCCTGCGCGGGAACCAAAGCCTGCGGAAAGAAGAGGTCGAGATTCGCGGCAGCTCCAAGCTGGCCGGGAAGACCATCGATCTTGATTTGGGAGTAGCCATTCGACGGAGCGAACAGAATGGACACGCCTTTCTCCAATCCCGTTGCCAGCCTCGCGTCAGCCCCAGCTACCATTTCCGGGACTGCAATGGGAGCAGGCGGCCAATCGGACCACGGGTCGATCCAGGTGATTCGGGCCGTGTCATCGACGCGCTGCGCGAGCACGACCCGTCCATCCTTCGATACGGCCACGTCCAGCTGCAGGTTGCCCACATCATTGAGATAGACCGGCTCCGCCGCTGGCACGAACGTCCGGCATGGGCCTCCGCCGGCGCCCCCCGACCCACCGCCACCCTCCGGCGCTCCGCCTGTGCCGGAGCCCCCGCTGCCATCCGGGACGCGAACCTCCGACTCACACGCGAGCGCGAGGAAGGCGGCTTGAAGCGCTATGATGAGACCCAGATTGCGCATGGCGGAACGGCCGTGAGCGTAGTCCTGCCCCTCAAACGGAGCAATTGGGGCAATGCGCCGCAGCCCGAGCGCGCGAGCTGATGAATCTGTCGGCCAGAATCGCGCTAGCTGACAGATTGATCAGCCAGCGCCGCATCCTCGACACGCTCGATCATCCTCTGCATCGTCCGCTGCTTGAGCCCGAGCTCTTGGCGACACTGCGAGACTGCTCTTCAACCCTGTCCCCCTGCCGCCTCCGGACTGGCGGAGGATACCGCGGCTGGCGTGATGTTCCCAGCACCTCGTGCGGCCTCGCCGCGGCCCGCATCCTCACGCGCGTGTCCTCCCGAACCTGATCCGCCTGACGGACTTCCGCTGGGCGCGGAGCGGACAACCGTTCCTCGTCACCGAGAAGCTCGACGGCGAGACACATCATCGAGCCCCGGGCATCGCGCGGGACGCGGCGACCTCCCGCGCCGCCCTGCCCTCAGTTGCAGCTCGGCTCGGTCGCTCCGCCGAACACGTTGGTCCAGTAGCTGCCGTATTGGCCTCCGCCGGTGGCGCGGCCGATGCCGATCATGGTGAAGCTCGAGCCGAGCATGTTTGCGTTGTGGCCGGGGGAGTTCTTCCACTGGTCGAAGGTGGCTTGCGCGCCCGAGTTGCCCGCGGCGATGTTCTCGGCCATGGCCGTCTGCGGGCCGCAGCCGAGCTCGTAGCAGGCGTCACACGAGCGATCCCAGGGCGTGGAGCCGTTCAGCCCGGTATGCGAGAAGTAGTTGTTGTCTCGCATGTCCTCGCTGTGACCCTGCGCGGCCCGATTGAGCGAGGTGCACGCCGCGAGCGCGCCGAGGCCGTTCTGGGCGCGGTAGGTGTTGATGATGCCGAGGAACGCTTGCTCCTCGGCGTCGAGCGGCGTGGTCGCGTCCCCCGCGCCGCCGCAGGTCGGGCACGCGCCGCAGTCGCTCGCGCAGGTGGAGCAGTCCTCCGCGCCGTTGCACATGCCGTCCCCGCAGGACGGCCCGCACATGCCGCAGTCGCCGGGGCAGCTCATGCAGTCCTCGCCGGCATCGCAGGTCGCGTTGCCGCAGGTGGGCGGGCACGCGCCGCAGTCCGCCGCGCAGCTCGCGCAGTCCTCGCCGGCCTCGCAGACGGCGTTGCCGCACATCGCCGGGCACGTCCCGCAGTCCTGCGGGCACGAGACGCACGTCTCGTCGGGCTGGCAGGTCGCGTCGCCGCAGGTCGCCGCGCAAGCGCCGCAGTCCGCCGCGCACGTCAGGCAGTCCTCTCCCGGGCTGCAGGTCGCGTCGCCACACGTCACGCCGCTGCCGGTCGAGCCGGAGCCCGACGGACCCGACCCCGACGGGCCGGATCCTGACGGTCCTGTCTCTCCTGCGCCGCTGCCGCTCGCGCTCTCCGAGCCGCCGCCTTCGCCGGCGTCGTCCGACACCTCGAGATCCGAGGCGCCCGTGATGAGGTTGCAGGCGGTCGCGCCCCAGAGGCCGACCAGGAGGCCGACCCCACCCCCGAACCATCGAGCTGCGATAGGCCTCATGACTCTCCCAACGTAATCGGTCATGTGGTCAGACCGAAGCGGGACATCTGGAAAGATCTCGTGTTTTTGGCCAGGTCGGAATTTTGCCGCGGTCGCGTCGCGGTCCTTGATTCGCCTTTCGAGCCGGGCGAATCGTGAGCGCATGTCCGTGCAAACAGTCGGAGCCGATCGGCCCGCCGTGGAGCGTGTGGATGTCCTGGTCGTCGGCGGCGGGCCCGCCGGGGCGACCGTGTCGACCTACCTCGCGCGCAAGGGCTACCGCGTAACGGTGCTCGAGAAGGACTCGCACCCGCGGTTCCACATCGGCGAGTCGCTCCTGCCCTGCAACATGCCGATCCTCGAGGACCTCGGCGTGATGGACCAGCTGAAGGGCATGGGCGTGGTGAAGCTCGGCGCGGACTTCTCGCTCGCGACCGACGAGACGTGGCGCACCTACTACTTCTGTCGCTCGCTGAACCCGACGCCACCGCACGCCTACGAGGTGCGGCGGAGCGAGTTCGACGAGATGCTCTTCCGCAACGCGACGAAAAACGGCGTGGACACGCGCGAGCACGTGCGCGTCACGAGCGTCGAGTGGAAGGCGGACAAGACGTCCGTCGTCCGCGCGGTCGACGAGAACAAGAAGGAGCTCGTGTTCGAGGCGCGGTACTTCGTCGACGCGACCGGCCGCGACACGCTCCTCGCGAAGAAGCTCGGCCTGAAGCGCAAGAACCCGAACCACGGCAGCGCGGCCATCTTCGGGCACTTCAAGAACGTCGTGCGCCGCCCCGGCAACGATCAGGGCAACATCAGCATCTACTGGTTCGATCACGGCTGGATGTGGTTCATCCCCCTGAAAGACGACGTGATGTCGATCGGCGCCGTCTGCTGGCCCGACTACCTGAAGACGCGCACCGGCACGACGGAGGAGTTCCTGCTCTCGACGCTCAAGCTCGCCCCCAAGGCCTACGAGCGCATGAAGGACGCGGAGCTCATGGGGGAGGTCCGCGCGACCGGCAACTACTCGTACACCTCCGACAAGATGACGGGCCGAGGCTGGCTCATGGTCGGCGACGCCTGGGCCTTCATCGACCCGGTCTTCTCGAGCGGCGTCTACCTGGCGATGAACAGCGCGCGCTTCGGCGCGGAGGTGGTCGACCGCATCCTCAAGGACCCGAGCTGCGAGGCCGAGGCCCACGCCGAGTTCGAGCGGCGCATCCGCAAGGGCGTCGGCGCGTTCTCCTGGTTCATCTACCGCTTCACCACGCCGGGCATGCGCTGGATCTTCCAGAACCCGCGCAACGTCTACCAGCTCGAGCAGGCGGTCATCTCGATGCTCGCGGGCGACGTCTTCGACAGCAAGGAGGTCGAGAGGCGGTTCCAGGTGATGCGCCTCATCTACGCCGTCCGCACGGCGATGGACTGGAAGGGGTCGCTCAAGAACTTCGTCCGGCGCAAGCGCGCGGCGTTGTCCATCTTCAAGGGCGTGACGACCGCGGAAGGGCAGCCCGACACCCTCGGGTTCAAGTAACCTCGGCTCATGAGCGCGGCTCCGGAGCGAGGCTTCGTCGTCGGCTCTCGCTACCGACTCGAATCGAAGCTCGGCGAGGGCGGCATGGCCGTGGTCTGGCGCGCCGTGCACACCGAGACCGATCGCACGGTCGCGCTCAAGCTCGTGCGGGCCGAGCTCGTGAAGGAGCAGGCGGTCCGTGAGATGTTCGTGCGCGAGGCGCGCGTCGGCGCGCGCATCGGGAAAAACGAGCACATCGTGGAGGTGCTCGACGCCGGCCTGGACGAGGCGCTCGTGGCGCCCTTCCTGGCGATGGAGCTGCTCGAGGGCGAACCGCTCGACGCGACACTGAAGCGGACGGGGCCCGTCGACCCGCTCTTCGCGGCGGAGCTGCTCGAGCAGCTCGCGGACGCGCTCGACCAGGCGCACGGCGCCGGCGTCTTCCACCGCGATCTCAAGCCCCAGAACCTCTTCCTCGCGCGGGGGCGCAAGGGCAAGAGCGTGCTCAAGGTCCTCGACTTCGGCATCGCGAAGCTCGCGGAGACGGTGCAGCAGTCGACGACCCACGTCGGCACGCCCGCCTACTCCGCTCCGGAGCAGCTCGGCGCTTCCTGGCGAGCCATCGCCGAGCAGCGCGGCCGAACGATCGCGGCGCAGGTGTCGGCCGCGACCGACGTCTGGGCGCTCGGCCTCATCGCGTTCGAGATGCTCACCGCCGCGCCGTCGGGTGCGTTCTGGGGCGCCGAGACGCTGGCGGAGCTGCCGGTGAAGATGGTGATGGAGCCGCTGCCGTCGGCCTTCGTGAGGGCGAGGGACCGCGCGTCCCTCCTGCCTTCGACGTTCGACGGCTGGATCGCGCGCTGCCTCGATCTGGATACCTCTCGACGCTTCGCGTCCGCGGGAGAGGCGGTCGCGGCTCTCGTGCCTGCGCTCCGGCAAGGCCGGCCGGCCGCGACGGCCGGTAGCGTCCCGCCGCGCGGCCCGCTCGCGTCGGCGCCCGCGGTCTCCTCGCCGATCGCCGTCGCGACCACGCCTGCCGTCCCGGTGACGGGCGCACCCACCGGCCCGCCTGCTTCGCCCGCGGGGCCGCTCGCCGCAGGCGCGGTGGTTTCGTCGCCCGACGCGCGTCTGCAAGAGTGGGCGCAAGCGCGCGGCGCGGCGCTCTACGCGCCCGGGGACGTTCGGCCGCTGCTCGCGTGGCAGCCGTTTTTCTTCCTCCCGAGGCTCGAGCGCGTGTACCGCGAGGCCCGTCTCGCCGGACCGCTCGGAGCGATCACGTTGGCCGAAGCCGGTGTCGACGATCCCATCCGCAAGGCCGTCGCGGAGGACCGGATGCTCGTCGCGCTCGTTCACGCGCAGAAGTGCCGCTATCGCGCGTCCCTCCGGTCCAAGCGGTCCTCCGGCGGGCTGATCGACGGAATGGCGCGCGGCTTCCGCGCGCTCGAGCTCTCCGGCGCCGCGTACGGCATCCTCCGCGATCCGCATTTCGAGCAACACTACGAGGTGACGGCTCCATCACCGCAGGAGGCGGCCCTGGCGCTCCCCGTGCCCGTCCGCGCCGTGCTCGTGGCAGCGGGGTTCCACGGGATCATCGAGCTGCGAGCCGGGGCGATCCTGCTGACGGTGTTCGACGCCGCGCGGTTCGACCCAGCTTGCCTCGAGCGCGTGCTCGACTTGACCACGCGTTTCCTCACCGCGATGCCTTGATCGCTCTGCGCGAACGTCAGGCGCGGAAGATCGCCTCCGCGAACCACCGCCGAGGGTCGGTCACGACCGCCTCGAGCGTGAAGCCGGAGCCGCGGGCGAGGCCGACCAGATCGTCAGTCGTGAACTTGTAGGAGCTCTCGGTGTGGATCGGCTTCGAGAAGACCAGGACGTCCCCCCCGATGTGCACGCGCTGCTGTGTCCGCGGGACGAGGTGCATCTCGATCCGGCTCTTGCGTGGCTCGAAGAACGCGAGGTGATCGAACGCCTCCGGGTCGAAGTCCGCGCCGAAGCGCGCGTTGAGGTGGCGGAGCAGGTTGCGATTGAACGCGGCCGTGATGCCCGCGGCGTCGTTGTACGCGGCGTTCAGCACGGCGCCGCTCTTGACGAGATCGACAGCCAGGAGCAGCGCGTCCCCCGAGGCGAGCCGCGCGCGCAAGGCGCGCAAGAAGGCCATGGCCTCGGGCGGCTCGAAGTTCCCGATCGTCGAGCCCGAGTAGTAGACGAGCTTCGGGGCGCCGGGCGGAAGGTCCGCGTAAGCCGCGGCGGCGGTGAAGTCCCCTTCGAACGGAGCCAGCGCGAGCTCGGGGAAGGCGTGACGAACGCCGTCACAGGTGGTCGCGAGCGCGCGCGGTGAAATGTCGATGGGGCGGTAGAGCCGTGGCGCGCGCACGTGGGCGAGGAGCGCCACGATCTTCTCGGCGCTGCCGCTCCCGAGCTCGACGATGACGGAGCCCTCGGCGATGCGCGCGCCGATCTCCGCGCCCTCGTCGCGCAAGATGGAGAGCTCGGTGCGCGTCGGGTAATACTCCGGCGTCTGGGTGATGCGGTCGAACAGCGCGGAGCCGACCTCGTCGTAGAAGTAGCGCGGCGAGATGCGTGGCGGATCGGCGCGTAGGTCGGCCAGGAGCTCGGCTCGCTCTCGTTCGTCGGGGGACGTCATCGCTCGCCGCTCCGTGCGAGACGGATGCCAGTGAAGGGCCAGCGCTGCTGGGGATAGAAGAAGTTGCGGTAGGTGCTGCGCACGTGACCGCGCGGCGTGGCACACGAGCCGCCGCGCAGCACCCACTGGTTGCACATGAACTTGCCGTTGTACTCCCCCACCGCCCCGGCGGCAGCGCGGAAACCCGGGTAGGGCTCATACGCGCTGCGCGTCCATTGCCACACCTCGCCGAAGAATCGCGGCCCGGCCGTCGTCGGATGACACGGGCCCTCGAGGAGCCAGCGCGCTCCGGCCGGGTCCTCGCCTTGGGCCGCGAGCTCCCACTCGTGCTCGGTCGGGAGCCGCGCGCCGGCCCACTCGGCGAAGGCTGCCGCCTCGAACGCTGAGACGTGACAGACGGGCGCGTGAGGATCGAGCGGGACGTCGCCGTGGGCCGTGTGCTCGCACCAGCCGTCGGAGTCCGACGCGTGCCAGTAGAGGGGCGCACCCACGGCGCCCTGCTGGACCCAGGCCCAACCATCCGAGAGCCAGAGCGACGGCGTGCGGTAGCCGCCGTCCTCGAGGAAGGCCAGCATCTCGGCGTTGGTGACCAGGCGATTCGAGATCTGGAACGAGTCGACGAGCCGGCGGTGCGCGGGGCGCTCGTTGTCGAACGAAAAATGGTGGTCGTCCGTTCCGAAGGTGTGGATGCCCCCCTCCACAGCGAGCCACCGGGGGGTGGGCCCAGGCGCGCACCGGGGGAGCGGTCCGGATCGGTAGGCCGGCCTCAATGGGTTTCGGGAGAAGTTGTATTGGATGTCCATCACCATCAGCTCCTGGTGCTGTTGCTCGTGGTGGACCCCGAGCTCCACGAGCGACGCGAGCTCGCCCTCGAGCGACACCTCCGCCATCGACCGGTCGACGTGCTCGCGGTACGCGAGCACCTCCGCCAGCGTGGGGCGTGACAGCTCACCCCTGGAAGGACGCGGGTGTTTGGGGCCGACGGCCTCGTAGTAGGAGTTGAAGAGAGCCTTGTAGGCCGGCGAAGGCGTCCTGTATCCCGGCAGGTGCGGCTCGAGCACGAAGGTCTCGAAGAACCAGGTCGTGTGCGCGAGGTGCCATTTCGTGGGGCTCACGTCTGGCATGGCCTGGACCTGGCAGTCCTCCGGGCCGAGGCCCTCGATGAGCGCGAGCGTGAGACGCCGGGTCTCCGAGAATGTGGGCGGTTCTGACATGGTCAAACTAGTTGCATCACCAACTATATTCTCAGCCTAGTCTATCGAAGGTCGCTCGGCTACCGTCGACGGGTGATCGCGCTCGAGGCCGTGACGAAGCGCTACGGTGACAGGACCGTCGTCGACGGCGTCTCACTCGAGGTCCGACGAGGCGAGGTCCTCGCGCTGCTCGGCGGCTCCGGCAGCGGCAAGACGACCACGCTCAAGATGATCAATCGGCTCATCGAGCCGACGGCGGGCCGTATCACGCTCGGCGGACGGGACACGGCGAGCATGCTGTCGCACGAGCTGCGGCGCAGGATCGGCTACGTGCTGCAGGAGGTGGGCCTGTTCCCGCACATGACCGTGGAGGAGAACGTGGGCATCACGCCGCGCCTGCTCGGGTGGCCGGCTGAGAAGATCCGCGCCCGCGTGGGCGAGCTGCTCGAGCTGGTCGAGCTGGACGCCGCGACGTTCCGTGGTCGCTCGGCGCACGAGCTGTCGGGCGGGCAAAGGCAGCGCGTCGGCATCGCGCGAGCGCTCGCCGCGGATCCGGAGGTGATGCTCCTCGACGAGCCGTTCGGCGCCCTCGATCCGATCACGCGGCGGCGCCTCCAGCGGCTCTTCGTGTCGATCCGCGAGACGCGCGAGCTGACCGCCGTCGTCGTCACGCACGACGTGGCGGAGGCCATGCTCCTCGGCACGCGGCTCGCCGTGATGCACAGGGGCGTGCTCGTGCAGGAGGGCAAGTCCGAGGAGGTCGCGAGCGCCCCCGCGAACGACTACGTGCGCGCGCTCTTGTCGGGGGACGACGAGCCTCCGGTCGAGGCGACCGCTTGAAGGAGCAGCTCGCCCTCCTGCCGTCCCTCCTGGCGGCGCACGTACGCCTCGTCGTGATCGCGCTGTCGCTCTGCCTACTCGCGAGCATCCCCCTGGGCATCGCGGCCACGCGCTCGCCGAAGCTCGAGCGCCTTGTCGTCGGGGCCGCGAGCGTCGTCCAGACCATCCCCGCCCTCGCCCTCCTCGCCGTCATGGTGCCGCTCCTCGGCGCGATCGGGGCCCCCGCCATCGGCGTGTTGCCCGCGCTCATCGGCCTCACGTTCTACTGCGCGCTTCCGATCCTGATGGGCACGGTGACGGGCGTCCGAGAGGTGAGCCCGTCGATCCTCGAGGCCGCGCGCGGCGTCGGCATGACCGAGCGGCAAGTGCTTCGGATCGTGGAGCTACCGCTCGCGTTGCCGTTCATCGTCGCGGGCACGCGGACGGCGGCCGTCTGGTGCGTGGGCATGGCGACGCTCTCCACCCCGGTCGGAGCGCCCAGCCTGGGGAACTTCATTTTCAGCGGGCTGCAGACGCGCAACCACGCTGCCACGCTCGTCGGCTGTCTCGCTGCCGCGACGCTGGCGTTGGTGCTCGACGGGCTCGTGCTGGCGGTCGAGCGCGGCATCCGCCGCCGCCGGCGCTCCTCGCTCGTCATCGGAGCGGCCGGCCTCGGCGCGCTGGTGCTCTTCACGTTCGGCGGCCTCCTGATCGCGGCCGCCAGCTCGGACCCGCGGCCCGTCCGCGTCGGGACCAAGCCGTTTACCGAGAGCTTCATCCTGGGGCACCTCCTCGCTGCCGAGATCGAGTCGACCGGTGCCACGGCGACCGTGGCCGAGTCGCTCGGATCGACCGTCGCGTTCGACGCGCTCGCCGCCGGCGATCTCGACGCGTACGTCGACTACTCGGGCACGCTCTGGACCACCGTGCTCGGTCACCAGGATTCGCCCGGCAGTCGCGAGGAGCTCCTGCAGCGCGTCGAGGCGGAGCTCCTGGAGCGACACGGGGTCGTCGTCGCCGCCAAGCTCGGGTTCGAGAACAAATATTGTCTCGCGATCCGAAACACGGAGGCCAAGGCCCGGGGCCTCCGGTCGCTGACGGACCTCTCGAAGGTCGCGCC
>JAEUKE010000078.1 GCA_016794345.1 Myxococcales bacterium
GCCCCGCGCCATCTTCTCGATCTTCGGCACGAGCCGCTCCACCAGCGCCTGCTGATCCGCCGTCAGCGCCATCAGCCAGCCCCCTCTTTCTTCGTGGGCTCCTCGTCCCCGAGCAGCCGGTCGACCTCGCCGCTCTGGTTCACATCCGAAGCTCGGAGCCGGCGGAGCTTGCGCAGACCGGCTTCGGTCAGCAGCAAGTCGTCAAGCAGCGACTGACGAATCGCCTCGCGCACTCGAAGCGGAACGAGCCGATCGAGTTCGGCCGTCGCCTCCGCGACGAGATCGCGGGCGAGCGCTTCGTCTTCGGGGCTGGGGAGGAGCATGCGTTCATCCCAACGCGAAGAAGGACTTGGGTCAAGGCGCGGGCTCTTGGGCGGGCCACGGGATACATCCCTCGGACGAGGGTAAACGCGCTCACCGACCATCGGATCTGCACATGTCCGTTTCGACCCGGGTCCGAGTCACGGTGACGTTGCCCTGCTCGAGGAAGTGCAGTGCTCGCTACTCTCGACGGAGACACTTGGGCCGGCAAGCATCTCACGCGGCTCGAAGAGCGGCTGAAGAAGCCGGAATCACCTCCGAGCAACTACGACGACATCCCCTTCTGAAGGATCGGCGCGCGAGAGCTACGTCACTGCGCCACGTCCCTCGGCGCTGCGACTCGAGTGGCCGTTCCCACAGTGTCCCACTTGGAGCTGATCGATTTGTAAGCTAGCGCGTCGAGGGCAGCGGGCTCTTGCGCTCGGTGTGGCGATCGCGCTCTCATCGGTCGCACAAGGAGGGGGACAGCATGAGCTTGCTCTTGCCCAAGCGCAGATTTGCGTCGCTTTCGGTCAAGGATCTGCTGGATGCACGGGAGGCGTACCACACGCATCTGCTGCATCTCGAGAACGTGATCGCGACGGCGATCGGTCGGTACCGCTTCGTGAAGAGCGATCCGCGCGTAGTGGACGGGCTCGAGCCGGCGGACGGCCAGCGCGGGCGCGATGAGCCGCGCACGCTCGAGAACAGCGAGGTGCGGACCGAGTCCTGGCCGTGCGTGATGGTGTTCGTCGACAAGTGGATCCCGCGAGCAGAGTTCGCGCGGAAGGTCGACGAGATCGTGCCGCCTCGGCTCTACCTGCCCGACGGGCGCGTCGTTCCGACTTGCGTGATCTACGCCGAGCAGCAGGACGAGCCGATCGACACGATCCAGACGCCGCGCTTCCCGGAGACGTTGCTCGGTGGAGGCTATCCCTCGCTCGCGGAGGTGCAGGAGCAGACCCGGCTCGCGACGATCGCGTGCCGCGTGACCGATGGCGACACGTTGTACGCGCTGACGAACGCGCACGTAGCCGGCGACGCCGGGCGCGAGCTCTTCACCCTGGTTCGAGGGCGGCGCGAGCTGCTGGGTCGAACCGCTGCAGGCAAGCGCCTGACCAAGGTTCCCTTCGAGAAAGCCTACCCCGGGCTCGCGGGGCCGCGTTCGGTGCTGAACCTCGACGCGGCCTTGGTGCGCATCGAGGACGCGACGCGCTGGACGTCCCAGGTCTACGGCATCGGGCAGTTCGATGCGCTTGCCGACTTGAATGTCGATACCGTCAGCCTCGATCTCATCAACTGCGAGGTTCGAGCCTTCGGAGCCGCATCGGAGCTGATGCGCGGCGAGATCCAGGGGCTCTTCTATCGGTACCGCTCGACGGGGGGCCAGGATCAGCTGGCCGACCTGCTGATTGGGCCCCGACCGTCGGACGACAAGAGCAAGCTGGCGCACGCGATCGGGCGGCATGGCAACTCTGGCGCGCTCTGGTTCCTCGAGCAGAAGCGAAACGGAGAAGGTGAGGCGCCGGTCCTGCGGCCGCTCGCGCTGCACTGGGGCGGTCAACGCTTCGTCTCGGGCGACGGGCAGCGGGGCACCCAGTATGCGCTCGCCTCGTCACTCGGGGTGATCTGCCGCGAGCTGGATGTCGAGGTCGTTCGCAACATCAACCTCGGCCAGCCGGAGCGCTGGGGGCAGGTCGGACACTACAAGGTCGGCCAGCTCGCCTGCCGCGTGGCCACCGCCGCCAATCTCCGGCAGCTGCTTGAGCGGAACGAGGACCGCATCTCGTACAGCGACGACATCCTCGGCGAACGCGCAGAGAAGACCGACGACTTCATCCCGCTCGCAGACGTGTCCGACCTCGTCTGGAAGGCCGGGGGACAGAGCGTTCGCGGAAGCGAGGGCCCCAACCATTTCGCCGACATGGACCAACCGTCCGCTGCGTTCGACGGCAAGACCATGCTCGAGCTCTCGGAGGACGCCGACTTCCTGGACCCGCAGAAGTGGAATGAGTTCTACGAGAGCCTCGACATCCCGATGCGCCACCGCGGGCTGCTGCCCTTCCGCGCGTGGCAGCTCTTCGACGCGATGGTCGCGGCCCTCCAGCGTAACAGCCTCGCGGGCTACATCGGGGCAGCCGGCGTGCTCGCCCACTACGTCGGCGACGCCTGCCAGCCCCTCCACGTCTCCATGTTCCACGACGGCGAGCCTAACGGCCGCGGCGCAGGCGTGCACAGCGCGTACGAGACCAAGATGCTCAACCGTTTCGCCGCCGACCTGAATGCCCGCGTCGAAGCCATCGTTGTCGCCGATCCACCCGCCACCAGGCGGATTCGCAGCGGCAAGGAGGCCGCCCGTGCCCTCCTCGGCCTCATGACGCGGTCGATCCGTGCCATCCCCCCAAAGGACATCATCGACGTCTACGAGGACAACAACCATCGCGTCGCCGATCTCTGGACCAGCTTCGGTGACGAGACCGCCGCCCGCCTCGTCGACGGCGCCACCGTCCTTGCCTCCCTCTGGCGCGGCGCCTGGGAAGCCGCGGACGGGGAGACCGCCTTCTCGCAGAATCAGCTCCGCGCGATTCCCCTCGCGCGGCTGAGCAGTCTCTACCTGGATACGACCTGGGTGCCGTCCGTGACGATCGCGCGGATGTCGGTGGTGGGCGGCGAGCTCGTGGTGGATGCGTCGTGAGTGACCTGGAGCGGGCCGACACTGCGCTGGCCGACCTCGGGCGGGAGTTGAACTGGGCAGTCGAAGAGGTCTCCAGTTACGAAGCGTTCCCAGATGAGTTTTCTCGGAAGGTAGATACCGTGGTCGCCAGGGCCGAGTTCTTTTGTCAAGCGGTCACGCGGGCCCGTTCAGCCATCGACAAATTCCAGGGCACCACCAATATGGCGAGTCCCGGAGTGGCCGCGGCCGCGGATGCGTTGACCAGAGATCTGGCTGACGCATCTCTGCTCCTGCAGGACGCCCGTGCTGATCTCTGCGCGATTCGCGACCAGCTCGAGAGAAGACCATTGAAGGTGCCGGGGTCGGTCAAGGCGCGGCTCGGAAAAGCCGCCGAGTCGATCGTTGGGGTGCGCAGGAACGTGCAAAGTGCGATTGATAACAGCGACTACAATAGGAAGGCCCCGCTAATCGCCACCGGCATCAAGTGGGTTGTTGGTGGTGTGTCCTTTTTTGTACTCGTGCAGGCCTGTGGCTCACTTGATTCTGAGAGGACTGCACGTGCGCGCGCTTGCTATGAGGCTGTCGCCCGGGCGGGATTCGTGACCGGGGTCGTTAATGTCGATGAATGCCAAGAGCCTTGGGCCCGAGCCTTCCTCGGGAGTCCCTCGTCGGGCACCTCGTTCTCATCTGCCAAGGCATCTGCCTCCGTTGAAAGCCTCCCGCGGGCCATCCCCTCGGGGTCGGCACCGCCTGCCCCCTAACGGCATCCGCGCCGCCTGAGCCCAGACCGTTCGAGACCCCGCCGACGAAGTTCACCGCTTCTCCCTCGGCAAGCCCGTCATGGCAGTGAGTATCAGTATGGACCGCGCGCCCACCGAGCACACCGAGATCCGGGAAGCAAGCGTTCGCCTCACGCTGGCCGCCGCCTTCGACTTTGCTCAGCGAGGGTACTTCTCGTTCCTCCTCTGCGTGCTCATCATGAGCGCGTCTGCGGCGGCGGCCCGGGAGCACTGGGGGTTCGCCACGAGAGCCTCCGCCGAGTTCGAGGAAGCGGTCCGGACGCTGCTCGACACGAGGTCGGAACCGCGGACTTCCAGACAGCACGCAGCCGCCACGGCGATCGCGATCGAGCTCGCGTATGTCGACCGAGCTTTCGGGTGCACAGCGGCTGGCAGGACGAGCGCGGCCTGCACCGAAATGGAGAAGGCATTGACGGACTGGGCGAAGGAGCTGGCGAAGACCGTTACCATCGACGAGAAGACCCCGCCCCACGGCCTGGAGCTCTGCGAGCTCGATTCCAGCTTGAAGCGGCATCAGCTGGCGTACGGGAACGGGCTCTGCGCGCGCGGCGCGAAGGGCCCCACCCCGGGCGTCTTATCCCTTTCCCCGTTCGTATTCGATTGTGACGGGGAGCGCCAGACGGACCCCGCGGAGGAGCGAGCACGCTTGTGGCAATGTCTCGGCGCGCGGACGCGCCGCGAGGTGGTCGCGTCGGCTGCCGTCGATGCCGAGGTGTCTGCCTGGCTGAGCAGTCGTGCGCCATTCCCTGACTCGGCGTCCCGAGCCGCGGCGCCTGTGCAGGTGTTCTACCTCTCGCCGGAGGGGGTCTTGCGCCGGTGGGCAGCCTACGACGCGAACCCGGTGGCGTACCTCCATGACTTTCGTGGTCGAGACTATGTCACCGGGGTCCGCGATAACCAGCCGCTGTTCGAGACGGATATTTACCTCGATGAAGGCGGTCACGGGCTCGTGAAAACGATGTGCAGGCGGGTGGAAGGGGAAGGAAGGCCAGGTTCGTCGTCGGCTGTGGTGCCGCTCGGCGTCATCTGTATCGATTACCTTCCGCCGGCCGGTATGCCGGAGCCGTCTCAGCGTGTCGTCGAGCACGCCCGGGTGGACGTGATGACGAGTGACCAGCCGGAATACAAGTCATCGCTTAGGCCGGCCGACATCGCTGCGATAGACCGGAGCTTTCGGAGTCAGCGTGACGAAGACCGCGTGCGTGTCATCGAGGTCGTCGACGCGGAGCCACCTCTCTATCTGGTGCCGCTCGCCAAAGTGGGTGAGCGGGTCTCGTTTGTTGCGATTCGGCCGGGAGCGCCGGGTATCCCCGCCAGCTTCTGGTTAATGGTGTCGTCAATCGCAGTGGCGCTGGTGACAGTGGTCTACGTAGTCGCGGTTCGTCGCCGGCAGTTCAACGTGGAGGACGAGTACACGATTCTCCGGAAGCTGCAGTTCGGGATCATTCGCGCGAACAATCGCGATGAGATCCTCGAGGGAAATGACTGCGCGGAGGAGCTACTCGGGGTCGAGCTGCCAGCGCTGGGGTCGCACAGCGCGACGAAGGGCAGCCTGGACAAGCAACCGGCGCGTCGTCGGTACGAGGAGTTGTTCCATCTCGACGACATCCGACAGTTGAGCTTCGAGGGGCCGGACCCGCCCAATGGGCTGGCGAAGACGATCGTCACGATCCAGACCTTCTACGACGTCCACGTCGCTCGCTCGACGGGAGCGTGGTCGAGGTACTACCTGCGCAAGCGCAACTCCGCGCTCGGCGTACCGTTCTCGGAGTGGCTCGGCATCATCGGGAGCCCGATGCTGGGCGAAGAGGGAGCACGCGGCGAGTCCTTCGCGATCCTGCTGGTGCCGTCGCTGGGGCGGCGCGGTGAGCTCGCGAAGGCTAGGCTTGGGGAGGGGAGCGCGACATGAGCACGCTGACGAGCGTCCTGCTCGCGATTGCGTGGCTGGCGCTTCAGGCCTTGCTCGCCTACCTGGTATCACCGCCGAGGGTGGAGCTCGCGGTCCGGCTCGGTCCTGGCGGCAAGGGAACGACGAAGGCGAAGTTCAAGACCGGCTGCGTGCTGCGTATCGCCGTCCAAAACCAGGCATTTCAGACAGTGAAGGGCCCGCTCGTGCTCAGCATCGATGTGGGTCCTGTCGGCGCTGTCCTGGAGGATGAGGTCGTCGGATTCCTTGGCACGGCAAAGGACAGGGATTCGGTGCGAGTGAAGCGCGTGGGAGCGCTGAAGCCGGCGCGCCGGATCGAGATCGAGATCGCCCAGATTCGCGCCCTCAAGACCTTGGTGTTCGAGATCGGATGCGGGGCGTCCACCGCGGACGCGTCGGGGGAGCTGAAGGGCAAGCGCCTTTCCTGGGGTCAGCTCGTAACCGGCGAGCCACCGTCGGGGAGGCCCCTCTGGGACTTTTCCTTCAACTGGGAGGTCAACCGGGACGACAGCCTTCCTGAGCGAGGCCTTGGTCCAACGATTCAGCCCTGGGGCACCCGTTTCCCCCGCCGTCGAAACCGGGACCTGCGCGTCCTCGTCACCGGGCTCGCCATGGCCGCCGTGACGTATCTGCTCATCACGCAAGTGGTGTTCGGCATCGACGATCTGTTGACGACTGCCGGCTGGCCGTCCACCGCCGTGACGCTCGGCGCGCTGCTCGGCTTCACCACGCTGGTCTTCTGGCTGGTGGTGCCCAAACAGAAGCCGATAGCGCAGGGGTTCTTCGAGCCTTGCCGACTTCAGGTTCAAGACTCGGCGTGACGCAATAGCGACTCGTTACTCAATAGAAGGGGAGGTGAATCATGTCGACGACGTTCCTGTGGCAGGGAGGCCGGAAGATCGCGGTGACGACTGATCCGGATGAGATCACAATTCATGCGGAGCAGGAGGACGAGGCGCGCGAGGCTGCGCTGGCTGCGAGCGTGCCAGCGACCAACCTGCGCGCGGTCTCGCCCGGGTTGATCCGCGCGAGAGTGACGGATCGGGATGGCTCGATGAAGCGGCTCCGGGAGGCGAACCGCGTCGTGCACCACGTCTACCGAGACGAGAAGACGGGCCAGAGCGAGTTCTTGATCGGCGAGAGCTTCTTCATCAAGTTCAAGGAGGGGACGAAGGCATCGGTCGTCGACGAGTACCTGCGCACGAACAAGCTGGTGCTAGAGCGCGAGGTGGGACCGAACCTGCTCCTGGTTCGCGTGACGACGGAGACGGGGATGAACCCGATCCGCGCCGCCAACGCGGCGGTCGAGCACAAGGATGTCGAGTACGCGGAGCCGAACCTCGTTCGTACCCTCCGGCGGATGAGCAGCTTCATCCCGGCCGACCCGTACTTCCCGCGGCAGTGGCATCTGGATGCGCCGGCGAACAGTCAGGACCTGGTGAAGGGTGCCGGCATCTTCGCCCCCGAGGCGTGGAGCGAGACGCGCGGCTCACGGGAGGTGGTCGTCGCGGTCGCGGACGACGCCATCGACCTCACGCACCCGGACTTCGTGGGGGAGGGCAAGGTGGTTGGGCGGCTGAACGCCATCGCGTCGGGGAGCCATCTCTATTGGGATGAGGCCGTCCAGCCGCGGCCGGGCGACTATCACGGCACCCCGTGCGCGGGCGTGGCCGTGGCCGAGCAGAACGGGCAGGGCACCGTCGGCGTCGCGCCGGGGTGCGCGCTCCTCGCGGTGCGGTTCCCGCTCTCGCTGTCCGATGCGCACATGGCGCAACTGTTCGAGAAGGTCTCGTCCGTCGCGGACGTCATCTCGTGCTCGTGGGGGTACGGCCCCGCCGACGCGCCGATGAGCCGCGCGCTGTCGGACACCATCTCGCGGCTGGCAAAAGAGGGCGGACGGCGGGGCAAGGGGTTGGTCATCTGCATCGCCGCGGGGAACAACAACTGCCCCATCCGGGACCTCGAGAACGAGACGAAGTACTTCTACCTCGACGGCAACGGCTACAAGCGGAGCTACGATGGCCCGATCGACCGCTGGATCGCGGCGCACCCCGACGTCATCACCGTAAGCGCCGCGACCTCGCTCAAGCACCGCTCGGCGTATTCGTCGTGGGGCAAGGAGATCAACGTCTGCGCTCCGTCGAACAACTTCGACGACCTCTACGAGATCAGCGTCAGCGGACGCGGCGTCTTCACGACGGACAACGAGGGGTTCGGCCCTGGGAGCGACTTCACCCCGCAGTCACGCTACACGCCGGAGTTCGGCGGAACCTCGAGCGCGACCCCGACGGTTGCTGGCGTCGCCGCGCTCGTCATCTCGGTGAATCCATCGCTCACGGCGGCGGAGGTGCGGAAGATCCTCGAGAACACGGCGGACAAGGACCTCGTCATCGAGTCGGCGACGCCGGTGAACGTCCCGGGCGACTTCGTGAACGGGTTCAGCCTTTGGTTCGGGTACGGCAAGGTGAACGCACGCGCGGCGGTGGCGGCGGCGCGCGCAGCCCTCGCAACGACGACGACCGTGCAGCAGACAATGTCGCCCGACCTGCCGATCGAGGACGTCGGTCAACCCGTCCTCAGCATCGGCACCGTCGCCGAGACTGGCAAGGTCGAGGACGTCCGCGTGAGCGTCTCGATCGCCCATACGTACATAGGCGATTTGCGCGTCGAGCTCATTAGCCCGGACGGCGTCGCCGTGCCGCTTCACCAGAACACGGGCGGGGCACAGAGAAACCTCGAGCGGACGTACGGGGTGGCGGAGCTGCCGGCGCTGCGCGGGCTGCTCGGGCGTGAGGCGAGCGGCAAGTGGACGCTGAGCGTGCGGGACACGGAGCGGTTCGACAAGGGCAAGCTGAAGAGCTGGACGATTGCGTTGAAGGTTCAGGCGTGAAGGAGGGACAGGCACATGGCGACATTTGAGCTTCCAGGTAAGGCAGATCCGGGCAGTGCGGCGCTCGTCACCGAGTGGAACCGCATGATTGACGTCGAGTTCGCCCGGCAGCAGCCGGCGGGGCGGTTCTTGGTGAAGGACCCGAGCACGATCGCGAACGGGGTAACGACGGACCTCGTTCGGTGGAGCTGCGCGCCGGCGGAGCCGGAGTCCTGCTTCGGGACGTCGGTCGCGCGCGCGCTGAGCGACTGGGGCTGGCGGGGCCGGCAGGAGCTCCACAACGAGTACGCGGAGTATTCGGTGATCTACCGGTTCGACAGCGCGGGGCGGCGCCGGCCCAAGCGGGTCGAGATCACGACCGAGCTGCGCGAGTACTGGGTCATGGTGGCGACCGAGCAGCCCGAGGTCGTCCGGCAGATGGCGACGGCCGTGCTCGGCTCCCCGATCACGATGGAGGACCTGTACGGCGACGACGTCGGCAATGTCGACAATCGATCGAAGCTCGAGCGTCAGGCCCGCTTCTCCTACTACACCGCGGGCAGCGGAGGCTCGGCGTCGCCGGCGCAGCCGCAGGGCTGGATCAACAGGGAGCGGGCGCTCTTCATGACGCACCCCATCAACGGGCTCGACGACCTCATCTACATCGTGGCCTTCGGCGCGCATCCCTACGCGGTGCGAACACCCAACGGCCACCGGCGCGCGAGCCTGGAGGAGGTCTTCATCGCGAACGGCGTGGAGTATCTCTATTGCCGGCACGCCGACCCCGCCGCTGCGGCCGGGGCCCACAAGCAGGCCTACGAGGGCCGGCAGGTCGCCTTTGCCAACCCGCTCGGGGTGTACATCCAGAGTTTCGCGAAGTCGCGCTTCTTCGTCGTGGACACCGATCAGGACGTGCCGGACGCCTGGGTGAAGCCGAGCCGCGGCAAGCAGCGGCTCGAGTTCGGCCCTCCGGACGACGATCCGCACTTCCTCGACGATATCGCCTTCGAGATCGGAGGTGACATCCACCGGCTCTCGGGCGGGTTCGACGTGGTTGCGGCGATCGAGGTCGGGCCCAACCTCGTGGTGGGCGATCCGAGCGACGTCACGGAAGCCGATCTCGCGCCGTACGTCCTGCCCGCCGGGACGGGTGGGACCATTCGCTGCGGCGAGAGCGCGCGCTGCGAGGATCTGGCGACGTTCAAGGCCGCGTACGAAGCGGCGCACCCCATCGGTATGGGACCGCAGACTCCGCGAGGTTGACCATGACGCTGCAGGAAGGGATCTACTGGGACAGCGGGCAGACGCCAGGCCGGTGCGCGGCGTTTCTCTTCTTGCGCGCACCGGCCGGCGCAGCGGCGTCCGCCGTGGGGCAGACCCTGCGCGACGTCTTCGTCGCGCTG
>JAEUKE010000088.1 GCA_016794345.1 Myxococcales bacterium
CAACGTCTTGGGTCCCGTTCGGGTCGACGAAGTTGAGGGGTGACGCCCGCCCGTACAGGTACAAATTCAACCCCGCCTGCAGCCCCAGCGGGTCCGCCGTGGTCCACCGCCCAAGCCATGGCGCGTAATACCTTGCGCCAAATGAAACAGGGCGCCCCTCTCGGGGCGCCCTCTCTCACGCTAGGCGTGCGTCGCGATCAGTCGTAGATGCCCTGCATGCTCGCGTCCGCCATGCGGAAGTCGCGCATGGCCTGGCGCATGAACGCAGGGACCGACTCGTAATCGGCGAGCTCGAGGCACGCGCGGTTTGCGGCGCAGGTGCAGCCGCTGTTGTTGTTGGCGTTGCAGGTAGTGGTCCCGCTGATGCCGGGGTCGAACTTGATCTTGGGCTTGCCGTTCTCGAGGATGGGGTCGCACCAGGTGGCGCCGCTCTCGGGAGAGGTGACCGTGTTGCACTCGTACGCCTTGAACATGAGCTCGTTGGCGTACTCGAGCATGCGGGCACCGACGCCGCGCTGCACGGTCTTGCCCCAGATCTCCTCCGTGCCGTACGTCCGCGCGATGTAGACGCGGCCCTCGGGCAGGTGGAGCTCGATGCGGTTCGCGAAGCCCGGGTCGTTGTCGGCGCCGAGCTCCCAGATCCCCATCAGGTTGATCCAGTTCGTCTTGGAGTTCTCCGGCAAGTAGAGGAGCGTCTGGGCGATGAGCCACTTGAACTCCTCCCACTCGACCTGAGGATCGATCGCGACGGTCTCCGCCGGCGCGTCGGGGTTCAACGGATGCGGGGTGAACTGACCCTGGTCGTCGACGTCGCAGATGTTGCCCGAGGGGCAGCCGTACGCCGAGCAGACGAGGCGGCCCGGCGCCGGGAAGCAGGCCTCGACCTGGGGCGTCCACCAGGAGACCCAGCCGATGCCGCCCTGCGGGTAGAGGTCGCTGTCGACCAGCGGCTGGCCGTTCTGCGACGCGACACGCGCGCCCTTGATGTACTCGTCACCCGTGAGCTGGTTCGCGAGGAACCGGCGGTACCCATCGGGGAAGAGGTCGGCCATCGAGACCGAGCGGTAGCGCGGATCGGTGAAGTCGGTCAGCGAGTCCGAGATGAAGTTGTCGACCGACTCCGTGAGGAGGTACGGCGCGAACACCTTGTCGTAGTAGGAGCCGACGTTGTTCGTGTAGTCGCGATCGAACTCGCCCTCGCCCTCGGCGAGCTCGTTCGCCACGAGCTTGCCGCCGATCGCGATGTTGTCGAAGTAGCCGGTCGCGCCGTCGAAGACGAACATCAGCGGGTCCGGCGGGGCGCCGGAGAACGACGAGTCGAGCGCGCGGAGGACCGGCCGCGCCGGGTTGTTCGTGTCGAAGTACGTGTGCGGACCGGTGTTCGGCCTCATGAACTGCCGCGTGAAGTGATCGAACGCGATGCCCGACGCGAGGATGTTGTCGCGGTAGAAGAGGTTCGCGTAGATCGCCCAGTTGGTGTCGAAGTTCTCCCCGCCCTCCGCGAGGAGCGACTTGAAGATGTTGGAGATGAGGCCCAGGCCCTTGGCGCCGTCTCGCATCTTCTCGTTGTACCGCCCGAGGATTCGCTGCGACTGCGAGCGAATGCTGAAGCTGGTACGCGAGCGGCGGTAGTTGTCGAAGATGTGCCTCATCTCCTGCTCGGTGATGAGGAAGTTGAAGAGCTCGTACGCGTCCGCGCCGTTGTCGTGGCGGTAGACGGCGAGGTTGCCGAGGTCCGCCCAGCTGTCGGTCGCGAAGCCATAGGGCGCGCGAATCCGGCCGCTGCGCGTGTCGACCGCACGCGTGATGTTGTCGTAGAAGCCGGCGTTCTCCGACTCGTCGAGGGTCGCAGCGCGCGTCTGGTCGTATTGGATGTAGTCGACTTCCGGCTGCTTGCAGCGCGTGGTCTTTCCGCCGACGGTCACGATGAGCGCGTCGACCAGGGGGTCGAAGGCGCCGTGCCTGGACTCGTCGTAGCTCTTGGGCCTGAAGGCGTTCGCGTCCACCGCCGCGCAGGTCTCCGGCTTGATGACCTTGAGGATCTCCTGGACCTGCGTGTAGTGGATCTGGCCGCCGCCGCGGTCCACGTAGTCCCAGCCGAGGATGCCGCCGAAGTTGCCGGTGATGTTGAGGAGCGTCTGGCTGACGCGGTTGTTGGAGATGTTGTACTCGGCGCCGTCGTTGTAGACGCTCATGACGTCGCCGTAGAAGAAGCGCGCCGCGGCGAAGTCGTAGATGCCGAGGCCGATCATGTCCTGGGTGAGCTCACCCGGGTAGTCCATGACGCTGGAGTGGCTGAACATCCAGATCAGCCCGTCCTGCTCCTCTTGCGTGGGCGGGTCGAAGTAACGCGGCCCGATGCACTCCTCGCCGCTCTCCGAGACATCCGTGCAAGGCTCGGTGACCGTGCCGTCCTTCGTGCGCAGCTGCCAGTACTGCGGCCTGTACGCGTAAGCGAACGACGAGCTCACGAAGTTGTGACGGAGCGCGATCGAGTGTCCCATCTCGTGCGCCATGACGGCGTACTGGAACTTGTTCGCGAAGTACTTTCGCATCTTCTCGGCGCGCTCGAGCTGGACCTTCTTGTCGTCCTTCGCGTTGAACTTGCCGAACTTCCGCTCGGCGATCTTGGTCAGGTACGCCAGAGAGTTCGGCGCCGGCGCCATGATCTCGTCGGAGCCGAGCATGCAGGCTCCCCGCGCCGCGAGGCCAAGCTCGCGAGCCTGACGCAGGTCGCGCCAGATGGCGGGGTTGAGCCCGCGGAGCGCCGAGGCCGACGCGAGCAGCGGGCTCGTGCCCATCTTGCCTGCCGCGAGCTCGTCGCCAGCCTGCTTGATCTCGGCCTTTGTGAGGCCGGCGAGCTGCATCATACCCTGGGTGACGAGCGCGGCCTCCGTGTCGGAGCCTTGAGCCGCGAGCCGGCGCGCCTCGGTGAACGGCCGGTTGTACGACGCCGCGGACGCGTCGAACTTGACGCTCGCGAGCATCTTGGTGGCCTTGTCCTTGATGGCGCGCGCCTTGATCGGATCCACCGCGCCGATGCCGCGCGGGTCCTCGAGGACGCGCGAATCGACGAGCGACTCCCCGCTCTCGAGCGAGCGGCCGTCCACCGCGCCGACGAGGCGCTTCTGCAGCGTGGCTCGATCCATCGTGCCGAGCGCGCCCCGACCGCCCGCAGCGTCGGCGGCGGCGGCCCAGTCACGCACGTATTGGCCGTTCGTGACCTCTTCCGTCGGGATCTCGCCGGCGATGTAGCGGAGCGTGTCGACGAGGCCCTGCGAGGCGAGGTCGTTCACGTGCGCCCAGACGTTCGAGCTCGACTGGATCTTCTCGCCCGTGCGCGGGTCGTCCGCGTCGACCATGATGCCCCAGGGCGACGGCGTCTGCGGGTGCGGGATGACGTTGATCTGGTGGTAACGCAGGTCGCCCATGCGGACGCTGAAGCCAGCGTCACACGTGGCGAGCAGCACCTCGTCGACCTCGTTCGGCGCGTCGAAGCGCTTCTCGAACTGCGCGTCACACATGGCAGCCGTCACGCCGGCGGGGAGGACCTCGCGCGTGTCGGCGTTGCGCTCTGCGGCCGGGATGAACTTCTGGTGATCCTCCACGCACTTGGGCGAGTCACCGAGCTCCACCGGGCTGTGGCACAGCGTGATCATCTCGTCCATCTTCGCGATGGCGATGACGCCGGCAGAGTACTTGCGCGCCGCGCCGATCGCGTCCGCCTGCGCCTTGCAATACTCGAGACGGGACGGCGACCACGGCGGAGAGGCGCCGTCGTCCTGCGCCCACGCGCCGCGCGCGTGACGGCAGTCGTCGACCTCCTTCGAGAGCGCCATGGCGTCCTCGTTCTCCTCCTGCTGCCCGCGATACATCGGGAACTGCTCGATGCACGAGGCTGCGGGCGCGCCGACGCCGATGCAGTCGCTGTACTTCGCCGCTTGCACGGCGGTGCGCATCGCGACGTCCCACTCGTGCGCGGCGGCCTCGCTGCCCTCGAAGTAGTCGGGGGAGGAGCCGTGTGAGTAGTGCCAGACGATCGGCTTCTCTTTGCGGGCGTAGTAGGGGAGCGTGCACTTCTGCTCGAGCTTGTCGCAGCGCGAGCCCGCCCCGAAGACCGGCGTCACGGCGTTGCACTCGTCGTCCGTGCCGTCCTGGTTCTCGTCGCGCGTCGGCTCCTTGTCGACCGGCGTCGCCGAGGTGTAGCAGGCGACCTCGCACTTGCCGGGGAACTTCTTGCTCTCGACCCAACCCTCGGCGCAGCCCGCGCCCGGCGCGGTGTCGCCGTCATCCTGGTAGGCGTGGTGCCACTCCCAGATGTTGAAGCGCGCCGCCAGGCGGTGCCACTTGTTGTCCGTGATGCCGTAGTTGCGCGCGTAGCCGAAGCGCTCCCCGTAGAACGCGCCGAACGCGGCGAAGCGGTTGCCGTCGATGTCGAGCGGCGCGTAGTCACTCGGATCCGCGCGGCGGAAGCTCATGCGCAGCGTGAGCTCGACCGGGTTGCAATTGCCGAACGGGTAGCTGCCGCCGAAGAGATCGTTCGGGAGGTAACAAGCCGGGAACGAGTCGATGCCCCACCCGAGGTGGGAGAGATCGATCAGGCCGGGCGTCGCGAACGCCTTCGTGGTGATGTCGAAGTACCCTTCCTTGGTCGCGAAGTGCGGGGCGTCGGGGTGCTTCGGATCGTTGACGTAATAGGAGAGCGGCTCGTAGGTCACGGCGCCGTAGACGCCGACGAGCGACAGGGTGTCGAAGTCGTACGCGTCCGTGTTGAGGTTGCGCGACCAGTCGACGCGGAAGTACTCGCGCTGGTCCCAGGGCCGGTCGGAGCTGTTCTCGACGATGACGTTCGTCTCCTCGCCGGTCGACGGGTTGTAGTCCCGGCGGATGTCGAAGTGCGTCAGGATGGGGAACGCGTACGCCACCGTCCCGTCGATGCTCGACGGGCCGTCGCCCTCGCTGTCGGCGCCGATGATGCGGTTGTAGACGATGCGGCCGATGAGCAGGTCCTCCGTGACCTCCCACTTGATGACGCTGACCGGCTGCGCGTAGGTCGACGTGAAGAGCGCGTCCTGCGCGGCGCCGTAGCCGACGTCGGTGATGACCGCGCGCGCGTAGAACGCCGGGTCGTCGCCGGTGTCGACGAAGTCCTCGCCGATGAAAAACGACTTCGCGAGCGCGTTCGGCTGCACGCGGTTGATCGGCTCGCGCTCCTCGGCGCAACCATTCGCCCCCACCGCAGCGAGCGACAGCGCCAGCGCGAGGCCGGCACGCCGTACGAGAGCCTCGCCCTTCCGATGATCCATCGAAGAAACCTCCTCGGACACGATCCAACTGCCCCCGCCGGAGGCGGGGAAGAAACGAAGGCCAGCACTTACATGGGTGCCGGGCGGGCGGCTAGAGAGAGGCGAGCACGTGACGGAGAAAACGGGAGGTGGGCCGAGGCCTCGCGACCACAACCTCGCGGCGCTCTGCTAACTTTCTAACGCTGGAGGTCCTTTCCTATGCGGCGTTTCTCGCTGATCTCGCTCGCTTGTTTGGCCACGGTCGCGTGTGGCAACGCGGAGGTGATCGTGGGTCCCGGCGACGGCGGGGGTGGACAAAACCCGGGCAACGGCGGAGCAGGCGCCCAGGGCGGCGAGGGGGCGGGCTTCCAGCAGACGGGAGGGGCCGGGGGCTCGGGCGAAGGCGGCGAAGGCGGCGAGGCCCTCGGGCCGGCGTGCGGAGACGGGAAGATCGACCCCGGCGAGGCGTGTGACGACGGCAACGGTGTCTCCGGCGACGGCTGCACCGGGACCTGCGACGCGGTGGAGAACGGCTTCGCTTGCCCGTTCCCCGGCCAGCTCTGCGTCTCGACGGTCGTCTGCGGCGACGGGAACATCACCGGGGCCGAGACTTGTGATGACGGAAACGTCATGGCTGGCGACGGCTGCTCGGACACGTGTGGCCTCGAGGCTGGCTGGCTCTGCGCCGATCTCGGGGAGGCCTGCGTGGCGGCCGCGTGCGGCGACTCGATCGTCGCGGGCGCGGAGGACTGCGACGACGGCAACCCGAGCCCGGGCGACGGCTGCTCGGACCTGTGCCAGCTCGAGCCGGGGTTCAAGTGCGACGTCCCCGGGCAGCCGTGTGTTCCCACGGTCTGCGGCGACGGGGTCCCGGAGGGCACCGAGCAGTGTGACGACGGCAACAACGACATGGGCGACGGCTGCGTGCCCCTGACCTGCACGCTCGAGCCCGACTGCAGCATGAGCCCGATGTCGCCGTGCACCACGTCGTGCGGCGACGGCATCAAGCTCCCCAACGACCCCACGGAGGCGTGTGAGGACGGCAACACCCAGGCCGGCGACGGCTGCTCGCCGACGTGTCAGATCGAGCCCGGCTACGTCTGCACGCCGAGCGCGACCGTCCCGACGGAGCTCGTGCTGCCGATCGTGCTGCGCGACTTCAGCGTGAGCCACCCGGACATGCAATACGTCATCGGGACGGACTTCGGCATCGTGGAGGGGCTCCTTGGCGTCGACGGCAAGCCCGTCTACGCGAGCGCCACGACGACGCCGACCACCAACGGCGCCGCGAGCTTCGACCAGTGGTACCGCGACGTGGCCGGCGTCAACTTCCCCATCCTGCAGACCATCACGCTCGGTCAGCTCCCGACGGGCGAGTACCGCTTCAACGACTCCACGTTTTTCCCGCTGAACGGCCTCGGCTTCGGCAACGAGGGCAACGGCAACAACTTCCACTTCACGAGCGAGGTCCGCTACTGGTTCGAATACAAAGGAACGGAGGTCCTGAACTTCACCGGGGACGATGACGTCTGGGTCTTCGTCAACAAGCAGCTCGCGGTGGACCTCGGCGGCGTACACGGCGCGCTGAGCGGCGGCGTGACGCTGTCGAACGTCGCGGCCACCTTCGACCTCGCGATCGGCGAGGTCTACGAGATCGTCGTGTTCCAGGCGGAGCGCCACACGACCCAGTCGAATTACCAGCTCACGCTCTCGAACTTCACGAACGGCATCACGACCTGCGAGAGCGTGTGTGGGGACGGCATCAAGACGCCCGACGAGGCCTGCGACGACGGCGTCAACGACGGGAGCTACGGCAGCTGCACCCCCGACTGCAAGAAGGGTCCGCGCTGCGGGGACGGCGTGATCCAGATGCCGCAGGAAGAGTGCGACGACGGCGTCAACCTCTCACCCTACGAAGGCTGCGCGCCCGACTGCACCCAGGGCTCGTTCTGCGGTGACGGCGTCGTCGACTCGATCTTCGGCGAGCAGTGCGACGACGGCGCAAACGACGGCGGGTACAACGAGTGCGCCGCGGGCTGCCTCCTCGGGGAGCGCTGCGGGGACGGCGTGGTCCAGTCGCCGCAGGAGGAGTGCGACGACGGCAACAAGATCAACAGCGACGGCTGCTCGAACGGCTGCCAGGACAACGTCGTGCAGTAGCGCCGCGCGGCGCGCTCATCGGATGGGCAGCGCGCCCTCGAAGAGCGGGTGTCCGGCGTCGTCGGTCACCTCGAGCGTGAGCTTCTTGCCCGCGTCCTTGGGCAAGATGGTGTTGTAGGCCCACGTTCGCCACGACCAGGACTCACCCACGAAGAGATCCACCGTCGTGCGCTTCTCCCCGTCGACGGCGAATTCCAGGTGCACCTTCCGCGGTCGCCCGGACTGGTTGCGGAGGGTGAGGTGCGCGTAGACCCGCTCTCCGGTCTTCGCCGCCTGAAGCGGGCCGACGGGGGCCTTGTCCTTCACGTCGCTCGCGAAGACGAGCTTGAGGAGCTCCACCGGCCTGGTGCTCGTCTCGTCGTCCGCGGCTTCGTCCGCCGCCGAGCCGCTCGGCGCCGGCAGCGGGGCGGCGTTGCCCGTCACCGCAATGGCCGCCGCGGCCGAGCCGCTCGCTGCGCCGCCCGCGCCGGGGTCGCCGCAAGAGCACCCGAGGGTGATGCCCGCCAGGGCGAACAAATGGACACACCGCCTCACTCCACGCCTCCGTCTCCGGCGAACCGCTCGCAGAAGGCGCGGTGGAGCAAGGTCTCCGGATCGCGCGCGGCGGCGAGCTCTTTGGGTCGATATCCCGTCGAGATTCCTTCAATGACAATATGGTCATCCACGACGCGGAAGACGTAGCGCCACGCCTTCCGCGCGAGACGAAACCGGCCGTCCTCGATGCGGCGGATCCGCCGGTAGGGATGCGGCTCCGGGCCGGCCGCGAGGACCGCCTCCACGCCCTCGGTCGGGTCGACGCCGGAGGTCTCGGTCAGGTACGCGCGCTGCCGAGAGGCGCGATCCGACCAGGTGACCGCGTACCGGGGGCCGGGGTCGGCCGGGGTCTCCAGCCACCCGGCGCTCGCTTCGGGCACGGCGTCCGTGTAGCCGACGTAAGGCTTGATATCGAGAACCGGCGAGCCGTCGACGACGTCCACGTCGAGCACGTGCAGCACGAGGCCCTCCACGCGCTCGAGCCGCACGACCGAGAGGCCGATGCCGTTTGGCCTGTGGGGCGAGCGCGTGGCCAGTACACCGCGTTTCTCGCGGCTCCGCGGCGGCAGCACCTTGGGTCGCCAATGTCCGTCGTTCTGGTGGAAATGGAAGAGCACCCAGACGTGTGACCAGGCCTCGATCCCTTCGAGCGCGTGCTCGAGCTCGGCCACGAGCTCGATGCGGCCCGCCACCCCGCGCGCGGCGGCGGGCTGGCGAGGGGCGCTCGCCTTGTCCGCGAACGGCGTACGAAAGACGCCGATCGGGCGCACCTCGATGGCGTCGAGTCGGGGGCCGAGAGACACGGGACCTCGGGCCTCCGTACACTCGCTGCCGTCACCAGTCGAGCCGAGTTCGCCGCCGTGCTCCCCGCGGCGTTCGGTGTAGGCTCGAGGCCTGACTCCGCGGGCGCCTCGAACCGACCACGTCCCGGCCCTCGACGGGCTCCGGGGTCTCGCGCTCGCGGGCGTGCTCGCGTTCCATGCCGGCGAGCGGCTCCCCGGCGGCTTCCTCGGGGTCGACCTGTTCTTCGTGCTCTCGGGGTATCTGATCACGCGCCTCCTCCTCGCGGAGCACGAGCGCTCGGGCAGGATCGATCTCGGGGCCTTCTGGGCGCGCCGCGCGCGCCGCCTCCTTCCGGCGCTCCTGGCGCTCATGCCGGCGATCGCGCTCTTCGCCCGGTTCGAGGCGCGGCCCGCCGATCTCGCCGCCCTCCGTTGGGATGGCCTGGCCACGCTCGGCTACGTCGCCAACTGGCGCGCCGCGCTCTCATCGAGGAGCTACTGGGAGCTCTTCTCCGCTCCTTCGCCGCTGCAGCACACCTGGAGCCTCGCGATCGAGGAGCAGTTCTACGTGCTCTGGCCGATCCTGGTGCTCCTCGCGCTCCGGATCAAAGGGAGGCGAGCGCTCGTCGCGCTGATCGCCGCCACCGCTTGCGCCTCCGCCGTGGCCATGGCGGCGCTCTACGACCCGGAGCGCACCGCGCGCGTCTACTACGGCACCGACACCCGCGCCACCGGGATCCTCTTCGGCGCGCTCTTCGCGACCGTGAGGCAGCGGAGCGCGGGTGGCCAGCGGAGGGCGGGACACCTCCACGACGCGCTGGGCGTCCTCGGGCTCGCGATCATCGGCGCCGCGTGGCTCCGGCTCGACGGGCGACACCCGCTCCTCTACCGAGGTGGCTTCTGGGTGACGGAGCTCGCGGCGGTGGGGCTCATCGCGTCCGTGACGGAGAGCCCGACCGGGGTCGTCGCGCGCGTGCTCTCTGCGCCGCCCCTCCGGCTGCTCGGGCTGGTCAGCTACGGGGCCTATCTCTGGCACTGGCCGGTCGCGGTCGTGTTGACGCCCGAGCGCGCCGGCGTGTCCGGCGCGGCCCTCGAGCTGGCTCGCTTCGCCGCGACCATGACCATTTCGTTTGCTTCGTATCACCTCGTGGAGAAGCCGATCCGCGAGGGCCACACACGTGTGTCGCGCTCTCCGCTGGCCGCGGCCCTCGGCCTCGCCGGCGGCGCCGGCCTGCTCTTCGCCGGAACGGTGCCCCGCCCCGAGCCGCTGACGATGGCCGGCATCATGGACCAGCGCTCGCTCGCGCTCGCCGTTCGCGGGGAGGCGCCGGCCCGCGTTCGCATCGCGTTCCATGGCGACTCCACGGCCAACTCGCTCGGCTGGACGATGCGAGGGATCCGCGACCCGGGCGTCACGGTGCTGCTGGAGGGCGACGACGGGTTCAACCTGCTCCGTCGCGACCCTCCCGCCTGGCCGACCCGCCCCGCGGATGTCCGGGTGCTCCTCCTGGGCGGCGCATTCCTCTATGGCTTCCACGTCGGCAGCCAATGGACGAAAGCGTGCCAGACCCCGTGGGACAGCCTCTTCGAAGCGCAGCTCGACAAATGGCTGGCGAGCGCGGGTGACCACGCCGCGAGCCTCTGGGTCGCCACGGTCCCCTACCCGCTCGGCCCCTACGACTCCCCTCCCTACCGAGAGCAGGTCGACTGCATCAACCGGACGCTCCGGTCGGTGGCGGCAGCCCGCCGCATCCGGGTGCTGGAGCTCGGCGAGATGATCTGCCCGCGGGGCGAGTGCCGGCGGGAGCACGGCGGGGTGAAGCTGAGGCCCGACGGTGTCCACTACGATCTGGAGGGTGCGCGCGAGCTGGCGCGCGAGGTGCTCGCGCGGCTCGAGGGAGGGGCGCCCAAGGGCTGAGCTCGGGAAGTGATTCTTTACGCGCGCGCCGCGTCAGACGATACCGAGCCTCCCTATGTTCTCTGCACCTCTCCGCCGCGCGCTCGCACCGCTCCTCCTCGTCGTCGCCCTGGGCTGCGGCGGCGCCTTCCGTCAGGCGATGGACCGCGGGGACGCGATGGCCGCATCGGGCAACTGGGACGCCGCGGCCGCCGCGTACGCGGAAGCGGTGCAGCTCGACCCGGAGGATGAGGAGGCACGCGCCAAGCTCCAGCAGGCCAAGCGGAGCCAGGCCGCGCGCCGCGTGGAGAAGGCCAAGGCGCTCCTCGCCGCCGGCAACGCCCGCGACGCGATGGTCCCCTTCTTCGAGGCGACGAAGATCGATCCATCGAACGCCGAGGCGAGGGACGGGTACGCGCGAGCGAAGAGCAAGGTCCTGACGGACGCCGAGACGGCCCTCGCGCAAGGCCAGCTCAAGCTCGCCTACGAGCTCGCGCGGCACGTCCTTCTGATCGAGCCCGCGGACGGGCAGGCCGCGGCGCTGGAGGCGAAGGCCAAGGAGAAGATCGCCGAGGCCGCCGTGGCACGCGCCGAGGAGAGCGAGAAGAAGGGACTCCTCTCGCTCGCGCTGGTCGACTACGGCGAGGCCCTCCAGTTCGCGCCGCGTCACCCCCGAGCCCAGGAGCGCGCCGCGGACATCCGAGGGCGCTTGCGGACGCAGGTCACGTATTGGGTAGCGCTCAAGAACTTCGACGGCGAAAAGCGCACGGATGACTTCGGCGCGGACGTGAACGCCGACGTCCTGTCTCGCCAGATCGACCCGAGCCTCCCGCTGCGGGTCGTCTCCTCGATGCCCGCGGAGCCGAAAGACAAGAGCTACCGGTTGCAGGGCATGCGGCTCGGCGGCGTGTTTCGCAACTACCAGTTCGACAGAACCTCCAGCCGCGCGGACCGGCGCTGCGAATACGTCTGCGGAAAGCAGCAGAAGCCCAACCCCCAATACGCGACCGCCGAGGCGGAGATGCGCGCCGCCCAATCGGCGCTGGGCTCCGCGGAGGGTCGAGTCAGCGCAGCGAAGGCCGCCGTGCCTGCCGCGGAGCGGGCCCGCGACTCCGCCAAACAACGCGCGGACTCGGCACGACAGGAGCTCTCTCGCGCCGAGCAGGACCTCTCGTCGTGCAAATCGTCCTCGGGCGGGCAGGCGAACGCGTGCAATGCCGAGCAACAGCGCCGCGACCGCGCGAAGACCGAGGCGGACCGCGCCGAGACCGATCAGCGGGACGCCGAACGCGCCCTCGACGACGCCAAGGGGGAGCAGTCCGACGCCGAGAGCGATCTCACCTTCAAGCGAATGGATGCCGAATCGAAGAAGCGCGCGTTCGAGTCGACGCCCTCGACCATCGAGGTCGACAAGATCTGTCCGCATCGATACTCGGTCGAGACCGTGCGCGTCGCGGGAGAGGTCGAGTGCGTGCTCCGCGGAGAGGGCCTCTACGACACGACGCCCGTCCTGAGCCGCCCGGTGACGGGCCGCTTCGCGACGGAGGACGAGACGTTCCCGGCGCAGCCCGGTCTCTGCGCGGAGGTCGCCAAGGCGGACCCGCTCCGCTTGCCGTCGGAGGCCGACGTGAAGGCCCAGGTGCTCGCTTCGGCGATCTCGGCGACGACGACCGAGATCGTCGGGACCTTCGACGGCTATCGCCGCAACTACCTCGCCCGCGCGAGGGAGGCGGAGCGGGACGGCCGCGCGGACGAAGCGGCCGACCTGTACCTGCGGTTCCTGCTCACGCGCGGCGAGAAGGACAAGTCGCCGGACTTCGACACCGCCAAGAAGGCGCTGGCGAAGCTCCGCGGCGTGGAGAAGACCGCCGTGGAGCTCGCCATTTCGTCCGGCTCAGCGGGCTGAGCCGGACTCCTCTTTGAGGGCCCGCAGCTTCTCCAGCGCCGCGGCGCGCGTCGGCGCGAGGTGGAGCTTCACGCCGGCGCTGAAGCTCATCGAACGGCCCAACATGCGCACGAAGTCCTCGGTCGCGGCCATGATCACGTGTTTGCCTCCGCCCTGCCGGAACAGCTCGAGCACCTCCCCGAGGATCTGACCGATCTCTTTATCCACGCCGGTGACGGCCAGCGTGTCGACGACGTTGTAAGTCTCGGCCCCGCGTTCCGTCCGCATGGCCTTGTACTTCTCCACCATGGAGTGGAGATCGGGGGCCGAGACGTGTCCCCGGTACACGAACTCGACGGTGTCGAGAGAGAGGGGGGCGACGTCGCAGCTCTTCGGGTGGGTAGCCAAGCGATCCTCCGGATTACGGAAAAATGCCTTGTCCCGGCGTGAGAACGCTGTTGGGGTCGTATTCGGCCTTCAGATCGAGCACGTCCTCCCATTTCTCACCGTAGTGGTCCTCCCAATCTGCCGGGTCGAATGGGATGCTGCTGATCGGGTACTTCTTGGACCCGACTGCCGCGGCGGCATCGTAGATCGAGCGGTTGAGGTCGACCAGCGCCTCGGGCACCCCCGGGATCGGCGGGGCGGTCCGGAGGATGTCGAAGAGGAAAATGACGGGCTCGTCCGGCACCATGAAGAGAGGCCGGGTGAGGTTGGAACGGAGGAACGGATAAAAGAGGATGGGGTCCTGTGAGTCCGGCGCCACGGTGGAGAGGGCGATGCTCGCGACGTTCGCCGCCTCGCTCGCGGGAACGAAGAGATCGATCCACGGGTGGGGGAAGCCCCAGACCCCGATCAGCTTGAGGAAGGCGATCGTCGGCTCGAGCCGGCGGAGCCATTGCTCGTAGCCCTGGTCCTCGACGGTCGAGCTGTCGAACGACAATCCCGCGAGGAGTGCCCCGTCGTCCGGCGTGTCGGAGCCGGAGAACCAGGCGGCCGCCTCGATGGTGTACTGGAAGCCGCCCGCGCCGTTCGGCGCCGCCTGCCCCTCGAGGTAGTCGAACCGCTCTTCCTCCGCGAGGAAGGTCTGGTCGGCTACGTATTGCTCGATGTCCGAGTAGACGAGCCGGTAGATGCGCGCGCTCTCCGGTGCGGGCACGAGCTTCACGGTGGCGCGTGTGATGATTCCGTATTGGCCCAGGCCGCCGAGGACGGCCTCGAAGAGCTTCCGCTTCTTCTTCTTCGAGCACTTCACGAGCTTGCCTTCACCCGTGACGACCTCCAGCTCGATGACGTTGTCGATCTGGACGCCGTTCAGGTTTGTCGCGCCGCCGATGCCGCCGACGCTGAGCGTGCCGCCGACGGAGAGGTCGAGGTAGTCCGTCAGGACGGGCGGGGTCAGCCCTTCGGCCACGGTCGCGGCGACGAGCTGGTTCCACGTGACGCCCGCGTCGACCACCGCGCGGTCGCACTCGATCTCGTGGATCGTGTTCAACGTCCGCGAGTCGATCACGACGCCGCCCTCGACCTGGGCTTGCCCGAGCGTCGAGTGGCCTTGCCCGCGCATCGCGACCTTCAGGCCGCAGTCGTTCGCGTACTTCACCATCTTGCGGATGTCGTCGTCCGATCCCGGGCGGAGCACGGCGATGGGCGCGCGAGAGACGATGTGCCCGAAGTCATCCGCGGCTTCGGTGATCGCGTCCGGATCCACGGTGAGCTCGCCATCGAGGCCGGGGATCGAGATCTCCCCGCAGCAGTCGCCCCCGTGGCCATGTCCGTGCCCATGCCCATGCCCGCCGCCGTGAGCGTGCGCCTCGGTGATCCAGGAACGCTTGAGGGGATCGAACGCAACCACGGCGAGCGCCGCAGCGCCCGCGAGTACGGCTCTTCGTTGGATCGGTTTTGTCATGCAGCTCTCCTGAGAAAAGGAACCCCAGGCTTTTCAGATTCAGACACGTTCCTCATCTCGTCAACTCCGTGATGCGTCAGAACCGCTCAATTTCGTGGCAGTTCTCCCGAGTGATTCGAATCGCTCCAGGAGCCTGACGGAGCTGTTCGGCTGCGCTGTCGCGAGCTGGGGGATGAGGTGGGCGAAGCCACGACGGCTCGAGGTGCCTGCTTGCGCAGCGGGACGGAGCGCGCTTTCATCCGCCGATGCTCACGAGGGTCGAGACCCCCTCCGGGGACGAGAGCTGGACGTCGCCACGCGGCACCCTGACGATTCGTCACCCGGCGCCTGGCGTGGTGTTGTTCGTCGAGAAGGGCTTCTTGGTTGGTGACTTCGCAGCACACATCAAGGCGCACAGCGATCGCGCGCTCGAGGAGTCGCCCGACATCACGCTCTTCGTCGACGCCTACGAGCTCGAGGGCTACGACCCCGAGATCCGCAACGCGGGCTCCGCCTTCTTGAAGGAGCACGGCCACAAGGTGGTCGCGCAGCACATGCTCGTTCGGTCGCGCCTCACCAAGATGGGGCTCTCGGTCGTCAGCCTGATGTTCGGCGGGCTCATCAAGGGCCACCACGACCGCAACAGCTTCGACGGGGAGCTCGCGGGCTCGATTCGCAGCGCGCGATCGAAGAGCGGTATCACCGCCGCCGTGGGCGGCTAGCAGTCAGAAGGGCCGCGGGACCGAGGGCGGCCAGAGCTGCTCGAGGCCGCTGGTCCACGCGGAGGGGATCGGCGCGGCGGGAAACTGGGGCCAAGGCCACGCGCCCGGCGACGGCAGCGCTGGCACCGCCGCGTCGGCGACGGTCACGCGGTACGCGAAGTCGAGGTGTGTCCTGACCATGCTGTCATGAATCCACGCGTAGCCGCCGTGGCCCCAGGACCGCCCCCAGCTGTTGTGCATCAGGAACTCGCGGCCGCCCGGCCCCGTTCGGTAGCCCTCGAGCACCACGGCGTGGCTGCTCGTCGCAGCCTCCACCGGGTACCACGGCAGGAGGCTCCCGCCGGATTGATTCAGGGCGTTCCAGGCGCCGTCTTCGAAGCGGAACGCGACCCAGATCGACTCTCCGCTCGCGAGCACGAGGGCTATCTGGTCGGTGTCGGCGGTCATCTCTTCGTAGCCGAGGATGCGCAGCCGCCCGGAGGCGTCGGCGCGGTCGCGCTCGGAGAGGGTCATCGGGTCGGCCGCGCCCGGCGTGATGCCGTAGAGGCTGCGGCACGAGAGGCCCTGGTACTCCTGCGCGAAGCGGCAGGCGCGCGCCGAGTCCCAGGGCCACACCTGCTCCACCGCAAACGCGCGGCCCTTGAGCGAGCGACTGAAGTCGGTGGTCGGCGCGTAGGTCGCGAACACGTGCAGCGGAGACACGACGTCGGCTCGCCCCGCCCGGCGCGCGGCGTTGTCCAGCACGCTCGACATCGCAAAGCCCGCGCACGCGCCGACCTGCTCCTGGTCCTTCACCGGGCCGCTCAAGCCGTGCGCGCGCAGGTCCACCGCGGGCGGCAGCGAGCCCGCGGCGATCTCACGCTGGGCGTAAGCGGTCGCCTCCGCGAAGCGCTTCATCGCCGCGCAGTCGACACGTGAGGCGAGCTCCGGCGGGAGCCCCGGGGCCGGGCACGGCAGCTCCGCGAGGTGGCTCGTCACCGTGCGCGTCGTGGCGGCGACGAACGCCCACGGGCTGGGCGGAGGGAGCGGCACGAGCGGCGACGACACGATCGCCTCGTCTACCGGGCCACGCGGCCCAGGCGAGGACGGCGAGGCGCAAGCGCAGAGAAACAGCGGGGCCACGATGGCCACACGGGGGAGTCGGTGCATCGTGCTTCTGACGCGCCTGGTCGAGCATCGGCTCCGTCGAGACCGTGCTAAGGGACTCGCACCGATGCGGGCCTATCTCGATCTCCTCCAGCGCATCCTCGACGAGGGGACCTCGCGCGACGACCGCACCGGGACGGGCACCCTCTCCATCTTCGGCCACCAGATGCGCTTCGATCTCGCGGCCGGCTTCCCCTTGCTCACGACAAAGAAGCTTCACCTCACGTCCATCATCCACGAGCTGCTCTGGTTCCTCAGCGGCTCGACCCACGTGAGGCCGCTGCAAGAGGCGGGCGTCCGCATCTGGAACGAGTGGGCCACCGCCGAGCAGACCACCCGCTTCGGTCGCGCGGAGGGGGACCTCGGCCCGGTCTACGGCCATCAGTGGCGCAACTTCGGAGCGACGCAGCGAGCGGACGGCAGCTACGAGACGGACGGCGTCGATCAGATCCGCCGGGTGGTCGACGACATCCAGAAGAACCCGATGTCGCGTCGTCTGATCGTCACCGGGTGGAACCCGAAAGAAGCCGACCAGGTGGCGCTGCCCCCGTGTCACACGCTCTTCCAGCTCTACGTGGCGAACGAGCGGCTGTCCTGCCAGCTCTACCAGCGGTCGGCGGACGTCTTCCTCGGCGTGCCGTTCAACATCGCGAGCTACGCGCTCCTGACGATGATGATCGCCCAGGTCACCGGGCTCCGGCCGGGGCACTTCGTGCACACGTTCGGCGACGCACACCTCTACAAGAACCACCTGGAGCAGGCCCGGCTGCAGCTCACCCGCGAGCCGCGCCCGTTGCCGCGCATGAAGCTGGACCCCTCCGTGACGGACCTCTTCGCGTTCCGCTTCGAGCACTTCACCCTCGAGGGGTACGACCCGCATCCCCACATCAAGGCGGACGTGAGCGTGTGAGCACGCCGCCGCTGCACCTGGTCGTCGCCGTCGGACGCGGCGGATGCATCGGCAAGGCCGGCGCGCTGCCGTGGCGCGTCCCCGAGGACCTGAAGCGGTTCAAGGCGATCACCCTCGGCCACGCGATCATCATGGGTCGAAAGACGTTCGAGTCGATCGGACGCGCGCTGCCGGGCAGGCGAAACCTGGTGGTGACGCGGGGCACACCGGTCCTGCCCGAAGGGGTCGAGCGCTGCAGCTCGCTGGAGGAGGCCGTCACGCGCGCCCGCGAGACCGACCCGGAGCCCATGGTGATCGGCGGGGGCCAGATCTACGCCGAGGCGCTCGCGCACGCGACCCACGTGCACCTCACCCGGGTGGACGCGAGCGTGGACGGCTGCGACGCGTTTTTCCCGGACCTCGATCCAGCCGTCTGGCGCGTCGTGTCGTCGGAGCCCGCCCAGACGGAAGGCGTCGTGTTCCTGCGCTACGAGCGCGTGAAGGAGACGTGAGGGAGACGTCACGTTTCTGCTACGATGCGCGCATGCTCAAGCCGCATCTTGTCTCCTTCCGCTTCCTCTCGGCCATCGCATCCATACCGCTCCTCTTGTCGCTCGGCGGCGGGTGCGGCGACGACGAAAGCTCGGCCGGAGGGGGCGGCGGTACCGGCGGCACGGGCACCGGCGGGGACGGCGACGGAGGGGGCGGCGGCCAAGCCGGCACCTGCTCGCTCGACGCGGAGCTCGGCGAGGCGCTCGACCTCCCGAAGGACACGTGGACCTGGGTGGACTTCCCCGACTCGCTCTGCATGAACAACACGCCGACGGGCATCGCGGTGAACCCGAGCTCGACGAGCAACAAAGTCGTCATCTTCCTGATGGGCGGCAACGCCTGCTTCAACCTGGCGAGCTGCGCCATCACCGCGAACACGAACGGCTACGCCAGCGACAAGTGGAACGCGGACGCCGACGGCATCCGGACGTCGCAGGCGTTCGATCGCAGCGACCCGGACAACCCCCTGAAGGACTACAGCTACGTCTTCGTGCCGTATTGCACCGGGGACGTCCACGCGGGGGACCGCAGCGACGTCACCGTCGCGAACAAGACGTACCAGTTCCACGGCCGCAAGAACCTCATCGCTTACCTGAAGCGCCTCGTGCCGACCTTCCGCGACGCGGACCAGGTCGTCCTGGCCGGCGTGAGCGCGGGCGGCTTCGGCGCGGCGCTCAGCTACGACCTCGTCGCCTCCGCGTTCTGCGAGACGGAGGACGTCGTGCTCATCGACGACTCGGGCCCGCCCATGGGAGACGAGTTCCTGGCGCCTTGCCTCCAGAAGCACATGAGCGACACCTGGGGCCTCGCCAGCACGCTCCCGGCGGATTGTCCCGACTGCAACCAGACGAGCGGCGCCTTCGCGGAGCCGTACGTGAAGTACCTGCTCGGCAAGTACCCCGACCGCACGCTCGGCGTGATCTCCTCCGAGCAAGACGGCACCATCCGCAATTTCTGGGGCTACGGGGAGAGCAACTGCTCGGAGCTCGGCGGGCTGCCGCCGCCGTACGACGGCGCGAAGTACACGGCCGGCCTCGAGGACCTGCGCGACCGCATCGTCGGCGACGCGGGCCGCTTCGGGCTCTTCATGGTCCCCGGCGACGAGCACGTCTTTCTGGACAACGACCCGACGTCCGTCAACGTGAACGGCGTCAGCCTGAAGGACTGGCTGCTCCAGGCCCTCAACAACGACCCCGCGTTCGGAAACGTCAGCGAGCCCTGAGCCAGGGCCGATCGAGCGAAGGCTTACGGTGGCCGACCGCGATCTCGACGTCTGCCGCGGGCTCCTCCAGCGCAAAGACCGGAGGCTGTTCGCGGCGGGCGTCATGCTCCCCCCGCGGGTTCGCGACGCGCTGACGCCGCTGTTCGCCTTCTTCTGGGCGGCGATGGACGAGGCCTCGCAGGAGGGCGCCGCGCCCGGCGTGATCGACGAGCTGCGCCGCCGCGTGGACGCGATCTACACGGCCGCGCCGCGGACGATCCCGATCGACCGCGCCCTCACGAAGATCGTCGAGGGTTATGGGCTGCCACGAGCCGTGTTCGATTGGTTCCTCGAGGGGCTCGGCTGGGACGTGGACGGGCGGCGCTACGCGACCGACGGCGCGCTCCTCGACTACGCCGTGCGAACCGCCGGAACCGTCGGGGTGGCGGCGTCTTTGATCATGGGACGGTCGCGCCACGTCGTCCTCGACCGGGCATGTGATCTCGCCCTCGCGATCAAGCTCACCGCCCTCGCTCGCGACGTCGGAGAGGACGCACGCCGGGGCAGGCTCTACCTCCCCATCGAGTGGCTGGAGGAAGCCGGCGTGGACGTGGACCTCTTCCTGGAGCACCCGACCGCGTCCGCGGGCGTGCGCAACGTGGTCGGCCGCTTGCTCCAGTCGGCCGACGCCTTCTACAAACGCGCGGACCCGGGCATCCTCGCGCTGCCGATCGCCTGCCGACCGGCCGTGCGCGCCGGTCGATACCTGTTCTCTGCGCTCGGCGACGAGATCGAGCGCGCTGGCTGTGACTCCGTCTCGCGGACGATCGACGTCTCCACGCCACGCGCAGCGCGGCTCGCTGTGCGGGCCTTCCGCGCGTCGCGCTCCGAGTCGCGCGCCATCGATCAGTCCCGCCTCGAGAGCGCCGAGCGCCTCGTCGCCGCGGTGGCAGGGTGAGGAGCTCGCCGGGGTGAACCTCCGGGATCGCGCCTTCGCTTGCGGCCTGGCCCGCCTGCGAGGCGAGCCGGAGGACCACCTGCGCCAGCTCGCCGCACGCGAGCACGCGAGCGCGCGGGCGCTCCGCGGCGAGCCTCTGCGGCGAGCGATCGAGGAGGTCCCCGCAGACCTGCGCGACCATTTCCTCGAAGAGCTGCTCGACATCGCCTACCCGCCAGAGCCGCTGACGGCGGACTACGTCCCCGCCCACACGACGGAGATCTTGCACGCGTTCGACTCGGTCGGGTTGGGGCCCGACGACACGCTCATCGACGTGGGCAGCGGGCTCGGCAAGGTCGTGATGCTGGCGGCGATGCTGGCTGGTTCGCGCGCGCGCGGCATCGAGATCGACCCGACCCTGGTCCGGATCGCTGAGCGCGCCGCCCTCGCGCTGGGCCTGGAGCGGGTCTCGTTCGAGCTGTCCGACGCCCAGGGCGCGGACCTCGGAGACGCGACGGTGCTCTTCTTCTACCTGTCGTTCTCGGGCCAGGCGCTGGGTCGTTTCCTCGAACGCGTCCGCACGCTCCGTCCGGCTCGGCGCCTCCGCGTCTGCGCTCCCCCGCTGGACGAGCCGTGGCTGCGTCCCATCGCCGCGCCGATGTCATGGCTCAGCATCTACGAGGCGGAGATTTGAGCTACGCTGGCCGACGTGGACCGCGGCGCGATCGCTCTCGCGATTCCGTTTTTCTTCCTGCTCATCGGGCTCGAGGTCCTCTCCGATAGGCGGCGGCGACGACGAGGCGCGGAGCCGCTGTACCGGCTCGCCGACTCGATCACGAGCCTGTCATGCGGCGTCGGCCAGCAGGTGCTCGGCGTGCTGATCTTCGGGGCCATCCAGATCGGCGCCTACACGCTCGTCTACGACCGCCTCCGCCTGTTCACGATCCCGGAGGCCTCCCCGCTCGGCTCGGTGTTTGCGTTCCTCGGCGTGGACCTCGCGTATTACGCGTACCACCGCGCCAGCCACCGCATCAATTTCTTCTGGGCCTCGCACGTCGTCCACCACCAGAGCGAGGAGTACAACCTCACGACCGCGCTCCGGCAGAGCTGGTTCACGAGCCTCACGTCTTGGCTCTTCTACGCGCCGCTCGCCCTCGTCGGCGTGAGCCCCGCGGTGTTCGTCATCTGCCTGACGCTCAACACGCTCTACCAGTTCTGGATCCACACGCGCATCATCGGCAAGCTCGGCCCGCTCGAGGCGATCCTCAACACGCCGTCGCACCACCGCATCCACCACGCGATCGACCCCGAGTACATCGACAAGAACTACGCGGGGGTCTTCATCGTCTGGGACCGGCTCTTCGGCACCTTCGTCGAGGAGAAGGCCGACCCGGCCTACGGGACGGTCAAGCCGCTCGCCTCCTTCAACCCGTTCTGGGCAAACGTCGAAGGCTTCGCGCGTATCGTCGACATGAGCCGGCGGACGCGACGGCTCGCCGACAAGCTCTTCGCCTGGGTCGCTCCGCCCGAGTGGCAGCCGGCCGACCTGGGAGGTGTGGTGGTGGTGCCGCCGGTCGACCACGAGCACCGCGTGAAGTTCGACGTGCCGAGGAGCCGCGCGGTCGGCGGGTACGTCACGGCACAGTTCGTGTTCGTGGCCCTTGTCGTCGTGGCCTTGCTCTCGCTCTCCGCGAAGCTCGATTGGCCGTCGCGGCTCGGGCTCTCCGCCGTCGTGCTCGCGAGCCTCGGCGCTTGGGGAGGGCTCTTCGAGCGGCGCCGCTGGGCGATCCCGCTCGAGGTCGCGCGGCTCGTGACCTCGGGTGTCGTGCTCGGTTACCTCGCGGTCGCGAGCGAGCACGTCGCGCTCGTCATGGTGGCCTGGGCCGTCTACGCAGCGGCCACGTCGGCCTGGCTCCTCGTGGCCGCACAGAAGACGTCGCGTCCCCGTGATGCCTGAAAGGCATCGCGCGGGTTGTCTCGCTCGGCTGGGGGCGCTATCCGTCCTCCCATGACGTCGTTCTGGGCCGCCCTGAAAGAGGCGTTCGACGAGGGTCGGGACGAAGGCGCACACGGCGCGCCGAGCGGGCTGCTCGTGGACGCGATGATGCTCGCGGCGCGCTCGGATCGTCACGTCACCAAGGAAGAGCTCGGGCGGATCGCGGCGCTTCTGACGAAACACTTCCGCGCGTTCTCTCACCTCCCGGACAGCGAGCTGATGACGGCGCTGTACGACTCGGTCGCCAGGCTCGACGCCCACGGCGACCTGGACGCACAGCTCGCAGGCGTGGCGAACGCGCTGAAGAAGCGCGGCACGTACGCCGAAGAGAAGGGCTACGCGCTGGTCTACGCCGTGCTCCTCGCGGACACCGGCCTCAACGAGAGCGAGCGCGTCTTCGCCGACCGCTTTCGAGCCGCGCTCGACTTGGACCCCGCCCGCGCGAAGGAGATCGAGTCGGACCTGGATCAAGCCTTGCAGAAGGAGTGAGCCCATGACCGACGCCGCGCCTCACGCCGAGCGCTGCCGCGACCTGCTCGCGCAGGCGACAAAAGGAACCCTCTCCACGATCGCGCGTGACCCGGCTGGCTTCCCCTACGGGTCGCTCGTCGCGATCGCCGTCGACGTGGCCGGGCGCCCGCTCTTGCTCCTCTCCAAGCTCGCCGAGCACACGCAGAACCTGGAGGCTCGCCCCGAGGCGTCGGTGCTCGTGACCGGGGAAGGAACGGACGGCGATCCGCTGGCCGGACCGCGCGTCTCCGTCGTCGGCAGGTGCGCGCCGATCCCCTCCGCGGACGCGGCGGACGCCCGCGCCCGGTTCCTCGCGCGGCACCCGGAGGCGGCCCGTTACGCGGACTTCAAGGACTTCGGCTTCTTTCGCCTCGAGCCGGTCGCGCTCCGCTACGTCGAGGGCTTCGGTCGCATGTCGTGGGTCGAGCCCGCGGCGTACGCCGCGGCGTGGCCTCAGCGCGGCTGAGCCGGCTCCACCTTCGCCAGCCAGGCGTCGAGCTCCGCGAGGAAGCTCGCCTTCTTCTCGCCTCCGCGCGCGAACGCCGCGCGCGCCTCGCGCGCGAGCGTCATCGCCCGCGTTCGGTCCTGCGACGCGCCCACGAGCGCGCGCGCGAGCGCAAAACGCGTCTCCGCGGCGATGTCCTCGGGCTGCCCCTCCTTGGCGCGGATGACGAGCGCCCGCTCGAGCGGCTCGATCGCCTCGTTGGGGCTCCCCGATTCGACGAGCGCGACCCCGAGCCCGGTGAGCGGGTAACCCAGCCACGAGTGCGCACCCCCCTGGAGCTTCTCGAGGATCGCGATGCTGCCTCGGTATCGAGCGATGGCCTCGGGGAGGCGCCTGGCGCCCGCGAGGGCGTCGCCCAGGTTCGTGAGGGACATGCCGATCATGCGATCGTCGGGGGCGAGGGTCTTCTGCCGGATCGCGAGCGCTTGCTCGTGCAACGACACCGCCTCGTCCCACGACTTGGCCTCGATCGCCACGTTGGCGAGGTTGTTGAGCGTGAGCGCGACGAGCGGGTGCTCGTCCCCGTGAGCCTTCCGCCGGATGCGGAGCGCGCGGGCATGCAGCGCACGCGCCTCGTCGAACCGGTGGAGGTGCATACACGTGTTCCCGAGGTTGGAGAGGAAGAGGCCGAGGCGCTCGCTCTCGTCACCCACCGCGCGCTCGAGCACCGCGAGGGCGCGAGCCTGAACGGCGTAGGCCTCTTCGTAGCGACCGCGGTTCTTGAGGTTGAGCCCGTGTGCGCTCAAGATCCCCGCCGTCCTGGGATGATCGCGGCCGAGCACGGCCTCCGCGTCGCGCAGCGCGCGCTCGAGCTCCGCCGCGGCCTCCTCCAGCGAGTCGCGAAACGTGAGCGTGCCCGCGAGCTCGGCGCGCGCGTCCGCGACCTCCAGCGAGCCGGCGCCGTAGGCCTGCTCGCGGAGCGCGAGGGCGGCGCGGTGGTGGGCGAGCGCCTCGTCGAGCTTTCCTTCGTCCCGCCGGCGCCGTCCGAGCACGTCTTCGAGGGCTCCCGCGAGGATCGCGGGGCCTCCGATGCGAGCGATGGCCGCGCGCGCGCGGCGCTCGTAGAGCTCGAGCTCCTCGGCCTTCACGGCGCCTTTCGACATCGAGCCGAGCGCCACCAACCACGTGTCGGCCGCGTGGTCGTCGAGGCCGGCGGCCTCCGCCGCGTCGGCCGCGGCGAGCGCCGCCTTGCGGGCCTCGGCGGGCTCTCCGTTGGCCAGGCGAGACCGCGCGAGCTCGGTCAGCGCCTCGACGCGCGCGGGCGAGAACGTGGCCGCGTCGGCAGCCGCGACCGAAGACTGCGCCAGCGCAGCCGCTTCCTTGAAGCGACCGAGCTCTCGTTGCGCACGCGCCTCGGCGACTTGGCGCCAGACCGACTCCACCGCTGCCACCTGCTCGGGCGGCGGCTCGGCAGGCTCTCGGTCGAGGCGCGCGGCATCCGCGCAGCGATCGACGGGCGTGAGGTGGCGCGCGCCTTCGGTCGCGTGCTCGAGCACCTCGACGTCGGCCTTCGCCAGCGACCGGACGAACGCGTCGAGCTCTCCTCTGCGCCGGGCGAGGCAGGCCATGCGGCGGTCCATCACCGCAGGGGACTGCTCCTTGCGCACGTTCGTGGCGAGGCACGCGTCCCGGTGCGCTTCGCGCCAGCGCGCGGCGTACGCGTCGATCTCGGCCACGGTCCGCCGAGCCGCGTCTTCGGCGAACGGGGCCGACACGGAGGCGAGGCTGCGTTCGGTGTCCGCGCGACGCTCCGGCGACCACACGCGCGCGACCTCCTGGTCGCTCCCCGAACAGATCTCCGCGCCGTCACCTCGCCGAAGCGCGAAAGACGCGAGCAACACCAGCCCGATCGACGCGAGGCCCACCGGCAAACCGATGCGCCGCGGCGGTGGCGCGAGAGCGCGCGCGACCGCTTCCATCGACTCGAAGCGCCCGGCAGGCTCCACCGTCAGGAGCCGCGTGATCACCGGCCGGAGCCGGCGGGGGATCACGTCGAGCAGAGGCACGGCAGAGCGCTGGGCGGCGACGAGCTCGTCGACGGTTCGTGCCTCGAACGGGCGCCGCCCCGCGAGCGCCTCGTACAAGCTGATCCCAAACGCCCACTGATCCGAGGCGGGCGTCGCGCGCTCCCCGGCGAGGAGCTCCGGCGCCATGTAGAGCGGCGTCCCTGCCAACGGTGCGGCGGTCGCGCGGGCATCCGAGGAGAGCGCGCCCGAAGCGTCGGCCTCCGCTGTCTCGCCGGCCAGCCCGAAATCCGCGACGCGCGCCGATCCGTCGGGAGTGACGAGCACGTTCGCCGGCTTGAAGTCGCGATGGACGATCCCCGCCGCGTGAGCGGCGCCAAGACCGCGAGCCGCAGCCGCGAACACAGTCGACACGTCCTCCGGCCTGCGCGGTCGCTCGGCGAGCCAGCTGTCGAGGCTCCGCCCCGGAACGAGCTCCATCACGACGAACGCGCGATCCGCCGCGGTGCCGACCTCGTAGACGCCGACGACGTTGGGGTGCTCGAGGCGCGCCATCGCGCGAGCCTCGGCGAGCAAGCGCTCCGGGGGCGACGAGCCATGCAGGATCTTCACGGCGACGTCGCGCTCGAGCTCGGGGTCTCTCGCTCGGTACACCGTCCCCATCCCTCCCCGGCCGAGGGCCGAGACGATCTCGAAGCGACCGAGCCGGACAGGCTCCGCCTTCGCCCCGAAGAGCCGGCTCTTCAGGCTCGCCCGCACCCGCTCCGCTTCGAGGGAGGCTGCCACCCGAGCCGATGGTAGACCCAGCGTCGAGCGGGGTCGACCGTGTAGCATTGGCGCGTGCAGAGCGGAGACGGGCCCAGCGACAGCGAGCTCTTCGAGGCGTGGGCTCGCGGCGACGCGAGCGCGGGCAGCGCGCTCTTCGACAGGCACTTCGCGTCGCTCTACCGATTCTTCCGCAACAAGGCCCCCGACGCCGTGGAGGACCTTATCCAGGAGACGATGCTCGCCTGCACGAAGGCGAAGGCGAGCTTCCGGGGCGACTCCAGCTTTCGCACCTACCTCTTCACGATCGCTCGGCACGAGCTCTACGCCCACCTCGAGTCGCGACGGCGCAAGGCGTCCCGAGAAGAGGAGCTCGGCACGCTCTCGGTGGCCGATCTCGGGACGAGCCCGAGCGGCGCGCTGGCGCGCCGTCGTGACCAGGCCCTCCTGCTGCGCGCCTTGCGCGGCATCCCGCTCGACCTCCAGGTCGTGCTCGAGCTCGCCTTCTTCGAGGACCTCTCCGGCTCCGAGATCGCCGAGATCGTCGGCATCCCCGAAGGGACCGTCCGGAGCCGGCTCCGCCGAGCCAAGGAGGCATTGCGTGAGGAGCTCGAGCGCCAGGCGACGGCGGGCGACGAGGCCGCCCTCGCCGAGAGCCGCCAAGACTTCGACGGCTGGGCGCGCGAGGTGGTGGCTTCGTTGGACGACGGCTGAGCATCGTTCACCGCCGCGTGATCGATTCGCGCCCCTCGGGGCTCTACCGGCACGAGACCCAAAGAGGAGCCTCGCATGCCGATTCGTTCTCTACCTCTTCTCTTCCTCCTCGCCACCTGCGACAAGGCGGCCCCTTCGTCGAGCCCGGCGGACGGCGCGGGCACGTTGTTCCTGTGGATCGGCGCCGACCGGGACGCCTTCACGACCTGCTCGCTGAGCACGAGCTGCACGGACGGCGGCCCGAACAACGCTCTCGCAGGCGAGATCCAGGTCGCCAACGAGGAGCAGCTGGAGCAAAAGCGAAGCTACGTCCACTTCGCGCTGCCCACGCTGCCGGCCGACGCGGTCATCGAGCGCGCGTACCTCGAGCTCTACAACCCCGCCACGATGGGTGACGGGCGCTCGGACGACCTCTGCATTCCCGTCGTGCGCCTCCTCGAGCCGTGGGACCCGTTCACGCTCGATTGGCAGAACCAGCCCCTCGCGTCGGCGATGGGCGGCGAGAGCGCGCTCTCGCTCCGGAGCAACGCCTGGTCGAGCGCCGACGTGACCGTGGCCGTGCGAGAGCACTACGCCGATCCGGCGACGAACCACGGCTTCGCGCTGTACGTGCCGGCCGGCGTCCAGGCGGACAAGGGCTTCTACTCGAACAACGCGACGAGCCGGACCGTGGACGATCTCGGGCTCGCGCCGCGGCTCCTCCTCGAGGTGACCTCGGAACGAGGCGGCGAGCTCCGCTTTCCCCAGACCCTCGACGAATCGACCGACCTCCCCTTCCGCGGCGCGAGCGCGCTCATGGGTCGCGCCGTCGTCGCGGACGACTGGCCCGACGATTGGGCGGTGGCCGGGGACGACGGGAGGTGTCTGTGAGCCTCCGAAGCGGAGTCGTCGCGGGGCTGTTTGTGGCGACCCTCGCCGCGGGGTGCGACGAATGCGAGAGCCCAGCGGACAAGATCAGAAAGAGCTGCATCATGGCGCAGGCCTGTCTGAGCCCTGGGGCGGAGCAGTGGCTTCGATCCCAGGTCCCCGAGGCGCCTCCGCCCGAGCCACCGCTCGAGTGCCCCATCACAGCCGTGCCCGATGGCATCACGAAGGCGGACCTCGAGCACTGGCTGCGGATGATGTCGCCGTGGGCCACGGATCAGGCGAGCTTCGACCTGCTCTGCGCGGAGCTCCAGGCAGGTCTGACCGAGGCGATCGAGCACTCCGCCGACGGGATTCCCCCGCCGGATCCGACCGCGCGATGGGTCTGGGTGAAGGTCCGCTCGAAACACCGCTTGTCCATCGGCGGCGCGACGGGCGTGCCGGTGAGCCGGATCGAGCAGGCGTTTCCGTGCGGAAGGGGAGGCGCGTCACGCAGCGGGGAGCAGACGACGCTCTGCGCGTCGACCGACCCGCTCCCGGAGGGAGACTACGTGCTCGTCGCAGCGGTCATGGGGGACACGCTGCGCTTCGACGACGCCGAGCATCATCACCAGTTTTCATTTGGGTTCGACTCGAACGGGGACCCGAGCGACAACTACGCCGCGTCGCCCCAGTATCCGAACGACTTCTGGGATGACCTCGATACGGTGCTCGTGATCGACGACGCGCCCGGCGCCCCGCCGACCCTCTCCGCGCTCGATCTGAAGACGACGCCGTTTACCCCGCTCGTCAGCCGCGCGCGCGTCACGTGGAGCGGTGACACCCTGCTGGCCATCCTCCCGGCGGACGAGCTCGCGACGGTGTGCCCGGATCACCGCTTCACCTCGTTCGTGCACCTGGGCGATTACGGCCTCATGGCGCCGAATTGGTGGGCCGGCGACACCGAGCCCGTCGTGCACGCCCCGCTCGAGCCCGTTTGCACGGCGACGTGATCGATTCGGGTCTCTGGGGGCTCTACCAGGACGAGCTGCCCAGGAGGGGTGGCCACAAGGAGATGACGATGAAATTGCTTTGGGCTTGCCTCATCGGCTCGACGACGGCCGCGATGCTCCTCGCCTGTGGCGACGGGGAAGAGACGAACGACGGCGGCACGGGAGGCGCGGGCGCGGCCGGCTCGACGTCGAGCTCCACGACCGGGTCCGCGACGAACGGCTCGACCACGGGCTCGACCTCGTCGACCTCGAGCGCCACCTCCTCGGGCGGCGGCGGCGGAGGCGGCGGAGGCGAGCCGATCGATCCCCAGTCGACCGCCTGCACGGAGTTTCCCGAGACCGTCGCGCTCGGCGCGACGATCGACCCGAGCATCAACGGCGCGATCCTCTGCTACTCCGAGGTGAGCGAGTCGTGCCGGCTGACGACGAACACGTACTCGGACGGCACGAACCCCTGTCCCATGACCGACTCCATCGCGGGGTTCTTCGGGGGAACGTCGGACAACTACGTGCGGCTCCCGTCGACCTGGACGATCGACACCAGCACGGCCGGCATGATCGAGCCGTCGTTCCCCTACGTGCTGACGCTCGTCCCGACGGGCGAGTCGGTCACGATGACGATCACCTCCCCCACCGACGCGACGTACACCGTCGTCTACAGCTTCGACGCCGGCGGGATGTTCACGATGACCTCGTTCGTCGCCGACTGACCTGCGACCCATCGTCGCGGGCGCCCGGGGGGAGAAGCCGCTCGCCAAGTGACCGCAAATCGAGCAAGGTAGGGCCATGTCGACGGAGAAAATCCTCACCTGGGCCGCCGCGGGCGGCATCCTCACCGCCATCACCGGCTGCGGCGAGACCAAGGCCGCCGGCTCGGCGACCGCGGACACCAAGGCCAAGGCCGCGGACGCGCCGGCGGCCGCGAGCGCGTCCGGCAGCAAGAAGGACTGCTGCGTGGGCAAGAACGAGTGCAAGGGCAAGGGCGGCTGCAAGACCGACAAGAACGAGTGCGCCGGCAAGAACGAATGCAAGGGCAAGGGTGGCTGCAGCCACCGCGACTGCAGCTGAGGCCTGCGCGAGCCGTCCGGCTCAGCCGATGATCATCGACTCGCGGAGCAAGCGCCCTTCCTTGAAGCGGCGCAAGCTCCAGCGCTCGAAGAGCGGCAGGTCGGTCCCTTCGGCGATGTGCTGCGCGAGCAGCCTGCCGATCACGGGCGCCATCATGAAGCCGTGGCCCATGAAGCCGGAGGCCTGGAAGAAGTCTTCCACCTCGTCGACCTGTCCGACGATCGGGTTCTGGTCGGGCGTGAGGTCGTAGCAGCCAGCCCACTGCCTCAGCACCTTGACGCTCCCGAGGATGGGCGCGGTCTTGACCAGCGCGCGCGCGTAGAGCGCCAGGAAGGCGTGGCTCGAGCGCTGGTCGACGCCCTCGGGCACGTCCTCGTTCGAGATGCCGCCGACGATCTCACCGCGGGTCGACTGCGAGAAGTAGAGGCCGTTCGACAGATCCGCGACGAGCGGGGTGAGCCACGGCTTGAGCGGCTCGGACGAGCAGATCTCGTGACGGTGCGGCTTGTTCGGAAGCTCCACCCCGAGCATCTTGGCGATGCCCGGGCTCCACGCGCCACACGCGTTCACGACCCGGCTCGTCTTGATCTTCCCCTTCGAGGTGACGACGGCCTCGATGCGGTTGCCCTTCGTCTCGAAGCCGAGCACGTCGGTGAAGGTGGCGATCTCGACCCCCAGCTCCTCCGCGCCACGTGCGTAGCCCCAGACGAAGGGCCAGGGGAACACGACGGCGTCCTCCGGGTTGTAGCTCGCCGCGACGACGCCCTCGAGATCGAGCTCGGGCACGATGCGCTGCGCCTCCTTCGGCGTGAGCAGCCGGGTCGGGTGCCCGCACTCGTTCTGGACCTTCACGCTGCCTTCGAGCGCCTGCCGGCCCTTGTCGTCGCGGACGAGGAAGAGATAGCCGCCTTGCCGGAACCACACGTTGATCTTCATCTCGCCGGCGAACGTGCGGCAGATGCGCAGGCTCTCCTGCATGAGCCGGACGTTCGTCTCGCTCGAGAACTGCGCGCGCACGCCGCCGCCGTTCCGACCGCTGGCGCCGCTGCAGAGGTAGCTTTTCTCGACCACGACGATGTCGCGCACGCCGTGGTTCTTGGCCAGGTTGTAAGCGGTCGAGAGGCCCATGATCCCGCCGCCGATGATCACGATGCTCGCTCGGTCGCGCATGCGTCCTCCGAGGCTACCCTTTTTGCCAGCGCAGCCGATAGACCGGCAGGCCATCTTCGATGGCCCGGTGCTCGCGCGGGCTGCGCGCACCGTAGGGGTTCTCGACGACAACCGGATCGCCGGGTGCGTCCCCCGCGGGGACGAAGCCCGGGTGGGAAGCGACCCGCTCCGCGTATTGCGCGGCGCGCTCCTCCACGTCCGTCTGGATGTAGAAGGCGCCGCCCGGCTCGAGCAGCCGGAGGATCGACTCGAGCAAGCCGTCCTTCATGACGAGGCGCTTCTCGTGCCGCTTCTTCCACCAGGGGTCGGGGAAATGAAGGAAGACCGCGCGCACCGACGCGTCCGGTCCGAGGCGCGGCAGCGCGAGGCCGGCGTCCTCCGCCAGCACGCGCACGCGCTCGCCGAGCCCCGCCTTCTTCAGGCGCTGATCGACGATGTGCGCCCACTTGAGGCGGATCTCGAAGCCCACGAGCCGCACGTCCGGGGCCGCCGCCGCGCGCTCGAACAAAAACCCTCCGCGCCCTGGGCCGATCTCGATCTCGAGCGGCCCGCTTCCGGGCAGGAGGGAGTCGAGGAGCACGGGACCGCCGTCGTCGGGCAGGCGCGCGGCGTGAGCGTAGGGGTGCGTGGGGCGAGGACCAATCCGCATGGGGCGAGCGGCCTTCTCATAGCGCAAGCGGCGGGTGGATGTATGCTCCCGCGCCGCTTCCAGCCATGATCGGTCAGCGCCTCCGCGACGGCGCGAGCGCCTTCGGCGCCCGCGCGAAGCCCTACCTCCCCGCGCTCGCGATCTCGAGCGCGCTCGGCCTGCTCGCCGTCCGCAACATCCTCGAAGACGCCGGCCGGCCGGCCATGCCGCTCGACGACTCGTTCATCCACCTGGTGTACGCGCGGCGGTTCGGCGAGGGGGCCCCCTTCACGTTCTCCCCCGACGGTGGGTTCTCGAGCGGCGCGACGAGCTTTCTCTGGCCGCTCGCCTTGGCGCCGTTCTGGCTCATCGGCTTCCGCGGGCTGGACCTCGTCTGGATCGTGTGGGCCCTCGGCACCGTCCTGCACGCGGCGGTGGCCGTCGAGACCAAGCGCCTCGCGGAGCCGCTCGTCGGGCGCGCGGCGGCGATCGCCACCGCGGCGATGTGCCTCCTCTTCGGCGCGTTCGCATGGTTCGCGTGGAGCGGCATGGAGACGATCGCGCTCGCGTGGATCATGACGCGCACCGCGAGGGTCACGAGCGATCTGGCCGAGACGGCGCCCCACCTCCGCACGCGGCGCCTGGCGGTGGGTGTCGCGCTCGCCGGCGCTGCCGCGCCGCTCATCCGGCCGGAGGGCGGCGTCCTCGCGCTGGTCGCGTTCGCCGGCCTGCTCCTCTATCCGCCCGCCGGGAGCGAGCGGTTTGGAGCCGCGGCGCGCGCGCTCCTCCCCCGGCTCTGGGCGCTCGTCCCCGTCGCGGGTGTCCTCCTCGTCCCGCTGCTCAACGTGGCGCTCACCGGGCACGCTCGGTCCAACACGACGATCGTGAAGTGGGCGGTCGGCAACCCCTATTTCACGGACGAGCGGCTGACGCAGCTCGTCCTCGGCAACATCCGCATGCTCGCGACGGAGCTGCTTTCCGGCGGACCGTACACCGCGATCTTCCTGCCCGAGCAGACCCACTGGGTGCTCGCGGCAGGGCTCGTCTCCCTGCCCGTCGCGGCGCTCCGCGCGAAGCGCCTGCCCCGAGCCCTCGCCGTCCTCGCGCTCGTCCTCGCGACGCTCATCCCTTGTACGTTCCTCACGATCCTCTGGAACCGCGTTCGTTACATCTGGCCGTTCGCGCCGGGGTGGTTCGTGCTCGTGGGGTGCCTCGGTGCCGCGTTGCAAGCGCTCGTCACCCGGTGGAAGAAGGACTGGGACTTCGTCGCGCTGCTCGTGCCCGCCGTCTTCGCGGGGGCGCTCGCGACGAAGCTCACCTGGAGCCTCAACGACCTCGCGAACAGCGCGCGCGCGATCGACGCGCAGCAGGTGCGCCTCGGCATGTGGGCGGAGAAGAACCTCCCGGAGGACGCGCGCATCGGCGTCAATGACACCGGCGCCATCGCCTATTTCTCGGAGCGCGCCACGTTCGACGTCGTCGGGCTCACCACCGAAGGCGAGGCGAAATATTGGGTCGCCGGGCCGGGGTCGCGCTTCGAGCACTACGAGCGAATGCCCCGCGAGAAGCTGCCGACTCATTTCATCGTCTACCCCGGGTGGATGGGGATGCAGGCCGTTCTGGGCGAGCGCCTGTTCGAAGCGACGGTGACGAACCAGTCCATCCTCGGCGGAGCCACGAAGGTGGCCTACGTGGCCGACTGGTCGATCCTCGGGACCGGAAGCCAACCCACCACGCCGCAGCCCCCGGCGCTGCTGCTGACGGAGCTCGACGTCTCCGACCTCGAATCGGAGGCGGAGCACAGCTACCTCGTGGGCGGCACGACCGAAAATGACAACGCTGTTTTCACATCCTACGACGATCAGGGCTCCCTGCTCGCGGACGGCGGACGCCACCGGCGCATCCTCGATCGCTTCTCGGTCGATCTGCCGGCCGGCAAGCCCGTGAAGATGGTCGCCCGCCTCGCCTCGGCCTACGCGATCGACGTGGAGGTGTCGATCGACGGCCAGAAGGTCTCGACGCTGTCGGTCCCGTCGAGCGGCTGGGCCGAGGTGAGCGCCGATCTCCCGGCGAGCAAGACGGGCCCGAGAGCTCGGATCGAGCTGCGCGCGATCGGCTGGACGGATCCCGCCGAGGCTCACACTGGCCCTGACGGGAAGGACGAGCCGCCGAGCTTCGGCTCGATGCACTACTGGTTCTACGAGGCACAATGACGCGCGAAATTGTGTACGTTGCGTCCTGGCCATGACGGAACGTCGCACCCTCTATCCGCCCATCGAGCCGTACGACCAGGGCATGCTCGCCGTGTCGCCGGTGCACACCATCTATTACGAGCAGTCCGGCAACCCCAACGGGAAGCCCGCGGTGTTCGTGCACGGCGGGCCCGGCGGCGGCACCGATCCGAAACATCGCCGCTTCTTCGACCCGGCCAAGTACCGCATCATCCTCTTCGATCAGCGCGGCTGCGGCCGCAGCACCCCCCACGCGAGCCTGGAACAGAACACCACGTGGGATCTCGTTGCGGACATGGAGCGGATCCGCGAGAAGCTCGGGATCGAGAAGTGGCTCGTCTTCGGCGGCTCCTGGGGGTCCACCCTCTCGCTCGCTTACGCCCAGACCCACACGGATCGTGTGACCGATCTCGTGCTCCGCGGCATCTTCCTGCTCCGCAGGTGGGAGATCGACTGGTTCTACCAGGAGGGCGCGTCGCGGCTCTTTCCGGACGCATGGGAGCAATACCTTCAGCCCATCCCGTCGGAGGAGCGCGGCGATCTCCTCGCCGCGTACCACAAGCGACTGACGAGCTCCGATCGGGAGGTCGCGCTCGCCGCCGCGCGCGCCTGGAGCATCTGGGAGGGCTCGACGAGCTGTCTCTATCAAGATCCGGATCTCATCTCCAAGATGGGCGGCGCAGACTTCGCCCTCGCGTTCGCTCGCATCGAGTGCCACTACTTCGTCAACAAGGGCTTCTTCGATCGCGAATCCGCGCTCGTCGAGGGCGCGGCGAAGCTGCGGCATATCCCCGGCGTCATCGTGCAGGGCCGCTATGACGTGGTCTGCCCCGCCGAGAGCGCTTGGGATCTCCACCGCGTGTGGCCGGAGGCGAAGCTCGTGCTCGTCCCCGACGCAGGCCACTCGGCGATGGAGCCCGGCATCTTGCATGAGCTCGTCTCCGCGACGGACGCGTTCGCTAGCAGGTGAGGCGAGCCCGGGCCGTACGGGCTATCCTCCCTGGCCGTGAGCACCATCGACGACGCGTGGAAGGCGATCCGGAGCGGGAAGCCCGCGGGCATCCTGGGCGCGGCGGTGATCCCGGTCCCCGTGGATCTACCCGGCATCGTCGTTCGCGCGTCCTGTGACGTGCCACGCGAGACGTTTGGGCCGCTGTGGGCCCTGTCGGATCGTGCGGCGCGCCTCCTCGGGGAGGCGCCGCCGCTCATGTCGCAAGCGAGGCAACAGGTATTCGAGCTCGGCCGGCGCCTCTTGGGCGAACGGGCCGACCACAACGCGCTCGGCGCGCACGTCGCGATCTACAACCGCCTCGCCGCCGGCAAGCCCGTCACCTTGGTGCTCGACGCGGTGGACGAAGCCGACGACGCCACCATCGCAGCGCTCGAGGAGCTGTTGTCGCGCAAGAGCTGGCTCAAGGCTTCGCTGGTCCTGGGCGTTCGATCGCGCGACGCGACCGGACGCGCGAAGAAGCTCCTCCAGCTCGTGGAGGCAGCGGGCGGCGTCCTGGCGTCGCTGCCGGAACCGGCGAAGCCCGCAGCCGCCGACGCGCGTTCGCTCGGCGACTCGGTGATCACGACGCTGCGCGCCGCGAGCCTCCTCGGCGCCGCCTTCGAGGTCGAGCTCCTGGCGAGGTTGCTCGGGAAATCCAAGCTGGATGTGTTGTTCGATCTGCAGCGGGCGAGCGACGCCGGCTTCGACCTGGTGGACCGCGGAGACGGAACGGTCGTCCTCGATCAGGCGCTGGCAGCATCGCTCGCCGCGAGCCTCCTGCCCTCGCTCCGTACCGAGCTCCACCGACGCGCCGCGGAGCTCGTCGAGACGGCACACGAAGAGGCCCCGGCGAGCGCGACGGAGGAGGTCGGGACGGCCACCACCCTGCGGCCCGCCGAGCCCCAGCGCGCCGAGCCCCAGCGCGCCGAGCCCCAAGCCGCCGAGCCCCAAGCCCAGCTCGCCCAGGCCGCGCCGGCCGGTCCGTCGGTCTCGCAAGCGGCGGAAGACCCGCCGCCGGCCGAAGAGCCGCCGTCTTCGCCGCGGTCGGCGGAGCCCGCGCCCGACCCGGCGCCGCGGCCGAAGGAGCCAGCCCCGGCGCCGCCGTCCCCCGCCACACCGCCCATCTCCTCGGGCCCGCGCACGCCGGACCCCATCCCGATCACGCGGCGCCCTGCCCAATCCGCGCGAGCAGCGGAGCACCGCCTGCAGAGCGGGGAGCCTGAGCTGGCGGCCGAACGGATGCTCACGGGGGCGCGACAGGCCGCTCAACAAGGCGCGCACAGACAGGCCGAGGCATTGGCGCGGCGCGCGCTCGGCTTGCTCGAACGAATTCCCCGCTCCACCTCCGCGCGCGCCCTCGAGGTTCGGGCGCTGCTCGAGATCGGACGCATTCGGCTCGAGGGGTTCGCCCCGAGCGAGGCCTTCCAGCTCGACGGCGCCATCGAGGTCCTCGAGGCCGCGAAGGCCGCCGCCTCGACCGTGGCAGAGCGCTGCGAGGCCTCACGGCTCCTGGCCACAGCCCACTACGAGCGCGGCGACCTCCCCTCCCTCGAACGTGCGCTGGCCGAGCTGACCGAGGCGAGCCGATTGCTCCTCGAGGCCGGAGACGCCACGGGCGCAGCTGGCCTCCTCAACGATCAAGCCGCCGTGTACCTCCGAATGGGCGATCCGGTGCGCGCCATGGCGCTCGCCGAGCAGTCGCGCGCGGCGTTCGAGCAGATGGCGGAGAGCCGCGTCGCGCGCCAGGAGCTCGCCGAGACGGATCTCTTGATCGCGCGGATCCCCCTGCACGTCCCGGCGCGCCCGGGGCGCGAGGCCGACGCGCTCGCGGCCGCGATCGATCACGCCCTCGCCGCGGCGCGCGTGTTCGAGTCCCTCGGACAGCCGCTCGCCCGCGCCCGCGCGCTCGAGACCCTCGGGCGGTTGGAGCTCGCGCGAGGTCGCGTCGATCGCGCCGTCGAGCACCTGAAGGTCGCGCTCATGAAGCAGGAGCAGCTCGCCGATCTCATCGGCCTGGCCCGCACCGCAGGCGCCTTGTCCGAGGCGCTCGCGCGGTCGGGCAAGACGCGCGACGCCCTCGCGCTCCTCGCCGAATCAATCGAGATGAACCGGGCCAAGGGCTCGTCGCTCGGGGTCGCGCTCAATCGTCGCGCGCTCGAGTCGCTGCAGGACTCCGCGCGAAGCGCCGGTCTCGCGGCGCCGCTCCGCGAGGTGGAGGCGAAGCTCCTCGCCGCGGAGGAGCTCCTCGGTGCCATTTCGCTGCCAGGCGAGGCCGACCGAGCGCGCACGATCGCCTGACCGCGCTCAGCTCCCGCTCTTCTTTGATCCGGGCGTGCCACAGGTACACCTCGTGTGTCCTGTCCTCGTCGGGCGGGGCGAGCTCGACGTGCGCGCGGGAGCAGGCCCCCGGCTAGCCAGACGAGCCCGGCGGTCCGCGCGTCAGGGACGCTCGCGAGCACGAGCGGCGCGGTCTCGTAGATCCCGGCGCCGATGACCACGCCGACGATGACCGAGACCGTATCCCAGAGCCCCAATCGGCGGGGGACGGCGCGAGCTCTCGAATGCGAGGAGTCCGGCACGCACGAGGAGCTGCACGAAACATTCCCCGCAAACGGCTGCTTTGCCTCGGCGCGACCGAAACGTCACTCCTTGAGGACTCGGACCTGGTCCCCCGAGATCTCGAGCACCTGGACGGGCCCGCCGTAATGGCGCGACATTCCTGTATCGATGCGCCACGCCTTGTCGTCGCAGGCAGCGCTTATGCCGGGCCTCTGCGGCGTGTGCCCCATGACCATGCGCTTCTTGCCGAGCGCGCCGAGCACCCGCGCGAGCGTCGCGCACTCCTCCGGGCCCACGGCCGTGGAGTAGGTGCGCGCCCAGACCAGGCCGTCCTCCGAGACCACGCCGGACGGAGGAGCAGCCGCCTCGCCCCGCAGCCACGCGCGCAGCTCGCCATCCAGCTTCTCGAGGCCGTAGTCGAGGTGTTTGGGGAGCACGCCGCCGTGGACGAAGACGCTGTCGCCGACGATGGCCACGACCGGGCGCTCGGCCATCTTCTTGGCGTAGGGGCCTCCTGGGACGAAAGCGGCCGCGCGCCCGCGTTGCGCTTCCGGCACCTTGGAGACGGCCGGCGGAGCCGACGACGCGAACTCGGCGAAGGGCGGGTTCGAGCCCTCCGTCACATAGCGGAAGTCGAGCTGCGCGTTCATGATCTCGTGGTTGCCGTTCAGGGCGAGGAACGTCCCGCCCTTCTGTTTGGCCTCCGCGGTGAGCCGCTCGAACAGATCCAGGATCGCGCGGTCGTCGTCGCCGCGATCGAGCTGGTCACCGGTCTGCACCACGAACAGGTCCCCGCCGATCCAGCTGCCCGAGTCGTCGATGGCTCCGCCGAGCTTCAGCGCGCGCTTCGTCGCGTCGAGATCGCCGTGAACGTCGCCGAAGGCGACAAGGCGCTTCGGCGACTCGAACGTGAGGCCCTTCGCCGTGACCTCTCGTGGTGCGGGGTCCTTGGAGGTGGAGACCGCCGCGGGAGGAGACGGGGAGTCGCAGGCTGCGAGGACCGAACAGAGGACGAGCGCGGCCAGGGAGCGGGTCGGCATGCGCGGAGCAGGGTAGCAGGCGCGGATGGCGTTGCGCAGGCGAGGCTCAGGCACCGAAGCCCGCGCGCGCCGCGAGCTCGTCGTCGAGGATCTCTTCGATCGCGCCACGCACCTCACGCCTGATCCGCCTCACTGCAGCGTCTTCGTCCTCGGCGGGGAGCCTCTCGGCCGCGATGGGCTCTCCGATCACGTAGCGCAGATGGGATCGGTGGACGATCGGCAGCCCCCACGCGGGGCGGGGCACGGGGAAGTCGAAGCCGAACAGGCGTCGGCCGCGCGCGAACGGGTCGCCCACGAGGTCGAACACCTCGTCCGATCCGATGGCCGCGAGCGGCACGAGCGGGGCGCGGTTGCGCATGGCCGCCCGCACGAAGCCGTAGCGCTTGCCCCAGATCAGCCGATACCGTAGCTCTCGAGGCTTCATCGACTCGCGCAGCCCACCGGGCAAGACGAGGACGAGCTCGTTCGCGGAGAGCAGCTGGTCGACGTTCTCGGGCGTTCCGTCGACCGTGCCCACGTTCGCGGCGAGCTTCCGGATGAACGGGAACTTCCACCAGGCGTGCTCACCCAGGGCCCAGACGCGCCGCCCCGCCTGCGCGCGGATGGCCGCCATCGGCAACATCGCGTCCCACCCGAACGCGTGATTCATCACGATGAGCCCGCGACCACGCGGGAGGTTCTCGATCCCCACCACCTCGGCGTTCAGCCGCCGCCGCGCGGTCTCGACGAACGCCCAGAAGCGGTCCGACGACCGCGCGTCGTAGCCGACGAACGGAGCCGCGTCCTCGTCCTTGAATCCGTCTATCCGCACGCGAGAGGATCTTGAGCGATCTCGCCGACCACCGCCAGACGGCGCTCGGCTCAGGGCCGCCCCGATCGCTTGGTCGAGAGCATGACCGCCATTCCTTCGGCGAAATCGACGTGGAGGCTGCCCATGTTCTTGGCGTGAGCGCCGACGAGGCGGCCGTATTGCATCCGCTTCAGGCCGTCTTCCCCGCAGACCACGGCGAGCGGCTGCCGCCGGTGCTCGAATCCACGCAGGAGCTGGGCCACGTGCCCCTCGCTCACCGGCCCCATCACGGAGGGACCTTCGGAGACGTCGAAGAGGCTGGGCGGCGCGGGGGTGGACGACGAGTACCCCTTGAAGAGCCGCTCGATGCGCTCCGCACAGGAGGCGCCCGCCTCCATCGACAGGTCGGGCCGGCGCCAGACACGACAGACGACGACGCCCTCCACTCGATGAAACGCGAAGTTGTCACCATCCGCCAGGACGGGACCGAGCTCGAAACGGTTGGGCATGCAGCTGGGTTGGGGGTCGGGTCGAGCCTGCGCGCGGCGATCTCCGGGTGAGATTACGACGGAACGGCACCTGCGAGCGAGGGCCCGAAGCCCGGCTGGAGGTCGACTTGGGAGGGATCCGGGGCTAGAAGGGAGCGGTGAGAAAGCGTCAGCTCGGCCGGTGTGGCCTCGAGGTGAGCGAGCTCGCGCTCGGCACGTGGGGGCTCTCCGGCGAAGCCTACGGTCCCATCCCCGAAGGCGAAGCGGAGCGCGTGGTCGATCGCGCGGTCTCGCTCGGCATCACGCTGTTCGACACGGCGGACGCCTACGACCGCGGGCAGATGGAGCGCATCCTGGGCAAGCGGCTGCCCGTCGGCCGCACACACGTCGTCACGAAGATCGGCACGAACCTCGACGACTACCCGGTCAAGCAGTTCGACAAGCAGTACCTGTTCATGGCCTTCGAGCGCTCCCAGGAGCGGCTCAAGCGCGACTGCGTCGACGTGGTGCTGCTGCACAACCCGTCGCTCAAGACCCTGTCGACGGACGAGCCGTTCGAGCTCCTTCAGAAGCTGAAGGACCAGGCCAGGATCCGCGCTTGGGGTGTGTCCGCGTGCTCGCGCGAGGTCGCGGAGAAGGCGATCGACCGCGGCTGCGACGTCCTCGAGATGGCCTACAACTGCTTCTTCTATCGCGACGTGAGGGCGCTCGCCGTCCGCATGCGGACGGAGGGCGTAGGCCTGCTCGCGCGCAGCGTGCTGAGCTATGGGCTCCTCGCCGGCCACTGGACCGCCGAGCGAGAGTTTTATCCCCCCGATCACCGCGCCGAGCGCTGGAACCAGGACGAGCTCAAGCGACGTGTCGATCAGACCGGCGCGCTGCGCGCCGTGGTGGGAGGACAGATGCCGACCATGCGCTCGGTCGCCCTGCGGTTCGCGCTCGAGAACGAGCGCGTGACCTCGATCGTGCTCGGCCCGCGCAACCCCACGCAGCTCGACCAGCTTGTCCGGGACGCCGGCCGGATGCCCCCCTACTTCCCGCGAGGCGCGCTCGCGCGGCTCGAGAACGAGCTCGCCGCTCGCGGCGTGACGGGTGACTGATGAACCGAGCAACCGAGAACGAGATCGAGGCGATGCGGCGGCTGGCGCGGGAGGCGGGCAAGCTGGTCCTGTCCATCCGCGACGACGGCTTCGACGTGGAGATGAAGGGCGTCGACGACCCCGTGACCCGCGCGGATCGGGAGGCGAACCAGCTCATCTGCGGAGAGCTCGGGCGCACGTTCGCGTCACACGGTGTCCTCGGGGAAGAGAGCGTGCCCGGCGATCCGCAGGCGCTCGCGGCCATCGTGAAGCGCTCACGCGTCTTCTTCGTCGACCCGGTCGACGGCACGCGCGAGTTCGCCGACAAACGTCCTGACTTCTGCGTCATGATCGGCCTCGCTGTCGGTGGGCGCGCGGTCGCCGGCGCCGTGTTCATCCCCATGGAAGACAAGCTCTTCTGGACGGACGGCGAGGGCGGCGCCTTCGTCGAGGAGGGCAAAAGCCCCCCGCGCGAGCTGCGCATCGAGCCCCCCGCCTCCACCAGCGACGCGCGCGCAGTGGTCTCGCGATCACACGCCTCGCCCGACACGAGCGCCGTGCTCGGCACGCTCGGCATCACCGCGATCACGCCCTGCGGCTCGGTCGGGGTGAAGATCGCGCGGGTCATCGAGGGCAAGGCCGACCTCTACGTCCACGTCTCGGGGGGCGCCAAGCTCTGGGACTCGTGCGCCCCCGAGGCCATCCTGCGCGCAGCCGGGGGGGACCTCGGCGACCTCGACGGTCGACCCATCGACTACCACGGCCCGCTCGGACTGGGGAACGGCCTCATCGCCGCGCACCCGAGCCTCGTAGGGCCCGTGAAACACGCCGTGGCCAGCCTGCCCTCGCGCGCGAAGTAACGGCGCCATTTCGCGTGTAGCATGCCGGATCGGCATGCCGAACGAGCCGCTCCTCGAGGCCCTCCGGACGTTGACCACCGCGATCGTGGGCACACCGCCCCTCGCAGCCGCGCTCGAAGAGGGCTGGCGAACGGGGCGCTTCGAAGAAGGGATCGACGAGACCGTCTCGGCGGCGGCCTACCTCGTCGACCGGGAGATGCCGGCCTGGTCGCGGACCGCGAAGGGCGCCGCGTTGGCGGCGGCGCTGGTGGACGAAGCCGACGACGCGACGCTCCTGTGGTGCGCCGCCAGCGCGCCGAACAGCGACGCGAAGCTCGCGGCCATCCTCGCGGAGGCCTCGACCCGCCCCGTCCTCCGCGAGCGCGCCCGCGAGGCCGCCAAGCGCCGCGTGGTCGAGGGTCCCCTCGTCGACGCCCTCATGTGCGCCCCCCTTCTCGGCGAGGGCGAGGAGCTCGACGCGCCCCACAACGCCGAGCCGCGCGCGCGCATGGAAATCCTGTTCTGGGAGGCCGGCGCCGCTGCGCTGCAGATCCCCGAGCTCGGCAAATGGATCTGGGCTTCCCCGCAGACGTTCGAGGTGATCATCGGACGGCCCGCTCGCGGCTCCCTCCGCGGACGCGTGCTCGCTGCTCGCTGCCTCGAGGTCTCGGTCTGCGGCATGTCGCAAATGACAGATCCGCAATTGGTCGGGCGCACCTTGCAGGTGCTCCAGCCGCTCTTCTTGCACCCCGAGCCGATGGTCTGGATCCACGCGGCGCGCGCGTTCGGCCGGATGGCCGGGAACTTCGAGATGCTCGAAGGGACCGTGCTCGACTGGGTGCACGGGCAGTCGCCCGTCCTCCGGCAGCGAGCGCTGACCGCGTTCGCCTCCTTGCCGGGGCATCGCCTCTCGTTCCTCGGCCACGAGCTCACCTCGATCATCGACACGCCGAGCGAGGACGCCTGGGTGCTCGCCGCGGTCGCCGCCGCAACCCCTTACCTCTTCTACGAGAAGCGCCAGATCTGGAACCGCCTCGCCTCCCGGATCCTCGATGGCGAGACCGACGCCATCTCGGCCCGCGCCCTCGCGCGCGGGCTCGCCTCGCTCTGGCGTCGAGGCACGAAGCGGGAGGACGTGGAGATCCCCTACCGGCGGCTGCGCCAGATGGCGCGCCGCGCGGTCGCGGACGAGATCGACGAGTGGCGGCGCTGGCTGGAGGTCATCGCGGTCACCGATCCGATCGACACCGCGGAGCGCGATCCGCTCGACATCGAGCTCGGCCTCGAGAACCTCGTGCGGCTCGCGGCCCAATACGACGACGAGGAGGCGGACGCCCGGGCGGCTCGCTTCGCGGAGACGCTCGCGCCGACCTTCTCGGAGGCGCGCCGCATCGTCCTGTCGGACGGCTCGCTCCGGCACCGCGCCGCCGCGATCAGCGCGGTGGAGGGCTGCGCGCGCTCGCTCGCCCTGCGCCTCTGGGGTCCGATGCTGGCGACGAGGCCCGCGGGCGATCCCATCGTCGAGCCCAACCTGGAGGAAACGTGGACGAGCATCGCCGCGGCGCCCGCCGAGCTCCTCGATCTGGTGGAGGAGCGCCGGCAGAACCAGCGCACCGATCACGGCTTCGAGCTCGCGCTCGAGGTGCTCGCCCTCAAGCTCGGCGGCTACGCGCTCGACGCTTGCGGGGAGGAGCGAGATCTCGGCCCCGGACGCGGGCCCACGGCGCACGAGACCTGTCTGTGGCTGCGCAAGCTCGACGGCCTGGTGGACGGCACGCGAGAGTTTCCGGGCCCGCTCAAGAGCGCGCTCTCGGCGCTCTTCTGGCGCCTGGTCGACACGACGCGGGGCACCGCCCTCGGGGAGGTCGACGACGTCGCCTGGCTCGGGCCGTTTGCGGCGTGGTGGGCGCTCGTCATCGATCGCCCCGCGATCTTGCAGCAGCTCGGCACCGCCTTGCCGATGATCGCCGAGGGCGCGCTCGAGAAATGTTGCGCGCTCGCCGACGCGACCCGCGCGGCGCTCTCGAGCGGCGCGCCGAACGGCGAGTGGGCGGAGCTCGCGATGAAGGCGCTCGACGAGCTGAAGACCACCGGGACGGAGCTCGCGGCCGCGCTCTCGGGCCTGGCCTCCGCGCTCGCCAGCTTCGAGGCGGCCAGCGGCCGAAACGCGGAGCTCGACTCGCTCTCGCTGGAGCTGGTGCTCGCGGCCGAGCGCTTGCGCGCCGCGCTGGCCGACCCGGTGCGCGCCCTCCACACCCTGCCGGAAGAGACCCCGCTCGACGTCGCAAACGACGACTCGCAGCTCGCCAACGCTCCGCGCCTCGCCAACGTGGTCTCGCGCGCCATCCGCGCTCGCGAGATCGCGCTGCTCGAGGTGTGGTTCGCCTCGCTCGGCCCCACCGTCGCCCAGCTCGTCGAGGCCGCGGTCGTCGCCGCCGTCCGTCGAACGCCTCCCCCGCCGCCTGCGCCCAAGAAGAAGGAGCTCCAGAAGATCGGCGGCTACGAGCTCGTCCACCGGCTCGGCGAAGGCGGCATCGGCAGCGTCTGGCTGGTGCGCAAGCCGGGCGCCGATCGGCTCTTCGTCCTCAAGATCCCGAAGAGCGAGGCGCTCGCGAACGCCAACGAGGTCGAGCGGGAGGGCATCCTCGCGTCGTTCATCGACGAGGCGCGGGCCCTCGCCGGCCTCTACCACCCCAACGTCGCCAACATCATCGACCGGGGCGTCGAGGAGAACGTCCCCTACCTCGTCCTCGAGTACCTCATCGGCGCCGATCTGCAGCAGTACTCGGCCGCCCACCTGATGTCGCTCTTCGAGCTCCGGCAGATCGTGGTCGAGACGTGCGCGGGCCTCACCGCGCTCCACAACGCCGGCCTGGTCCACCGCGATATCAAGCCCGCCAACATCTGGCTCCGCCTGCCCCTCGCGGGCGGGGAGAAGTTCGATCCCAAGGTGCACCGGGACCCGGCCCACACCCACCCGCTGAACTCGGTCGTCATCGACTTCGGCATGGTGCGCGCCACAAAGGTCGCCGCCGAGGTGGGCGGCAAGTTCGTCGCCGGCACGCCGGGCTACCTCGCGCCGGAGCAGGTGCTCGATCCGATCGAGCTCGACGGCCGAGCGGACGTCTACGCCCTCGCCGGCACCATCTACAACGTCACGACCGGCCGGCGCTTCTTCGACGACGTCACCGACGCCCGCGAGCGGATCATCGCCCACATGCGAAAAGACCCGATGGAGAACCTCGAGCCCTTCAAGGTGTACCCGGCCGCGCTCATCAAGCTCCTGCGCGCGGCCACCGCGCACAACTTCAAAGACCGGCCGACTCCGCTCGAGTTCGGCCGGGCCTTCGTCGCTGCGATCTGAGCCGCGCGGGGCCGGCCGACCGGCCCCGCGTCAGCCCTTCGTCCGATCCTCCTCGATGCGGATGCTCGAGACGGGCTTCTCCGCGTCGCTCGCGATCGTCCCCCGGAGCACCTTCACCGGAACGGGCGGGTCGAGCTCGTAGAGGTAGCCGCGGTCTTCCACGTCGACCTGAATGGTCTGCTCGTTGTACGAGAGCGTGCGGCTGTACCCCGCGCGCATCTTGCCCTTCGTCACGGTGCTGCGGTGCTGCACCAGGAAGCCGCTCATGCGCAGGGCGAGCTGGTTGTAGAGCCGGTGGCAGCCGTGGCTCGTGCCGTTCTTGATCGAGCGGTAGTCGACCGAGCCGTGGGTCCGGATGCCGTGATCGAGCCACTTCGTCTGCTCGCCGCTCTTGGACTCCTCGTGGTGGATCATCATGACAAGCCCGTAAGCGTTGCGGTACCCCGGCTGGATGAGGTCGCGCTTGAGCGCGACGGTGCCGTCTTCGCTCTCCTTGAGGAGATCGGTCTCGGGCGTCGAGTCCGGCGGCATCCACGCGGGGGCGGCGATGATCTGACGCCAGGAGCGGTCGCCGACGTCGCTCTCCTTGTATTTGAGCACGACCTCACCGTCTTCGGTCCGCTCCTTCTTCCAGCCGCCGATCGTCGTGGCCCACCGCACGAGCGGGATCTCCCGGGAGCCGTCCTTCGCGTAGACCACGAACGTGGGGCGTCGGCGCTCGCCCTTCTTCGCGGCGCCGCCTGGCGAGCCGTAGAAGACGTCGCCGCGGTCGATCTCGACGCGGAGGTCCATCGCCGCGCTGTAGTACGAGGGCGCGGCCGGCAGCGCGACCGCGACCCGCAGCGCGGAGACGCCGCTCGCCCCACGCGCAGCCAGGAAGGTGCGCGCCGCGTCGGGATCGGTCCAGCCGAGCTCACGCGCGGCGACGTCGGTCGCTTCATCGATCAGGTCGGGCGCGCCGTCGGGGAGCGCCTCGTGGGTCGCGGGCGCGAACCGCGAGAAGTCGAGCTCGCGGCCCTGCACGAGCGCGTTCTGCTCCGAGGCCGTGCCGTCCTCGATGAGCCCGGCCGAGTCGACGACGCGCTCGCGGAGGCCGCGCAGGAGCCCGCGGAACGCGAGCTCGTCGCCGCCGAGCGCGAGCGCCGCGAGCGTGTCCTTGTCGAGGCCGGCGCCCACGATCATGTGGCGGCGCCGGAACGCTTCGAGCGCCGCGTGTGTGGCGTTGCCCAGCGTTCCGTTGGCGGACGCCTTCTTGAGGAGGCCCGCGCAGACGAGCTGCGACTGGATCGCCCTGAGCGGCTCGCGGCCCTGCGCCTGCTTCAGCGAGAGCGCGGCGGCCTTTGCGTCGGGGGCGGCATCGAACGCGTGCACCGCCGCGGCGACGGAGGCCATGTCGACCCCAGCGTCACACGACTTGCGCTTGTCGTCCGAGAGGCGCTTCGCGAGCACCGTCATCGTCGGGGCGATGCCGTTGAGCCCGAGATCCGCGTTCGGCGAGCGGGCGAGCTCCAGGTACTTCGCCCGATACTCGGGCACCGACTCGGTCTTCGGCGCGAAGACGCGCGGCGTCCACGTGTCCGAGAGGTCGATCACGGTGAGCCCCTCCGTCGCAGCGTCCTCCACGCAGACGGAGCCAGCCTCGGCGCCGCGGGCGAACACGGGCACGGTGTCGCAGCCGGCGCGCGACGGCGCGAAGACGCGAGGAGCCGGGGCCTTGGGGGTCTCGATCGCCTCGTTTGCGACCGGCGCCGGCGGCGCGGCAGAGCGCTCGCCCTCTTCGGAGGTCGGGTCAGGGCAACCCGCGAGCAAGAGGGTGAGGAAGAGCGAAGAGGACCGGCTGGGACTTGGCATGTCGTCCCGACGAAGTGCAGCCCGCGTGCCCCCGGCAGATGCGAAGAAACCGGCGGAATTTCAGGCAGGTTCGCGCCCGCGCGCGAGTTCCCCGCGACGCAGCCCGTGTCGGCCCGGACACGCAAGAGGGGTGCTGAAAAGGGAACGTCAGTGTGCTCGATGACGTCGACGCTGCACTTTCACCCCCCCAGCCCCCCTCGCTCCGCGAGGGGGAGCTACTCGCGAGCCGGCGTGAGTGCCGCACTCTCACGAAGTGAGGGGGAGCACGAGAGTGCGCCCCCTCACGAAGTGAGGGGGCCGGGGGGTGAATCCACAGGGACGGACATCATCGAGCACTCCCACCTTGCCCGTTCGAGACGCCGTCACGTCGCCCAGAACAACGGTGGTCGTCGTCGCTCCGCGACCGATGCGCGAACGACATCACGCCCCGGCTACGCGATCTCGCAACGGGCCCGCAAGCGCGTTGAAGAGATCTTCGGCTGGATGAAGGTCATCGGCGGCTTCCGAAGAACCCGCTTCCGCGGCGTCGAGCGGACACAGCTCGCCGGCTGCTTCGTCGGCGCCGCCGACAACTTCTCCGCATCGCGCGCTTGCTCGCCGCGTGAGCGGCCGCATGGCGGGCGCCCCGCTCGCCTCTCTCTTCCGGGCGAGAGCCAGGTCGGATGAGAGAACGACAGATTGGTCAGGCTCCCCCCTCACCCTAGGTGAGGGGGGTTGGGGGGGTGAAAGGGCAGCAACAACCCCACCCAGCGGCGTGACGTTGCCAAGTTTCAGCAGACTGCTAGAAGCTGACGCGCGCCGTCCCGCCGGGCTCGAGCTTCACGCTCTGCGACGCGGACGAGCCGTCTTCGCGCTTGCACGTGACGCGGACGGTGCCGGCGGGTGCGCTGCCGATCGCCGGCGTGGGCCCGACCGCGGCGCCGTTGATGGTCACGTTGACGCAGTGGGAGCCCTTGGCGTTCACGCGGACGCTGCCCGTCCCGCCGCTCGCGGTCGGCTCTCCCTTCGATGTCTTCTCCGGGAGCGGCGCGTCCGAGCCCTTGGGCATGACGTGTTTGATCTTCTTCGTCTCGCCCTGCTTGCCGACGAACGTGAACGTCTTGGGCACGTAGCCGGAGGCCGCGACGACGATCTTGTGCTCCTCGTCCGCTGACAGTCCCGTGATCTTCTTGGCGTCGCCCTTCCAGGGCTTCTCGTCGACCCAGATCGTCGGCTCCGGGAGGATGTCGAGCTCGACCGTGACGGAGCCGGTCTCCATCTTCACGGTGATGGCCTTGGTGTCCCCGGCGCGCTCGAGCTTCACGGTCTCCTTGTGGGACTCGAAGCCCTCCATGCTGAGCTTGACGTTCAGGTCTTGCCCGACCGGCAGGTGGTCGATCGTCGCGGGCGTCACCTCCTTGCGGAGGTCGCCGTTGATCCAGATGGACGCGCCCGACGGCGTGCTCTCGAGCTTGATCGCCCCGCGCGGGTCGGCGGCTGGCGGCGGGGTGTCCGCTGCTTGGCTCGTCGTCGCGGTGGGCACGGAGGCCTGCGTGGTCTGCCCCTGCCCCTTCCAGAGGTAGAGCCCTGCCGCCGCGGCCGCGACCGCGAGCCCGACGACCAAGCCCCACACGGCCCCGGAGCGCTTCGCCGGCGGCGCGATGCTCGTGGCTGCGCCGGGCGCGACGCCCCCGGTCTTCGACTGATCGAACTGCGCGCTCGGGTGCGAGCCCGTGGACGCGGGCGCATATTCGCTCGGGTACTCCGCCGCGATGCGGTCCGCGAGCTGCTTGATGTCCTGCAGGTCGGCATTCTGCTTCTCGAGGCTCTCCTCGAAAAGCGACTGCATCCACCCGGTCATGCTGACGGGCGAGACGGGGAGACGCTCGTGGCGGATGAAGGCCTCGAGATCGGCCTGCATCTCGCGGGCGGTCTGGTAGCGGGCGTCGCGGTTGCGGGCGAGCGCCTTCATCACGATGCGCTCGAGCTGCGCCGGATAGCCCGCCGCGACGTCGCTCGGCATCGGGTACTCGGTCTCGCAGATGAGCTTCAGCGTGTCGTATTCGGTCGCGCCCTTGAAGAGGCGCTTGCCCGTCGTCAGCTCGAAGAGAATGACGCCGGCCGCGAAGATGTCGCTGCGCCAATCGATCTCTTCGCCCGCGGCCTGCTCGGGCGACATGTACGGGACCTTGCCCTTGAGCTGACCGCCCTTCGACTCTTCACCCGCGTGCAGGCTCTTCGCCACGCCGAAGTCGACGACCTTCACGTCACCCGAGAACGTGACGACGATGTTCTGCGGAGAGATGTCGCGGTGGACGATGCCGAGCAGCTGCCCGCTGATGTCTCGCTTCTCGTGTGCGTACGCGAGGCCTGCGCAGAGGCCCACGACGATGTGCAGGGCGTGCTCGAGCGGCAGCTCGTTCACGCTCTTCTTCTTCATCTGCCTGACGATGGTGCGGATGTCCTCGCCATGGATGTGCTCCATCGCGATGAAGAACGTTCCGTCGACCTGGCCGACGTCGAACGTCTGCACGATGTTCGGATGCGACAAGGTCGCGGCGATGCGCGCCTCGTGCAGGAGCATGTCGATGAACTGACGGTCCTGGTTCATCTGCGGGAGGATCCGCTTGATGACGACCAGCTTCTCGAAGCCCGCGACGCTCTTGTGGAGCGCGAGGAAGAGCTCCGCCATGCCGCCGGCGGCGAGCTTGCGCAGGAGCGTGTACTTCCCGAACTGACGCGGAAGCGGCTCCTCCTTCTTGGCGGGCGGATCGAGCGTGGTCGAGCCGCCGAGCGCTCCCGCCCCCGCTACGCCCACCCCCACCGCAGGGAGCACGTCGCTCGTCAACTTCGGGTCGAACGTCATCGCCGTCGCAAGCTCTAGCCCGTCATACTACAGCCACCAAGGAGAAGAATGGCACCCATTCGACACGGGAGCGAGGCTACTCTGATGCTGGGGCGCTTCGCGTCCGCGGGGGCCATCTGGGTGGCTCTCGGCCTGTCGTCCGGGTGCGCCACCTACGCCAAGGACCTCGAGCGCGCGCAGCGCCACTACGAAGCGAACGAATTCGCGCGGGCGCTAGCCGTCCTTCGACTGCTCGGTGAAGACGAGGCGGCGCTGGGCGAGGCCGAGCAGGTTCGGTACGCCTACCTGCGCGGTATGACCGACTACCGGCTCTCGTCTCTCACGACCGACCACACCCAGACGGCCTTTCGAAGCTGCGCTCGCGACTGGCTCGGCCTCGCCCTCGAAGGATCGAAGCAATACGGTCGTGCGCTCTCGGAAGGCGAGCGAACACGCGCCCGGCAGGCCCTGGCCGACGTCTCTGCCGCGCCCGGCTCGGGCGGGGCGTGCCTCACGGCAGGCGAGCGATGATCCTACTGACCACCCACGCGCGCGCGCAGGGTGACCACCTCGTCCTTGGCGCGGAGCTTGAGCTTCTTGAGCTCGGAGGCCTCGACCTGCTCCGAGGGTGTCAGGTACGCCCGCCGTCCCAGCTCCTTGAGCCTGACGTCGAGCTGCCTGTGCCTCGATTCCGCCTGGGCAAGCTGCTCCGCGGGGCTCGCGTCGGAAAGGAGAAGCCGCTTCATTCCGCTCAACCTCCCTCTCCCCCCGAGGGGAGAACTGCATCCATGATGCGCCGGCCGAGGCACGGTTTCGAGTCGGAAAATATTCGCGCACACCACGTCGTGAACCGAACGAAGGGTGCCGCTGTCTAAGGGAGTGACAAGACCATGTGCAAGCGTCCGATGAGCTGGCGTCCTCACCTCACCTTCGCGGTCTTCCTCCTCACGACCGGCTGCGCCGCCACACCCACCGAGGCCCCGAAAACCTCGGAAAATCCGGAGATCGTGCTCCCCGAGGTGGTCGTCACCCGCGTCGACCCGGCCATCGTCGAGCAGCGGTTCCACGAGGCCACGGCGAAGCTGGTCCGGGAAGAATACAAGGCTGCTGCACAGGAGCTGGACGGCGTCGTCGCCCTGAGCCCCTCCGGTCCCTGGGCGGCGCCGGCGGCGTTCAACGCCGGGGTCGCTTACCTGAGCCTCGGCGACTACCCGACGGCCTCCAAGCGGTTCGAGCAGAGCCTCGAGAAGGACCCCGACGGCCCGACCGCCCGCGCCGCGTTGCTGCGCCTCGCCCGGCTCGGCGCCTACCTCGAGGACTGGACCGGCCTCGAGGCAGCGGCGCGAAAGCTCCTCCAGCGCTCGGATCTCAGCGTGCTCGAGAAGATCGAGGCGCAGGGCGCGCTCGGGCTGAGCCTCGCCTCCCAGGACAAGGTCGACGAGGCGTTCGATGTGATCGTCCAGGCGCGCAACGAGATCGAGGATCGCCGCCTCGGTGAGGCGGGTGTTCCGCCGCTCGAGCTCGCCGAGGTCTCGTTCGCTCTGGGCGAGATCCGGCGAAAGCGGAGCGAGACGATCACCTTCGATCCGTTTCCTCCCGACTTCGGGGCGAAGCTCGAGGAGCGCTGCCAGGGTCTCCTGGACGCGCAGAGCGCCTACACGGACGCCATGCGCAGCCTCGACGCCCACTGGTCCGCGATGGCGGGCTACCGCGTCGGCCAGCTCTACCAGGATCTGCACCGCGACGTGATGCGCGTCCCCGTCCCGCCGCTGGCGAAGACCGTCCGCCAGAAGCAGCTCTGGGAGGGAGCGATGCGTCTGCGCTACAGGATCCTCCTCGAGAAGGGCCTGAAGATGATGGAGCACACCGTGAAGCTCGGCGAGCGGACCGGCGAGTCGTCCGCGTGGATCACGCGTGCCCGCGAGGCCAAGCGGGAGCTCGAGACGGCGCTCGCCACCGAGAAGGAAGCGCTCTCGAAGATGCCCTTCACGGAGGACGAGATGCGGCAGGCCCTCGAGGAGCTGAAGCAGAAGGCGAATCCGCCGAAGACACCTTGAGCGGCTGGACCGGAAGTCGCGGCAGAGCCTGGCGGAGCGAGGAAAAGCAGGATACCCATGGACGAGACCATGGGTCGGGAGCCGTCGAACGCGCCGGAGCAAAACGGCGAGCCCGCCGCGCGGGACATCGACACGTTCCGCCCGGCGGCGGACGCGGACGCTTACAGCGCGGAGACCGTCGTGAAGGCGATCCCGCGCGAGCTCCTGGCCGACCTCGCGGCGGCGCTGAAGGCGCCCGGCGTGCCGCGGGTCGACGTCGCGCCGCGCCCGGGCAAGGCGGCGCCCGCCGCGGACGCGAAGCCCGCGACGCCGACCATCGAGGATGAGCTGACCCCGATCGGCGATGATGACGCGACCGTCATCGATCGCTTCGACCCCCTCGCGGTCGAGGAGATCCCGCCCATGCCCAGCTCGGGCCGGGGCGCGCCGCCGCCCGAGCTCACGCCCCTGCCCCCGCCGCCGGGTGACGACGACGAGGACGACGACGTGCCGCCCCTCGGCCGCGTCCTGCCGCTCGCGCGAGCGGCGGCGGTCGAGGTGAGCCCGTCCGCTGTGGCGCCGCAGGCCGGGACATCGTCCGCTCCCGTCGCCCTCGCCCCGGCGCCCCCGGCGACCGACCTCATCGACGAAAACACGGATTTCCGCGCCGGGACGAGGTGGCCGTGGATCACGGCCCTCGTCCTCGTGGTGATCTCGTTCGTCGTGACGCTGGCGATCCTGAAGGCGTTCTGACGGCCCTCGATCGCGTCGCGCTCAGCGCTTGCTCGACTTGCGCCGCAGCCCGAAGAGAGCGGCGAGGGCGAGCGCCCAGGCCGGGCTCGTGTCCGAAGACGACTGCGGCAGCGTGCAGGTGCAGAGGCCGCCGCCCTGCGGGAGGGCGCCGAAGCCACCGTCGTCGCCGCCGCCGTCGCCGCCGGTGCCGCCGTCTGCGCCGCCGCTCGACTGGCCGCCGCCTGCGCCGCCGGCTCCCGACGTCGGCTCATCGACGTAGTCGACGCCCTTCACCTGCGCCTTGAACGACTCCGCGATCGGCGCGTCGCCCGAGCACATGACGTAGTCGTAGTCCCAGACCGGCGCGACGATGATGTCGTTCGGTTGCGGCTGGCTCACCTCGATGGTGACGTCCACCGTGCGCGTGGCGCCCGGCGCGATGTCGCCCATGTCGACGTTGGTCGGCACGCTCACCGTGCCGCCGTTGATGTCGCCGGCCGAGCCGTCGGTCGAGAAGTCGGCCAGCGTGAGGCCCGACTGGAGCGGCAGCGTGAAGCGGACGTTCTCGGCCGGCGCGAAGCCGTCGTTCACGGCCTTCACGGTGACGGTGAACGTATCGCCCAGGGTGACCGTGTCTTTGTCGACGACGGTCGTCGACTGGTCGTAGCCGAACTTCGGCGCGTTGACCTCGATGGCGATGCCGGCGAGCACGGGCATGTAGCTGTCGTCCAGCGTCTCGGTGCGCAGCACCGCGACGGTCTGGTTGGGGACGAGGTGATCGTCCTCCGAGGAGAGCGCGACGTGTGTCACGTCCCAACCCTGGCGGCCGCCCGAGACGTTCGCCCCGGCCTGCGCGTCGTGGTTGGCGTCGCCGAACGTGCCGGTCGTGTCGATCTGACCGTCGGGACCGTTGAGCTGCGAGCAGAAGAAGTTGTCGGCCGGGTTGTTCGGCCCGGAGAGCGTGACGAACGTCGGGTCGCCGGCGGACTCGCCGATCGAGATGAAGTCGCCGTCCCGGTTCGCATCGCCCTCGATCGTGCTGATGGCGATCGTGCCTGCGAACGGGGTGGACGGCGGCGCGCAGAAGCCGTCGACCGTGTAGTCGAGCGTCGTGAACTCGTCGACGAACTTGCCGCCCACGAACACGCCCATGTTGCGGATGGGGTCACCGTCGTACCGGTAGGCGACGATGAGCGTCCAGCCGGCGGCGCTCGTCGAGTTGATCGCCGTGTCCTGCGTGCCCGGGACGCCGAGCGTCGCGTACGAGCCGCTCTTGTGCTGCTCGACGAAGTCCGTCACGTCCGCGCTGCGCATGTAATAGCGGACCTGGAAGCCGCTCATGCTCTGGAAGTTCTCGGTGACGGCCGTGAGGGTCGTCGGCGAGACGGTCGTCTCGTCGGCGCCGAAGCGGAGGACGACGGCGTCGTTCAGGTTGGCGGTGACGTCCTCCGCGCCGTAGGCGAAGCTGCCGCCCCAGACGAGCTCCGCGTAGAGCACGGTCGCTTCGACCGGGATGGTCAGCGTCGCGGCCGAGCCGTTCTCCTGCCACGCGCTCGTCGTCCCTGCCGGCCAGGGGTTGCCGGGGTTCGCCGGCGTGTCGTCCACGCTCGTGGTGTCGAGCGTCAGGAAGGTGCCGATGGCGTCGGCGAGGCCCGGGCCGTTTGCGCTCGCTTGCTTCGCGAGCCCCAGCGTGTTGCCCGTCGCGATGACGTTGCCCGGCTGGGTCGTCTCGAAGCGCAAGACCTGCGCGGAGGCGCTGGTGGAGAGGCAGAGGCCGGCGCCGACGACGCCGAGGGCGGAGAGGAGGCAGCAGAGCGAACGACGCATGACAGGCGGCGGTTACCCCGCTGCGTGGCGTGGGTCAACCGGCCTCGCGCAGCGCATTCGCTTGCGTCCAGGCCGCAGCCTTGGATACGAAAAAGGCCCCGCATGCAATACGTCGATCCGAACCTCCCGCGAGACATCTTCGGCTGGTACTCCCCGTCGCTCGGCATGGACATGCCGATCGTCTCGTACGGCTACGCGGGGCACCCGCTCTTGCTCTACCCCACCGCCGCGGCGGACTTCCTGGAGAACGAGCGGTTTTTCCTCATCAAGGCGATCGAGAAGTACATCTTCGAGGGGCGGGTGCGCGTCTACTCGGTGGAGAGCATCAACCGCCACGCCTGGATGGACGAGACGCTCCACCCGCTCGAGAAGGCTCGGCGGCAGCGCCTCTACTCGAAGTACATCGAGGATGAGGTCGTCCCGCACATCAAGCGGGTGAGCGGCGAGCACTGGCGCATCGCGACGAGCGGCGCGAGCTTCGGCGCCTTCCACGCCGCGAACCAGTTCTTCCGGCGCCCGGACCTCTTCGACACCCTCATCGCGATGAGCGGCTTCTACGATCTGGAGCCGGGGTACACGGAGGGGCACATGAACGACGACGTCTACTTCAACAACCCCGTCTCGTTCGTCTCCAACCTGGGGGGCGACGCGCTCGATCTCGTGCGCAACCACAGCCAGATCCACATCATCACCGGACGCGGCGCGTACGAGGCGCCCCATCGGTCCGAGCAGCTTTCCAACGTCCTCCGTCAGAAGGGCATCGACCACAATCTCGACATGTGGGGCTTCGACGTGAACCATGACTGGCCTTGGTGGCGCGTCATGCTCGACCACTACATCGGCGAGCGCCTCGGCTGGTGAGCCCTGGGGGGCGGGCAGCCGTCTTCGTCGCGGCGGCGCTCGCAGCGTACGCGCCGGCCGCGGTGCGCGCGGACGACGACACGGAGATGCCCGCTCACCCGGACGCTCCTCCCCCCGAGACGCCCGACGGCGAGATCGACGACCAGACGCCCCCGGAGCCCGTCGACAGCGACGGGCTCGTCGTCCGTCCGTCGAGCGTGCCGGAGGAGGAAGCGTACGGCCCGCTGGAGGTGACCGTCGGCGGGGAGAAGGCGCCCCCCGGCGCCGTCAGCCTGGGCCGGAAACACATCCAGGAGATGCCCGGCGTGCTGGGTGATCCTTACCGCGCGATCGAGGTCGAGCCAGGCGTGACGCCGGTCGCGAGCGGCGTGCCCTACTCCTTCATCCGCGGCGCGCCCCCAGGAAACATCGGCTACTTCTTCGACGGCATCCCGGTGCCGCTCCTGTTCCACGTGGGCGCCGGGCCGGGCGTGATCCCGGCGGGGCTCGTGCAAGGCGTCGACCTCCATCTCGGGCCGTACCCGGCTTCGTTCGGGCGCCTCGCCGGCGCGGTGGTCGACGCCACCATGCGCCCGCCGCAGAACGACTGGCGCGCGGAGGGCGTGTTTCGCACGGTCGATATCGGCGCGCTGGTCGAGGCACCGCTCCCCGACGACAGCGGCAGCGTGCTCGTCGGCGGCCATTACGCGGTCGGCGCGGAGATCCTGAGCGCGCTCGTACCCACGGTCGACATCGCGTATTGGGACTATCAAGCGCGGGCGTCGGTGAAGACGAGCGCGACGGGGCGTGCCTCGGTCCTCGCGTTCGGCGCCTACGATTACCTCGCCTCCGTCGACGGCGACACACGCGACGTCCTGCTCGATTCGGACTTCCACCGGATCGATCTCCGGTACGACGACGAGCTGCCGGGCGGAGGGAAGTACCGCGTCGCGACGATGCTGGGGCTCGACCGCTCGCGCGGGGCCGGCGTGGAGGACGTACAGGACTGGAAGCTCGGCGCGCGCGTCACGCTCGAGAAGCCGTTCGGCTCGCGTGTCTACTTGCGCGGCGGCCTTGACGCGATGCTCGACGTATTCGACGTCACCCCCGGCGGGGACCAGGCGTGCACCACGTTCGTCTGCGAAGACGGCCCGCTCGGCGGCGCGACCGAGCAGGAGCTGGCCGAGGCCTTCGAGGTCCTCTTCCCCGACCGCATCGACATCGCGCTCTCGGGCTGGATCGACGCGCTCATCGTGCTCAACGCGCGCAGCAGCATCACGCCAGGTCTGCGCATCGACTACTACCATTCGCTCTCCCAGAGCGCGTACGCCGTCGACCCGCGCCTCGTCGGCCGCTTCGGCATCACGGACAATTTCCGTCTCGTCCCGGCGGTCGGGCTCGCCTCGCAGCCGGCGGGCTTTCCGCCGCTGCCGGGCCTCGTGATCGGCGGCCTCCCCGGAGGCCTGCAGCGCGCGTATCAGGCGAGCTTCGGGGGCGAAGGCGAGCTCGGCCCGGTCGACATCCGCGGCGGCTTCTTCGGACAGACGATCTTCAATCTGACGGACGCCATCGGAGGCGAGCGCGGGACCGGCTTCGGCGCCGACCGATTCCTCAATCGGAGCCTCGGGCTCGCGTATGGGCTCGAGGCCAGCGCCCGCGGCGCGCTCACCCGGCAGATCTTCTTCCTCGCGTCGTACACGCTCTCGCGCACGACGCGGTCACGCCTCACCGTCACCGTGCCGAGCGCCTACGATCGGACGCACGTCGCGCAGCTCGCGCTCCTGTTCGATCTCGGAAAGAACTGGAAGGCCGGCGTGCGAAACCTGTTCTACACGGGCTTCCCCGCGGAGGAGGCGAACCCCTACCGCCCTCCCAGCGAGGACCTCGACCGCGTGAAGCCCTTTTATCGGCTCGACGCGCGCCTCTCGAAGCGGTGGATCTTCGGCGAGCGCTCGTACGTCGGCCTCATCTTCGACATGCAAAACGTCACGCTCGCCAAAGAGGTCTTCGACGTCGCGTGTGACGAGGAAGGCTGCACGCCGCGGGAGATCGGCCCCATCGCGATCCCCACGCTGGCGTTCGAAGCCGGATACTGAGGGGCTACGACCGGCCCTGGAGCATCCCGTTCCAGTACAGGTCCGGCAGGCCGTAGGCCTTCAAGGCGTACATGCTGTACCGCTCCTTGCTCTGATCGAACGGGAAGCTCTCCATCGGCTTTCCGTCGTAGTCGAACTCCGCGAGGATGAGCTTGCCATAGCCGGTGACGAGCGGGCACGACGCATAGCCGTCGTAGCGGGCTTCGAGCGGCTTGCCGTCGCGCAGCGCGAGGAGGTTGTCCGCGAGCACGGGGGCTTGCTTGCGAATGGCTGCGCCCGTGCGGGAGGTCGGGAGGCTGGAGTTGTCGCCCAGTGAAAAGACATTGGGGAAGCGGACGTGCTGGAGGTTGTACTTGTCGACCTCCACCCAACCGTCCGCGTTCGGCAGGCTGCTCTTTTTCACGACGTCGTGGGTCGTCTGGTGAGGCGTCACGTGGAGCAGGTCGTATTTCATGACGACCTCCGAGCCGTCCTCCAGCTTCTTGAAGACGGCCTCCTTCGACGACGGCCGCACCTCGACGAGGTCGTGTTTGAACATCGTGTCGATCGATTTTCGCGCGACGACCTTCTCCAGCGCGTCGCGATACTTCTTCACGCCGAAGATCGCCGCGCCGGCGGACGCGAAGACGACCTTCGATTTTTCGCGGACCCCGCTGTTTCGAAGGTAGTCGTCGGCGAGGTACATGATCTTCTGAGGGGCGCCCGCGCACTTGATCGGCGTGGACGGGAACGTGAAGACGGCGGTCCCTCCCTTGAACTCGCGCAGGAACTGCCAGGTGCTGTCGACCGTCTCCCAGGCGTAGTTGCTGCAGATGCCGTTCTTGCCGACATTGCCGGGGAGACCCTTCACCCGCCCCCAGTCGAGCTTCATCCCCAGCGCGACGACGAGCTGCTCGTAGACGACCGTGTCGCCGCCCTTCAACGTGACCCGGTTGGCCTCGGGGTCGAAGGCCGCGACGGAGTCGCGGATCCAGCTGACGCCGGGCGGAATGTAGTCGGCCGTGTTTCGACGGGTGATCGCCTTGTCGAAGACACCGGCGCCGACGAGTGTCCAGAGCGGCTGGTAATCGTGGAACTCCGAGGGCTCGATGATCGCCACGTCGAGATCGGGCCGGGCGAGCTTGAGCCGCGCGGCGACGGTGATTCCCCCGGTGCCTCCGCCGGCGACGAGGACTTGATGACGACGTTCCATCACGCGCTCCTTTCCGAGGCGGCGGGCAACGCGGGGCGCTCGGAGCCGAGGCTCTCGCCGAAGCGCTTCGCCAGCGCGAGGACGAAGCCGAGCGCGCGCTTCACGTCGGGGTCCCGCGTCGCGCGCAGCGCCTCCCACGCGCCGGCCGAGGGCGGCGCCGTCTTCGATATCTCGGCGAGCGCCGCACCGACCTCTCCGACCACCCGCAGCGCGCTCGGGTCGAGCACGCCGGACTTGAGGAGGTTGTGGAGCTCCTCCGTGTGATCGAGCACGTCGCGCAGCATCGCGATGGCGGCGGGAGACGTGAGCCGTTCGAGCGCGGTGAGCGCCGCGCGGCCGTGTTTGTCGATATCGATGCCGCGTGCGGTGAGGGTCTCCACCCAGCCGTCGAAGGAGTCGACCGCGACCGCGGCGAGCTGCGGGAGCGCGTGCGTGGCCTCCCCCAGCTTCTCGTTGGAGCGTTCCAGCGCGGCGAGGCGGGTCTCGAGGGAGTCGAGCTTCGATTCGATGCGGCCGAGGGCCGCGAGCAACGGATCGCGGCTCGAGCCGTTGCCCGGGTTGATTGGCTTTGTGTCCACCGTCTGGCTCACGTTTCACCCTCCCTCGTCGCGGGCGGTCCGTTGCGGGACGAAGCATCACGCGTGCCATCGAGCGTGACCCAGTTTGCGCGCCGGCTGCGAGGACGCGGAGGACGGCACGGCGGGCGTTGAAACACTCGCGGCAACATGGGCTGTTTCACGTTGCGCAGGTGACGCACCGGAAGCACGCGCGATGGCGAGCGCCCCGCTCGTCTCTCTTCCGGGCGAGACCCAGGCAGCGACAAATCAGCTCCGATCGAGCATTCTCCCCCTCACTCGTGAGGGGGGATTCGGGGGGTGAAAGGGCGGGCATGATGGGTCCAGAACGGAGGGCGGAGACTCTTCCAGCACCCTGCTAGAGTGCTCCACGATGCCGACTCTGACGTTCGAAGGCGCGGCCTACTCGGTCGAAGAAGGCCAGTCGATCCTCGACTCGCTCATCCGCGGCGGCGCCAACGTCCCCTTCTCCTGTCGCAAGGGCTCGTGTCACACGTGCATGCTCCAGTGCGAGTCAGGAGACCTCGCCCGAGATCCGAAGCGGGACGTCGACGCGTCGCTGGCCGCGCACGGGATGTTCCTCCCTTGCACCACGCGCCCCGCTGACGACGTCACCGTCCGGCGGCCCGATCTGAGCGTCCTCTCCGTCCCGCTCATGCTCTCCCAGAAGCGTTGGCTCTCCCCGACCATCTGCGAGCTCTCCTTCGAGCCGGAGCGGGCTACCCACTGGCGCCCCGGGCAGTTCATGAACCTCCGGCGGAGCGACGGCGTCGTGCGCAGCTACTCGATCGCCAGCATCGGCGAGGAGGACTACTTCCTCTCGGTCCACGTCAAGCGCATCCCTGGCGGCGTGATGAGCAACTGGCTGCTCGACACGCTCGAGGTCGGCGACATGATCGACGGTCAGGGCCCAGTGGGTACGTGCACCTACGATCCCGATCTCGCAGACCGCGACCTGCTCCTGCTCGCGACCGGCTCGGGGCTCTCGCCGATCCTCGGGGTGTGCCGCGACGCGATCCGGCAAGGCCATCGCGGTCGCATCGTCCTCTATCACGGCTCTCGAGACGCAGACGGGCTCTACCTGCGCGACACCTTGGCCGGGCTCGCCTCCGCGCACGCGCGGTTCGAGCACCACGTTTGCCTGACCGGCACCGGCGGCGACGCGACGACGCGGTCCGGTCGCATCGTGCCGCTCGCGTTCGACGAGCACCCCGAGCTCGACCATTGGGTCGTCTACCTGTGTGGTGTGCCGGACATGGTGCACGAGGGTCGCGTTCGCGCGGTGCGCGCCGGCGTGCGGCGGTCGGACATCCACGCGGACGCGTTCGAGTTCGCCCACGGCTATCGTCCGAAAGATCGCGAGCTCTTCGCGGCGCTCGGACCGAGCCCGGCGCTCTGGGAGGCGCTCCGCCGGGGCGAAGGGCTCCGCGAGATCCTCACGACGTTCTATACCCGTGTGTACGCCGACCCGCGGCTCGCCCCCTTCTTCCACCGCGTGACGATCGACCGGGCGATCGGTCAGCAATACGCCTTCCTGGCCGATGCGATGACCGGACGGCGCGACTACTTCGGGCTCGACCCCTACAACGCCCACCACTGGATGGTGATCTCCGACGAGCTCTTCGACTATCGGGAGGCCATCCTCGAAGGGCTCATGCGGGACTATGGTCTGAGCGAGGCGCTCGTCCGACAATGGTCGGCGATCCACGAGACATTCCGCGCGGCGATCGTGAAGAGCAGCGCACGCGGTCTCATCGTCGACGGCGTCGAGCGGCCGGTCGAGCCCCCCGAGGAGCTCACGGTCGAGTTCGCGACGATCTGTGACGGCTGCCAGGGCGCGATCGACGTGGGCGAGCGCGCCCGCTACCACCCGAGGAGCGGGCAGCTGTATTGCGCGAGCTGCGCCGCGCGCCCCGCGCCCCCCTGACGTGCATGCGCGCGCTCAGATCCCGTGCTGGCGGAGCTTCTTGTGCAGGCCTTCGCGGGTGATGCCCAGCGCCTTCGCGGCCGCTGTCTTGTTCTGGCCGTGCTCGCGGAGCGTCTCGAGCAGGAGATACTTCTCCACCGAATCCATCATTTCACGCAGCGTGCCCTTCGGAACGCTCGCCTTGGCGACGACGCCGAGCGCCTTCTTGATGTGCGGCGACAGCAGATCGGGGATGACGAAGCTGCCCGGATCGAGCTGGATGACGAGGCGCTGCACCTCGTTCTGCAGCTCGCGAACGTTGCCGGGCCACTCGTAGCTCATCATCAGCTCGAGGGCCTGCTGGGAGAAGCCGCCCACGGGCTTGCCCATCTCTTCGGCGTACCGCCCGAGAAAATACGTCGCGAGGATCGGGATGTCGTCGCGGCGCTCGCGGAGCGGGGGCAGCCGGATGGGGAAGACCTGGAGCCGATAGTAGAGGTCCTCGCGGAAGAGCCCCTTGGCGACGAGCTCCTCCAGGTTGCGGTTGGTGGCCGCGACGATGCGCACATCCACGTGCTTCGCGTTCGTGCCGCCCACGGGCCGGATCTCCCCTTCTTGCAGGGCGCGTAGGAGCTTCGACTGCAGCGAGAGGCTGGTCGAGTTGATCTCGTCGAGGAACAAGGTGCCGCCGTCGGCGATCTCGAACAGACCCTTCTTCTCGTCGATGGCGCCGGTGAAGGCGCCCTTCTTGTGACCGAAGAGCTCGCTCTCGAGGAGGCTCTCGGCGATGGCGGCGCAGTTCTGCGCGACGAAGAGCTTGTCTCGCCGGCGGGAGCGGTAGTGCACCCCCGCGGCGATGAGCTCCTTGCCGGTGCCCGTCTCGCCCTCGACCAGGACGGTCACGCGTGTGTCGACGACCTTGTCGAGCTGGCGGATGACGGCCTGCATGGCCTCGCTCCGCCCGATGATGTTCACGTCCTTCCCGCCGCCGCGTCGCTTCTCTTCGCGGCCCTTGAGGAAGACGTTCTCCTTCTTGAGCTGCTCCTCGGCGACCGTCAGCCGCTTGATGAGCCGTGCGCTGGAGACGGCGAGGCTCGCGTTCGACGCGAGGAGCAACAGGAGCTCCACGTCGCTCTGGGTGAGCATGCCGGGCGCGTTGCGGTTGTCGGCCTGCAGGACGCCGAGGATCTCGTCGCCGCGCCAGAGCGGGACGCCGATGGTGCTGCGGATGGAGGCGCCCATGATCGAGTCGCTCTCGCCCACGTCCTTCGGGGCGTCGGCCGCGAGCACGGCCGCGCGCTCCTTCACGACCTTGCGGTAGACGCTGCGCGCGACGGGGATGGGCGCGGTGGGCGTCGTCCCCGCGCCATCCGGCAGGCGCACACGGGTGAGGACGGGCACGAAGGTGGGGTGCTGCTCCTTGCCCGTGTCGTCGTCGGACAGGACGATCGTCACGTGGGTGGCCGCGCGCACGAGCTCGAGCGCGGCGTCCGCCACGGCCTCGAGCACGCGGTCGAGCGCGTTCTCGGCCCCGATCCGCTTCTGCGCTGCGTAGAGCTTCGCGAGGACGGCCGGATCGAGCTCCCGGCCAGCGACCGCGGGCAGCGCCGCCTCGAGCCGGGTGAGCGCGAGGACGTGGCTCTCCTCCGACTCGTCGACCAGCGTGACGCGCAGCGTCGTGACCGCGTCGCCCGTGCCGAGCTCGATGAAGTCACCCGACTCGAGATCGGCCTCGGGCTGCTCGGGTGAGAGCCGCACGCGGATGTCGCGGCGGAGGAGGGTGGTGCCGTTGGTCGAGCGCAGGTCCGTCAGGGTGACGCGCTCGCCGGACACGGCGATCCGCGCGTGCTCACCCGAGACGTGGGCTTCTTCGATCGCCACGTCGTTGGTCGGACGGCGACCGATGGAAATGAAATCGCCGCGGAGCTCGAGCTTGCGCCCCGCGGCGAGTCCTTGTGTGATCTCGACGACGACCGTCATTCCACGCGGGCGCGAAGCCGCGCGGCCACCTGCGTGAAGACCTGGTACGACTGCACCAGATTGTCGTCCTTGGCCTCCTCGGCCTTGTCGAGGTAGCCCTGCAGCTTGTCGGCCGCGGCCGCGTCGCCCTTCGGCGCGAGGGCCTGGAGCGCCTTCAGCGCCGACATGCGAACCGCGCCGTTCGTGATCTTGGGCATGTCGTCCACGAGCTTCTTGCGGTCGGCCTCGCCGCCGAGGATGCCGATCATGTACGCGGCCTTGATGCCGGTGAACTGCTGCTCCTTGGCCTGCGTCTTTTCGTCCGTCAGCTTGGCCTGGTAGCAGGCCAGGTCCTCTTTGCAGTTCGTGACGAGCTCCTTGGCTTGTTTGAACTCGGACTCGAAGGCCTTGCCGACGACGGTCTTGATCTGCTTGCCCTGCGCGTCAGTCCCCTGCGCGTCGAGGTTGTAGAGCTTCTCGACCTCGGCCACCTGGTCCGCCTTCATCAGCTTGATGGCGGCCTGGAGCGCGTAGCCACGGAGAGCGTCGACGTCGGCCTGCTCGCCCTTCAGCTTCGTCGCCGAGTCGACGAGCCACGGGACGAGGCTTGCGTCGAAGAAGTCGCCCGAGGCGTCCGCGAGGAGCTCCTTCGCGCCGCCGACGCCGGGGACCTCGAGGTCCATCTTCGCTTCGTCGAAGGTCGTCTTGTACGCGTCGAGCGTCTCCTGCGACTTGGGCAGGAGCGGGAGCACGAGCGAGAGGACGACCTTGCCCGCGTCGTCCGCGCTGCCGCGCGCGGTGAGCAGCGGCTGCACCGAGCTCTGCGCGCCGAGCGCGCCGAGGATCTCCGCTGCGGTCGAGACGTGCGCCTTCTCCGCGAGCTTCTTCGTGGCGTCGGTGATCTTCCCGTCCTTGTCCTTCTCGGCGCCGGCGAGCTGCTCCTTGGTGGAGTACTCGACCATCTCCTTGTCCTCGCCCTTGAGGACGGCCTCGGTCGGCTTGACCGCCGCCTTGCCGATCTTCACGAGCGCGACGAGCGCCGTGTTGCGGACGGGCGCCTTGCGCGGGGTGAGCACGATCTTGATGAGCGGCCGGACGGCCTTTTCGCTCTTCATCTCACCGAGCGCGCGGACGGCGACGGTCTGCCAGAAGGCCTCGTCGTGGACGGAGGCCTCGTTCGTGGGGTCGATCGGCCGATCGATGAGGGCGATCAGCTCGTCCTCCTGGGCCTTGTCGGCGACGGCCAGGACGGCCGCCGTGACGTCCTTGCCGATGAGCTTCACCTTCGGGCTCGAGAACTTGATTGTCGTGAAGACCTTCATGACCTCGGGGGCGAGGCTCTTCGACTTCGTCGCGGCGACCGACCGCATGACGTTGCGCACGTCGTCCTCGCCCTGGTCGGGCTTGTAGTCCGCGAGGGCCTTCTTCATGCAGGCCTCGGTGCGCGCGTCGCGGAAGTCCGCGAGCAGGGCGATGAGCTCGCTCTTCACGCGCGGCTGGAGGTCGATCTCGACGCAGGCCTTCGTGAGGGGCTCCGCGATCTTGTCGAGGAGGGACTTCACGTTCGGACCACCCCGGTCCTTCTTGTCCTTCGTCATGTCGTCTTCGTAGAACTGCTTCAGACGCTTGACGGCCTGGGGCTGCTTCGCCGGATCCTTCATCTCGTTGACGTAGGTCATCGGATCGTTCGGATCGGTGCAGCCGCCCAGCAGGGGCGCCGCGGCGAGTACGGCTCCGAGGACAAGGGCGCGGAGCAGGGAGTTCTTACGCAGCATCGTCTTCCTCCGAGGGGACGAATCCCCCGTGCCGAGCGGCTCGCGACGGCTGCCCACCCCTTCCGAAAACGCAGGTGGGCACCGAGGAGCATGGCCTGGCTGGTGCCCGCGAACGGTACTGACCGCAGTTATTGCTGTCAATTCACCTGGCTTGGCAGGCTGGCTCCCCGGTCAGTTCGGCGAGCAGATGAAGTAGCCCGCTGGCAGCAGGCCGCTCTGGATGCAGTTGGTCCCCATCGGACACTGCGGCGCGTTCGGGTCGCAGACCACCCGGTCGGGGTTTTCGCACTGGTCGACGCACGTGGTGTCGATGTAGGGCGACTGGTTGCTGGGGAACGCGCGGTGCGCGCAGCAGACCTGGTTCGGGCACTGCTCCGGGAGCTGGCAGGAAATCGCCACGAGCGGCTCGAACTGCGAGCCCTGACACTGCTCTGCCGCCGGCACACACTCCCCGGATTGCTGTTGGTTGTCCCAGCAGCACACGCCGCCCCCCTCGACCGGGCAAGCGCCCCCGCCCCGGCAGTCCACCACGACCGGCTCGGGACCGGTCGTCACCGTCGTTTGCCCGGTCGTGACCGCCGAGGTCGTCGTGGGGCCCGACGTCGAGGTCGAGGAGCTGCTCGTCGTGGGACCGCTCGTCGTCCCTGTCGTCGAGCCCGGGCCCGAGGTGGTCGAGGTCGCGGTCACGGCCGTGGTCGTGGCGCCGCCCGCACCGCCGTCGCCGTTGGATCCGCCGCCGAACAGGTCGTCGACGTCCGTCGAGCAGCCTGCGAGCAAGGTGAACGTGACGAAGGCAAGGACGGGGCGCTGCATAGGGGGACCGATTGTTCCATGGGCTTCCCCCTTTCGCTACAGCGCTGTTCGGTTGCGCTGGCGGCGCGGCGCTTGGTGTAGGGTGCACGGCCGTGGCGAAGCCCACCCGCAAACAGCGACGCGAAGGAAAGACAAAACACGCGCCTCGCCCGCCGATCGAGCGAGCAGAGACCTCTCCGGCTGCGCCTCCCGCGCGCGCGGCGAGCTCGCCGGCCTCACGGCCCAAGGCCGCGCGGCCGGCGGCGCCTGCGCCCAGGGAAGAGTCCACACCGCTGCCCGATCCGCCTGCGCCCATCCGCCGCGGGCCGGACATGAAGTGGGCGTTTTTCATCCTGGCGGCGGGGGGCGTGCTCTACCTCCTCATCACTTACTTCTCGAAGCCGCCGGTTCCATCCGCCTCCCCGGCGTCGACCACGAAGACCCAGGCGGCGCCCGGCACTGCGCCGGCGCCGCGGCCGCCGCCCCCTCCGGTCACCAACGCACCGGCGGTGGAGATCCCCATCGAGCCCGACGAGCCCTCGCCCGAGCCTGCGGCAGCTCCGCTGCCGCAGCCGACCCAGGCTCCGTCGAGCGCGCCCAGACCGACTGCGCCGCAGCCGAGCAGCCCGCCGCCGAGCGCGCCGCCGCCTCCGCCCACCGCCACCGCCAAGACGACGCCGCCCGAGCCCAAGCCAGCTCCCGCGCCGACAGCGCCGCCTACCCAGCCGGCCCCCCCGCCGGTCCAGCCGGCCGCGACCGATCCCTACGAGTGAGCCTCGGGCGCGTCAGCCGAGCTCGTTCTGCTGCTTCTTCTTCTGTCGCTCCTTCACGCGGCGGATCTTCCGCTCCTCTTCGGTCGCCGGGACGTCGAGGACGTGGAAGGTGCTGCTGCCACGCGAGTGGTCGGTCTTCTTCGCGCGCTCCTTCGCCTGCTCGATGAACCGCAGCTGGCAGCGCAACGGAACGCCGTCTGCGGCGATCCGGTCGTAGTGGCCGTCCTGGTGGAGCACCCACGTCTTCTGCGTGTCGGCGGAGTGGGTCTCGAGGATCTTCTCGATGCGCCCCTTCGTCCTCGGGTCGAGGATGGGTGTCATCACCTCCACACGGCGGTGGAAGTTGCGCGGCATCCAGTCGGCGCTCGAGATGTAGATCTCGGACTCTCCGCCGTTCTCGAAGCGCATGATGCGGGCGTGCTCGAGGTACCGGTCGATGAGCGCGTGCACGCGAATGCGTGAGGACAGCCCCGGGATGCCGGGACGCAAGCAGCAGATGCCGCGGATGCGCAGGTCGATCTCCACCCCGGCCTCGCTCGCGGCGTAGAGGGCGTCGATCACGTCCACGTCCACGAGCGCGTTCATCTGCGCGTGGATGCGCGCCTTCTTGCCGGCCTTCGCGTGCGCGGCCTCCCGCGCGATGAGCCCGAGCACGGCCTCGTGCAGGCCGAGCGGCGCGACGACGAGGCGGTTCCACTTGGAAGGCGCCGAATACCCCGTGAGCAGGTTGAAGAGCGCCGTGACGTCCTCGCCGATCTCCGGGTTGACCGTGAAGAGCCCCACGTCCGTGTAGAGGCGCGCCGTGCTCGGGTTGTAGTTGCCGGTCGAGAGGTGCACGTAGCGTCGCAGGCCGTCCTTCTCGCGGCGCACGACGAGCAGCGCCTTGGCGTGGGTCTTCAGGCCTAGGAGGCCGTAGATGACCTGCGCCCCGCTCTGCTCGAGCCACCGCGCCCAGCGGATGTTGCTCGCCTCGTCGAAGCGCGCCTTCAGCTCGACGATGGCCGCGACCTGTTTGCCGTTCTCGGCGGCGCGTGCGAGCGCGCGGACGATGGGCGAGTCTCCGCCGGTTCGATAGAGCGTCTGCTTGATGGCGAGCACGTCGGGGTCGTCGGCGGCCTGGTTGATGAGCTCGACGACCGACTCGAACGAGTCGAACGGGTGGTGCAGGACGACGTCGCGCTCGCGGATGACCGCGAACAGATCCTCCTGCTCGCGGAACGGCTGGGCCACCTGCGGCGTGAACCGCTCGTCTTTGTGCTCGCGGCGCGGATCGCCCTCGATCATCGACAGGAGATCGGCGAAGTAGAGCGGGCCGTTGACGCGGTAGACGTCCTCCGAGGGGTCCAGGTGGAGCGCACGGCAGAGGCGGACCACGCTGTTGTCGAGCGCGTTGCCCATCCCGATCTCGACGCGGACGGCGTTGCCGCGATCGCGCCGCCGGAGCTCGGCCTGGATCGTCTGGAGCAGATCCTCCCCTTCTTCCTCGTCGATCTCGAGGTCCCAGTTGCGCATCACGCGGAACGGGTACGTCCCGCGGATGCGCGTCGTCTGGAAGAACTCGCCCACGTGCCGCGCGATGACGTCCTCCAGCAAGACGAACGCCCGCTCGGCCCCGTCGACACGCACCGGGATGAGCCGGTTCAACATCGCGGGGACCTGGATGACCCCGAAGCCGGCTTCGGTCTCGGTCTCGCGCGTGAGCATGATGCCGAGGTTGATGTTCTTGTTGCGGAGGTGCGGGAACGGATGGCCCGGATCGATCGCAAGCGGCGTCAGCACCGGGAAGATGTCGGTCCGGAACCGCTGATCGAGCGCCGCGCGCTCGACCGGGTCGAGCTCGTCGGGCTTCACGAGCACGATGCCCGCGCGCCTCAGCGCCGGGTACAGATCGGTGTTCCAGAGCCGATACGCGCGGTCGAACAGCTCGTGGGCGCGCCGGCTGATCGCGAGGATCTGCTCGTCCGCCGTCATGCCGTCGGGCGGGAGGTCGGCCACCTTGCCACCCTGCTGGGCCTTCAGGCCGGCGACGCGCACCATGAAGAACTCGTCGAGGTTCGAGGAGAAGATGCCCAGGAACTTCAGTCGCTCGAAGAGCGGGACCTCGGTCGACTCCGCCTCGGCGAGCACCCGCGAGTTGAACTCGAGCCAGGAGAGCTCGCGGTTCAGGTAGTGCGTCGGGTCTCCGGCATCGAGCGGGACCAACAAGGACGGCGGTGCGCTGACGGGCCCGGGGCTCGGCGACTCGACGCTGTCCGTATGGTTCAGGGTGATCGTCACGATCCCCCGAGTGTAGCAGGATGTAACGACAACCCGAACCTCGGGTGCGGCGCGCGCGGACCTGGGGTAGACGGGCGGCCCATGGACACGGTCCACGATCCGGCCGACCTCCGCCGCGCCTGTGACGCCGCGCGAGCCCGCGGGGCTCGCGTCGGCCTGGTGCCCACGATGGGCGCGCTCCACGAGGGCCACGCCACGCTCGTCCGGGCCGCCGCGGAGCGCGCCGACTTCGTGGTGGTGACGGTGTTCGTGAACCCCACGCAGTTCGGCCCCAACGAGGACTTCGCGCGTTATCCGCGGACGCTCGACGCCGATCGAGCGCTCGCGAAGGAGGCCGGCGCCGCGCTCGTGTTCGCGCCGGAGGGGCGCGCCATGTACCCCGAAGGGGACGAGACACGGGTGCACGTCGGGGAGACCGCCGCCGCGCTCTGCGGGGCACATCGTCCCGGGCACTTCGAAGGCGTGACGACGGTCGTGGCGAAGTTCTTCGCGTTGGCTGGCCCTTGCGTCGCCCTCTTCGGCCGGAAAGACTACCAGCAGCTCAAAGTAATCGAGCGGATGACGCGGGATCTGCTCCTTCCTGTGGAGATCGTCGGGGTGCCCACCGTGCGCGAGCCCGACGGCCTCGCGCTCTCCTCGCGCAACCGCTACCTCTCCGCGGCGGCGCGCCAGAGCGCCCTGGCCATCCCGACCGGGCTCTCGCGAGCTTCCGCCCTCTTCGCGAAGGGCGAGCGCAACGCCGGCGCGCTCCGCGCCGCCTGCCGCGAGCCGATCGCGGCGGTGGCCGACTCGATCGACTACGTCGAGCTGGCAGATCCCGATCGCGTCACCCCGTTCCCCGACGACGCGCGCGTGCCGGACCGCACGCTCCTGGCCGTCGCCTTGCGCCTCGGCGGAGCGCGGCTCATCGACAACGTGGTGCTCGGCGAAGACCGCGCCCCCCTGGAGGTCCCGTGAGCAAGCGCGGGGTGTTCGTGGTCGTCGAGGGCATCGACGGAGCCGGCACGACCACGCAGGTCGAGCGCTACGCCGCGTACCTGCGCGAGCGCGCGCGAGAGGTGCACGTCACGCGCGAGCCGAGCACCGGGCCGATCGGCGCCTTCATCCGCGAGATCCTCGGCGGTCGCGCGGTGCTCCCCTCGAGCCCCGAGGGAGATCTCATGGCGCTGCTCTTCGCGGCGGACCGGCTCGATCACGTGCGCGGCGAGGTGGAGCCCGCCCTCGCGCGCGGCGCGGTCGTCCTCTCGGACCGCTACGATCTCTCGAGCCTCGCTTATCAGTCGGTGGCGACCACGTCGCGCCTCCCCGCGCACGAGATCGTCGCGTGGATCCGCTCGCTCAACCGGTTCGCCCGCAGGCCGGACGTCACCCTCGTGGTCGACGTCTCGCCGGAGGTCGCGGCGACGCGCCGGGCCCAGCGCGGCGCCGCGGAGGACCTGTACGAGAAGGGTGCGTTGCAGGCCCGGCTGGCGAAGGCCTACGCCCACGCCGAGGTGCTCGTGCCCGACGATCGCGTGGTCCACGTCCGCGGCGACGGCGACATCGAGACGGTCGCGTCGCTGATCCAATCGGCGCTCGCGCCCTGGATCGAAGAGTGAGCCCGCTCCGGTTCGCGCTCATCGCGATCCTCCTGTTCCTCGTCTACCGCGCCGTCGTGCGCGGGATGGGCGGGGGAAAGCGCAAGGAGCTGAAGAGCCCCCCGGCGCCCAAGCCCAAGCCGCTCGCACCGCCCCCTCCCCCGTCGGAGACCGTCGACGGAAGAGATCCCCACGAGATCCTCGGCGTCGAGAAGGGCGCCTCGCTCGAGGTGATCCGCGCGGCGTACCAGAAGCTGGTCAAGGAGTACCACCCCGACCGCGCGGCCACGTTGGCCAGCGAGATCCGCGACCTCGCCGAGAAGCGGACGCGTGAGCTCAACCGCGCCTACGAGATCCTCACGAAGCGGTAGCGCCGTGCTGAAGGAGTCGACGTCCATCTCAACAGGTAGCGATCTTGTCACTGATTCACCCCCCGGCCCCCTCACCCAAGGTGAGGGGGGGAGATTCGAAGGAGAGACCGCCGCGCTGCTCCGGCACAACCGCGTCTACCTGACCGCCGGCGCGACGCCTTATCTCCTCGGCCTGGGCTTCGCGCTCGCGGCGGCGATCACGGGGACCGCGCCGCTCCTGATCCCCGTTCCGCACACGATCATCTTCGGCACGCTCGCGCTCGCCTACGCGCTCAGGACCAACAAGGACCCGGTGAGGCTCCCCGGTGCCATCGTCGTGACCGAGACGGAGGTCCGGCGTGGCGGCGAGCTGGTCGCGAAGCGAGAGGATCTGGTGGACGGCGTGCTGGTGCCCGAGGCCGGGCGGATGCGCATCCGCGTCCGGCGAAAGGGCGTGCGGCTACCGCTCCTGTTCGAGGTGGCGAACGAAGACGAGGGACGCTCGCTCCTCCGCGCGCTCGGCTTCGACGTGACGCAATCCGTCGCGGAGCTCCGGGGCGCATCCGACATGTTCCGCTGGTCGGTCTGGAAGCAGCTCGCCTACCTCCTGTTGCCGCTCTTCTTCGTCTTTCTCCCGCTCCTCTTCGCCGGGATCGCGGCGCTCGGGCGGAGCGGCGCGCCGTTCGTGGGGGTCATGGTCATCGCGCTCCTCACGTTCATGCTCGGCCTCACGCTCTCGCCGACCCGCGTGCGCGTCGGCGTGGATGGCGTGGCCGCGCGCTGGTTGGGCCGCGAGCGCTTCATCCCCTTCTCTCGCGTGACGGACGTTCGCAAGTACACGAAGACGAGCGGCAACAAGACCTACGTGGGCGTCGAGATCCGCCTGGAGGACGGCTCGAGCGAGCAGATCGTATGCGGCCAGGAAGGGTGGATGAGCGGCGACGTCGAGCAGATGCTCGCTCGCATCCGCGAGGCGATGGAGCTGAACCGCCGGACGGGCGGCGACGTCGCGCCTGAGCTCCTCGCGCGGGGGACCCGGACCCTCTCGGACTGGATCACCAGCCTGCGCAGCATCGGCTCCGGCGCGCGCGCGGATCTCCGGACGGCACCGCCGCCGAACGACGTGCTCCTCCGGGTCGTGGAGGACGCACGCAAGCCCGCGCCGATGCGCGTCGGCGCCGCCGTCGCCGCCATGGCCGGCGCCGCGGACGCCAAGGACCGCATCCGTGTCGCGGCAGGGACCACGGCGTCTCCGAAGCTGAGGATCGCGCTCGAGACGGTGGCCGAGCGACCCGACGACGACGACGCGATCGCGGAGGCGCTCGGCGAGCTGGAAGCCGAAGAGCGCGCGACCACACGCTGAGCGCTACTGGATTCCGTACTCCTTGAGCCGGCGGTAGAACGTCCGCCGCGGCATCCCGCAGATCTCGGCGGCGCGGACGCGGTTCCAGTTCGAAGCGGACAGGGCCTGGAGGATTCGCTCGCGCTCGCCCGCCCGGTGGGCGTCGAGGTTCGGCGGCAGGGTCACGGTGGCCGGCGCGGCCGAGCCCTGGCGCGGCGGCGCGACCGGCAGATCGGTGAGCTCGAAATCCTCCGGCTCGAGCTCGGGACCGTCCGAGAGCACCCAGGCGTTGAGCAGCGCGTTCTCGAGCTGGCGCACGTTGCCGGGCCAGCGATAGCCCGACAGCATCTTCAGCGCGGCGCGAGAGACGCTGCGCCGCTCGCGGTTGTAACGCGCCGCGAAGATCCCCAGGAAATGGTCGATGAGGATGGGAATGTCCTCGACGCGCTCGCGAAGCGAGGGCGCGCGAACCTGGATGACGTTGAGGCGATAGAAGAGGTCCTCGCGGAAGGTGCCGCCCTCGACCATCGCGGCGAGGTCACGGTGCGTCGCGGCGATGACACGTGTGCCCGTCGGCTCCTCGCGTGAGCCGCCGACCGGCCGGACGACCTTCTCCTGCAAGACACGCAGCAGGCCCGCCTGCATCTTGTGGGGCATCTCGCCGATCTCGTCGAGCATGAGCGAGCCCTCGGTCGCCTCGCGGAAGAGGCCCTTCCGATCGCGGTCGGCGCCGGTGAACGCGCCGCGGACGTGACCGAAGAGCTCCGACTCGAGCAGATGCTCCGGGATGGCGCCGCAGTTGATGGCCAAGAACGGCTTCTTCCCCCGCGGCGAGGCGTTGTGGATCGCGCGCGCGATCACCTCCTTGCCGGTCCCGCTCTCCCCGGTGATGAGGACCGGGACGTCCGTGTCTTTCACGCGATCGATGAGGGCGTAGACCTTCCTCATCGCCTCGCTCGTCCCGACCAGCCCTTCGTAGCCGAAGTGGCTCTTGATGACGGCGCGCGCGCTCTTCAGATCACGGCGGGTCTGCTGGAGCTGGGCCGTCCGGTGCCCGAGCAGCTCCTCGAGCTTGGCGCGCGCGACCTCGAGCTCCGCGCTCTTCTTCTCCAGCTCCCGCGCGCGCGCCTCGTTCTCCCCCACCAGGCGGGCGGTCTCGATCGCGATCGCCGCCTGATCGGCCAACGCGACGAGCAGCGGCAGGTCTTCGGCGAACGTAGCCGCCGATCGCAGGCGCGTCTCCAGGTAGAGCGCGCCGATCGTCCCCGCGTCGCGCGAACGGATCGGCACACACGCGATGGACTGGAGCATGAGCTGGTGGACCGACACGTAGTCGGCCATCCGCGCGTCGTCGCGCGCGCTGGTGGTGACGACCGGCTCCCCGGTTCGAATCACGCGGTCGGCGATGGACTGCGAGAACCGAGCGTGGGGGTCGTCCCCGGCTTGGTCGCGGGACGCGTGGATGGAGAAGTCTCCTTGCCGGTCCTGCCGCTGGCTCTTCAGGATGACGAAGCCGCGCTCGGCGGAGAGGAGCAAGATGGCGTGGTCCGTCAGCCGCTCGAGCAGCCGGCGAAGATCGTAGGTGCCGGCGAGCTCGCGGTTCACCTCGAGCAGTCGGGCCAGCCGGTCTTGCGTGACGCGGGTGTTCAAGGTCGGACCTGCCGGCGCTCCGGCGTTGCTGCTCGGGGACGCGAGCGTGGCGTTCTTCCCGGCCTCCCCTTCGCGGAGCCCCCTCCGGTTCGGGTCGTCCCAGAACACCTCGCGCAGATCCCGCGGCAACCGAGCGGCGATCTCCTCGAGCACGGCGAGCGCCGCCTCGCGATCGCGCCGGGCCGCGAGCAGCTGGCCCTCGTCCGCGCTGAGCACCGCCCGGGCCTGATAAGCCCGCGCGAGCCAGTCCTTCTTGCCCGTCGCGACCGCGGCCTCGATGCTCCGGTCGTACGCTTCGCGCGCGGCGGAGGCCTCACCGGCGAGGGCGGCGACGCGACCGCGCGCGAGCTCGAGCGCGGCGCGGTGGGAGCTGACCTCGACGAGCGCCGGGCCGATCTCCGCGAGCCTCCGACGAAGCTCGGCGATCTCCGCTTGCGCGTCGCTCGCCGGAGAACGCGCGAGCCTGACGAAGACGCTCTCGAGCTGCGCCTCGGCTGCGTCGACGCGCCGGCCGACGGACTCGTAAGCACGGGCGCAGGCGATGCAGAGCGCCTCGGCGCGGACGAGATCGCCCGACTTCGACGCGGCCTCGCTCTCCAGGCTGAGGAGCTGCGCCACGAAGCTCGGCGGTAGCTCGTGGCGCTCGGCAGCGAGGTGCTCGATCGAGACCTGCGCGCGCGCGAGCCGCCCGAGGTAGAGGTCGAGGTTCGCGAGGTTGAGGAGCGCTTGTCGCAACGTGGCGCGGCGCCCCGAGCGGCGGCCCATGTCGACCGCGGCCTCGAGGTGGACGAGCGATCGCGCGAGATCGCCCTGCGCCTTGGCGATGCCCGCGAGGTTCAGTCGGGTCGTCGCGACGGTGCCTGCGTCCCCCGCCGTCTCGGCGTTGGCGAGCGCCTCCTCGTAGAGCGGCCGCGCATCTTCGAGCTTGCCCTGCCGCTGCAGCGAGAACGCGGCCGAGCTGAGCGCGACCGACAGAACGCGCGCGTCGGTGAGCGCGCGCGCGTTCTCGATCGAGCACGCGTGGAAGGTGGAGGCGCGATCGAGCTCGCCGAGGAACGAGAGCGCCATCCCCCCGAGCGCGAGCGCCTCGGCGGTCGCGGCGCGGGCGCGCGCGTCCTGCCGGGACGCCGCGCGGGCCTCCGCCATCTCGGCGGCCTTGACGCAGGAGGCGTAGTCGCCGCCGCGCAGGTTCGCGCGCGCCAGCTCGACGAAATATTCGAGCGCGAGCGCCGGATCGCCCTCCGCGGGGTCGAGCCCGATGAGCTCGTCCACCGCGCGCTTCCACTCGCCCTGGTTCGTGAAGAGCTTCGCGCGCATGACGCCGATCTCGAAGCCGGCCTCATCCTCACGGGTCGCGAGCAGATCCGCCGCGTCCTCGAAGTGCCCCCGCAAGAGCGCCTCGCGGATCGCGGAGAGCTCCGCCTTTCCGTGGGGTCGCGCGCCGTCGCGGGCGCGCTTCGAGGCGGAGAAGAGATCGGCGGGCACCAGCCGGTCGATGTCGTCGGGACCGACCACCGGCGCGCCGTCGAGGAGCTCGACGACGGCGCGCAGCCGGCCCGGCCGCCCCTCGGCGATCTCGAGGACACGCGCGAGCGCCGGCTCGGGCAGCGAGGGCACGGCGCGCAGCGAGAGCTCCCGCGAGAGGGCCGCCTCGAGCGGAGGGATGTCGAACACCTCCAGCGTCGCGCCGCCGATCGGCACCTCGCCGCCGGCTCCGGTCACCACGACCACACGTGCCCCGCCCTCGCGCAGCCGCCCGATCCGCTCACCGACGCCGTCCGGCAACCGCTCCGCGTCGTCGACCAAGACGACGACCTGGTCGGGCTGGGCGCCGGCGATCTCCAGGTCGAGCTCGGCGCCGGCGCCTTCCCCGCCCTCCACGAGGGCGACGTGGCGACCTTCGACACCGAGCGACCAGGCGAGCCGTCGCAGCAGCGTGGACTTGCCCGACAGGAGCGGGCCCGTGACGACGACGCCACCGCCGGAAGGCAACGCCTTGACCTGGTCGTGCAGCGCGCGCGACGGAGCCTCGAGCCCGACGATGGGCCACGCGGCGCTGCCGGCCGCCGGCGCTCCCTGCGCGATGCCCGAGGATGCGCGGCGGATCGCGTTCGCGAGCTCGTCGACGCTGGGGTAGCGATCTTCCGGCCTCGTTCGCGTCGCGCGCGCGCTCACCTCCGTGAGGGCGAGCGCCGCGGACCGCTCCATCTTCGCGCCGATCTTGTCGAGGACGTCGGCGAGCGTGGCGCCCAGCGCAAACACCTCCGAGCGGACCGTCAGCGCGCCACCTTCGAAGAGCTCGGGCGCGGCGTAACGTGGCGTGAGCCCGAGCGGTCGCGTGCCGCCCTCTCGAAACGCGGCCACGAGGCCCAGGTCCACCAACGTCGCCGGCCCCTTCGGCGAGACGATGACGTTGGCCGGCTTCACGTCGCCATGGAGGAGCTGCGCGCGGTGGAGGCGCGTCAGCTGATCGGCCACGTCGAGCACGGCGGTGAGCGCGGCCGCCGGGTCGGCGCCCGCGTCGAGCATCGCGGCCAGGCTCTCGCCCTCGACGAGCTCGCGGAGCAAATAGGGCCGGCCCGTGCCGGGCAGCCGCCCGAAGCGGAGCACCCGCGGGACGCCGAGCCCCTCGAGCCCCGAGAGCGCGGCGGCCTCGCGGACCAACGCCTGCACCTCGCGCTCGTCGCTGTCGTCTCCCAGTGTCTTGAGCGCGAGCGACTGGTCGGTCAGTCGATCGCGGACTGACCAGACCTCCCCGCCTCCACCTTTGCCCAGCTGGAGGACGGGCTCATATCGCGGCGGTAGCTGGAGAGACACGTCAGATCGGGAGCTTCCCACCGGCGCCGAGCCCGACGAAGAACCCGGTGATCGAGAAGCCGGTGTCGACGCGGATCATGAACTGCTCGATGGGGACCACTTCGAGCCCGATGTGCGGGAGCGCGAGGTAGGGGAACACGACCGGCTTGGAGCCGCCGTTCACCCAGCTCGGCTCCACGTACCCGCCGTAATGATCGTTGTCGTTGCCGCAGTACTGCACGCCGTCGACGACGCCTTCGGCGTCGCCCGGCCCTTCACATTTCGCCCACTGGTCGGGCTGGTCGGGGTCGGCGTTTGCGTTGCCGTTTTTGGGCTTGGCCTGGTTGCGGCGCAGGTCGCCGAGCACGCCGGAGAGACCGACGCCCCCTCCGAGCAACAACGCCACCGTGCCCTTCCTCTCCAGCGGGATGCGGCCGAGGAGGTCGACGCTGACCGTGATGAGCTTCAGGCTCGAGCTGACGATTTCGTAAGCTTCCTTCGGATCGTCCTTCGACTTGAAGAGGAACTCGTTCATCGAGAAGTCGGCGTACGGGACGGTCACCGAGAAGATCACCTCGAGCGCGCCCGACCGGAGCATGAACTCGGGCCCGCCCGAGAACGCGTTGACGACGCCCGGGCCGCCGTCCGCGAACATGCCGACGAAGAACCCAGGTACGATGAAGTCCCGGAAGCGAGCGCCGAGGAAATACTGATTCGCGTTCTCGTCCTTGGGCTTCGTGGTCTTGCCCTTCGCCTCTTCCTCGTCGCTCGTCCCGAACTTGTCCTGGGCGGCGTGTTTCTTCTTTTCCTCTTCGGTCTTGCCGGCGCCGTCCGCGGGGTCCGCGGCGGGCGTGTCCCCCGGCTTCTCCGCCTCCGTGGCGGGGGCCGGGTCGGCTGGCTTGGCCTCGGTGGGCTTGTCTTGAGCCAGCGCAGCGAGCGGGACCGACGTCACCAGGGCGGCGGCAAAGCAAAGGAGGGATCGTTGCATGGCGGGCTCCCCGCAAGGTACACGAGTCCCGACGACGAGCGGTAGTCCAGGGCAGGTCGACGCTCACCGTGCCGCGTGGCCTCGTCCGGTGGTAAGCTGACCGACCTCTCGACGCTCACCGCAGTCGGCATGATCGTCAACTCCACCACCGTCGTTCAGACAGTCGACCGCGACGAACGCGCGTCTTTCGACAAGGATCTCATCGTCGTCCGCACGAGGGACGGCGGCTCTTCTTCGATCGATCCCGATCAGGAGGGTGGTCCGGAAGGGACGCCGCTCGCCATGATCCGCAAGCGCCTCGCGGGCAACCGCGAGACGCTCGCGCCCATCGTGCTCATCCACGGTTACGGACAGAACCGTTACGCCTGGCACCTGCCGTCACGGAGCTTTTTCAACTACCTCGCGCGCGCCGGGTTCGACGTCTTCAACCTCGAGCTCCGCGGCCATGGCCGGTCGCGCCACCTCGGGGCGCACCCGCCGAGAGACGTGACGACGTTCGTAGACGAAGACGTCCCCGCGGCGATCGCCGAGGTGCAGCGCCTGTCGGGCGGCCGCCCCGTCTACCTGGTGGGGCACTCGCTCGGCGGCCTCGTCGCCTACGCCTCGGCCGCCGTGCTGCGCGAGAAGATCGCGGGCGTCGTCACCCTCGGCAGCCCTTACCAGTTCACCCGCGGCTCGCTCGCCCTGTCGTTGTTCTCCGCGCTCTTGCTGGCGGTCGACTCGCGCATCCACCTCGGCCACGGCGCGCTGGAGCTCAAGCCGCTGTCGGAGGCGATGCGCCTCTTGCGCGGCTTCATCGAGAGCCCCTTCTTCCTCTCCCCCATCCGCGGCTACCACCCGCCGTCGCTCGAGCCGCTGACGCTGTCGCAGCACATGTCGCTGGCGATGGACACGGGCAGCATCTCGGTCCTCCGCAACATGTTCATCTCCGCAGCGGAGGCGCGGCGCGGCGGGCACTGCCTGGGTGAGCTCACCGGATACGCCGAGGAGTTCGAGTCGCTCGATCTGCCGCTCCTCGTGGTGGCCGGCAGCAACGACGACCTCGCCCCGCCGGCCTCGGTCGAGCCCGCTTACCTGCGCAGCCGCTCGACCGACAAGACGTACCGCGTCTTCCCGCGCGGCCATATCGATCTGCTCGTGGGCCGAGACTGCCCCCAGACGATCTGGCCGCTCGTCGTCTCGTGGATCCTGACGCGCGTGCGGCGCCAGGCGGTCGCGGCCGCGCCTCACCGCGACGCAGATTCCTAACCGCTCGGTCATGACAAAGGACACGCCATGTCGCTCAAAGACAAGCTCGTCGCGGAAGGCATGAAGCTCACCCAGAGCCCCGCGGTGGGCAAGCTCCTGCAAGACGAGCGCTTCATGCGCCTGGTGGTCCTGGCGATGAGCATGCCCGGCAAGGTCTCCAATTTCACCGCCGAGCAGAAGGAGCGCTTCGCCAAGGAGATGGGCCTCGCCACCTCGGACGAGGTCCGCGAT
>JAEUKE010000109.1 GCA_016794345.1 Myxococcales bacterium
AGCGCCTCCTGCCCTATGGGCGCCCATCCCCATTGCGGATGCTCCTCGGGCTTCGGAGCGGGATGGGGGCGCGGCGCGCCCTCCCGTGATCGACGATCGAGCTCGTCGATCGCGCGCTCGATGTCGACGTCGGCGAGGTACGTGGTTCGAACATCCTCCGCGAGCGCGTCGAGCACGGTCGCGATGCCCACCAGATCGGCGTCGGTCGCGTCGGCGACGCACCTCGCGAGCCGCCTGTAAGCCTCCCCGAGGCGCTGCGCGATGCGGAGCGGCGGCACGTCCGCTCCCACCTGCACGATCGCTTGCCGATCGCGCTCGATGCGCTCGGCCAGCTCCCGTTCAACGGCCTCGAGCTCCGCCTTGGCCTGGCGGAGCCGCGCCTCGTCGGGCGTGCTCCGGAAGAACACCGCGCGCTCGAGCCACGAGACGTGCCCTTCCATCTCGCGGACCTCGCGAGCGAGCGCGTCGCGCTTCTCGACGAGATCGCGCGACGCCTCGGGGCCCTGGTAGCCGTGCCGCCCGAGGGCGCCTTCGACGATGTCGCGGAGCACGGGCAGAGACTACAAGAGTCAGTTCACGAGCGCTTCGCAGCTCGGCAAGAAGCTCCCGGTCGCGGTGTTCGTCAGCATGATGGTGCAGGTGTCCACGCACCAGGGCGAGTCCGAGCGCCCGTCGCAGCAGTCGTTCAGCGCGTCGATGACGGGAAGCGCGCCGTCCACCCCGGGGCCGCAGACGCTCGCGTTCTTCGCGCGCAGCATGCAGGCGAGCACCTCCGCGTCGGGCGTCGTCGTGGCGACGCCTTCGCAGTGGGTCACGCAGCCGTCACACGTCGTGTTGTCCGTGCCGGAGAAGCCGAGATCCGTCAGCTGCGGCGCGAGGATGGGACCCACCGTCGCGTTCTCGACCGCGCAGTCGCCGACGAACTGGCAGACCTCGGCGCAGCCGGTGACCGTGGACGTCGCCGGGCAGGTCACGACGAGATCGCTGGTGTACGTGAACGGGTCGAGCGTGCAGGCGGCGGGCGCGCCCGCCGGCAACGCGGGCAACGTGGTGGAGCCCTTCTGCGCGAGCCCCTTCGGGTGCGCGAGCAAGACGTCCACGAACCAGTCGTTGATGGGCAGCCACGCGTGGCCGAGATCGTTGCCGCGGCAGTTGGCCTGCGACACGTTCGGCTGCGCGTCGTAGAAGGTGGAAGCGATCGAGGCCTGCTCGACGAAGTTGATCGAGGGCACCGAGACGCCGCCGGCGCCGCCCGAATATTCGTCGTTGTCGCCGCCCCAGGTGACGAGCGCGAAGACGTCGTCAAGCGTGGCCGGAGGCACGGGCGAGGTGAGCGAGAACACACCCGAGGCGACGATGCCGCCCGCGACGAGCTCGCTCCGCCGCTGGAGCACGTAGTTCGTCATGATGCCGCCGGCCGAGTGACCGCCGATGTAGATGCGGTTCTTGTCGATGGGCTTGTGTGCGCCGAGGCACGCGACCAGCTCGTCGAAGAACGCGAGATCGGGGTTGTTCGTGTCGGGGTCGTCGGCCGCGTGCATCGAGTCCCAGACCGGCCACAACGTGCCGTTCCCCGCGCTCCACGGCGCGACCACCACGAAGCCGCGCGCGGCGAGCTCTTCGAGCTCCGCGCGATCCGAGAAGCTCTTACCGGTCTCGCCGGTGCCGTTGAACGCGACGAAGAGCGGGCGCGGCCCCGTGAAGCTCGCGTCGGGCTCGATCAGGTAGAAGCGCCGCGACTGGCCCGCGACCTCGAACGACTGGTTGTCGCCCGCGACCGGCGCGGCCGTCGCGTAGTCGGCGGGGCAAGCGGTCATCGGGTCGCCGCCGAGCGGCTCCGGCGGGACCAGGTCTTCGGGGGACTGGCCGCCCATCCCGGTCCCGGTGCTCGTCGTCGTGGTCGTGCTCGAGGTCGTCGCCGAGCCCCCCGAGCCCTCCGCGTCGTCGCCGCAGGCAACGGCGAAGGGGGCGAACATGACGAGGACCGACGCGAGCTGGATCCGACCGCGGAGTTGCATCCTCGGCACGTAGCCAGGATCTGCGGGCGTCGCAAGCGAGGGACGGCCGCCGAGCACGGCCCCGCCGCGTCTCACGGCTGGTTCGACGTGAGCTGGCCCTTCCAGCCCTTCTCCTCGTGCTCGAGCGTGAGCCAGATCTCGTGCATCTTCGGGCCATAGAAGCGCGCCTGGCACTTCTCCCCCGACTTCGGGAGCGCAGCGACGAAGCGCGCCGTCTTGCTCTCGAACGCGTCGAACTGCATGCGGCTCGAGTCGAAGCCGCCCTTCAGCTCCACCTTCGTCGCGCGGACGAGCTTCTCGTCCTCGACACATTTCATCTCGAACCAACCATTGAGCACCTTCGTCGAGCATTTCTGCTCACCCGAGGCCTTCACGGCGATCTCCTTGTCGAGGGCCTCGAACGCCTCGGACGCAGGTGCCTCGGCCGCGGGCTCCTCTGCGGGGACGAGCGGCTTCGCGTCGGCGGACGCGGCCGCGCTCGCCGACGGCGCGGCGCTCGCCGACTCTGCGGCGGTAGGCGCCGCGGTCGCGCTCACCGTCGTGGTCGCCGTCGGCTTGGCCGAGGCGACGGGAGACGGGGACGACGTGGTCGTCTTCGGGGCGGCCGAGCCCTTCTCGGCGACGGGCTTGGCGTCTTCGCCGCACGCGGTGAAGAGGATGGCAAGGGCGAGCAGGGAGCGAGTCATGGTGCGCTGGGTATCACAGGTCCCCGGTCCGAAAAACGGGCGCCGACCGCGACGCGCGGCTTTCGCTGTATCCTCCTTACCCATGGGAACGGCGGACGATCTCGACGAGCCTGCGCACGACAAGGACGGGAGGGCCGAGGAGCCCGAGGCGGACGCCGCCGATCGCGCTGCCGTCCTCAGGCGACGCGCGGTCTTCGTCGCGCGCGCCATCGGTAGCCTCGCGCTGCCGGCGCTCGTCGGCGGGTGCAGCGACCCGCAGCCGTGTCTGAACATCGCGAGCCCACGTGAGCTCACGCCGAGCAGCGAGGCCTCGGGCGCAGGGTCGAGCGCCCCTCCTGCGTCCGCGAGCGCAAGCGCATCGAGCAGCGCCGCATCGAGCAGCGCAGCTCCGAGCACCAGCGCGGCGGCCCCGGCGCTCGCGCCGCTCAAAGACGGCGTGTTCTCGATCACGAAGGCAGAGGCCTCGGCGCTCCGCCTGCCGGCCATCGGCTTCCGCGTCACGATGAAGCGAGGCGGCCTCTCCGTCCAAGGGCCTTCGCGAGCGCAATACGTCTCCGCGAGCGGACCGCCCGGCGGACCTCTCGCTTTCATCGCCAAGCCGTACAACGACGGCGTCTCCGATCAGGCGGCCCTCGAAGTCCTCTTCCGCCGGGCGCTCTCGGATTGGAGCGGCTTCGAGCCGATCGAAGCCGGCCCTGCCGAGACCGTCACCGTCGGAGGAAAGAAGCTCGAGGCGCAGTCGTTCCGCACCGGCAAGAGCCTCGCGACGACGAACTGGTGTGTCGTGAAGGTCCCCGCCGCGAAGAACGCACGCGACGGCGTGCTCTTCCTCTTCGGCGTCGGGACTGGAGAGAGCGCGAAGCCGAGCTGCAAGCCGTCGCTCCAGCACCAGGCGCTGGCGGAGATCGTCTCGACGCTCGTGTTCGAGGAGTGAACGCGAGGCAGCGCCTTGTATGATTCGATTCGGCTCGTATTGAGCCGAGCTAGGGGCAGTTCGTCGCGGCGTCGCAGTTGATCGGGCACTCTTCGCACACCACACACGCGAAGACGTCGGCGTAGAGCGCCGCGGCGCTGGCGTAGGTCGCCGCGCAAGCGTCCTCGCAGGTCGTGTCCGTGCAGGCGTCGAGACAGTCCGAGAAGGCCAGCGCGTCGGGGTCGGCCTCGAAGAGCGCGAGCTCGTCGGCGCACGCGTTCTCCTGCGCGCAAGTCGAGCAGCTGGTGCAGAGCTGCGAGTCGATGTCGCCCGGCGTGCCGTCGTCGCAGAGCAGTCCGCTGGTACCGGTGCTGCTGTCGGTCGTGGACGGGCCGACGCCGTACGTGCTCACGGCCATCATCATTCCGGTGGTCACCGTGGTGGCCTTCGAGCTCGAGGTCGTCGTGGAGGTGTTGGTTCCGCCGCCAGCACCACCGCCGCCGGAGCCGTCCGAGTCGCCACAGCCGATCCCCGCCAGGCTGAACACCGCGCCGAGGCTCATCGCCAGCGCCACCTGTGTCCGCGCGATGGATCCGTCCGCTCCGCGGAGCTTCTGGCCGCAAGCAGGGCAGAGCGAGTCGGACGGGAACACGTGGTGGGTGCAGCTGGGGCAAGCAAGGAGCGTGGTTCGAGTAAGCATGATCGCCGAGCGTAGCGGGCCCAGCCTTGCTCGCGAAAGTGGAAATGACGCGCCGGGCGGTGCCCTCAGGCCGAGGGCCCGAGCTCACGAATGATCGCCGCGATGCGATCCAGCCCCACGGGCTTCACGAGGTGGGCGTCGAAGCCGGCTTCGCGGGAGCGCTGCCGATCGGACTCCTGGCCGTAGCCGGTGACCGCGACGAGGCGCACGCGATCCGCGCCGCCCTGAGCCTCCTGGCGTGCTCGAAGCTGGTGGGCCAGCTCGTAGCCGTCCATCACCGGGAGGCCGATGTCGACCAGCGCCACGTGAGGATCGAACGTCGCCGCGATGCGGAGCGCCTGCGGGCCGTCGTGGGCCACGCGCACGGCCAGCCCCAGGTGCTCGAGGGCTTCGCCGATCATGCTGGCAATGTCGGTGTTGTCATCGACCACGAGGACGCGGCATGGGCTCTGAGCGGGGTGCTCCGCGAGCCCGACGCGGGGCTCGGTCGCGACGGGGAGCCGCGAGCCCTCCGCGGCGGGCAGCGAGACGATGAACTCCGACCCGCGCCCGCGCCCCGCGCTCGCCGCCGCGATGCGTCCGCCGTGTAGCTCCACCAGGCTCCGCGAGATCGTGAGGCCCAGCCCGAGCCCTCCGCGCGACCGATCGAGCGCCTGGCGCTCTTGCACGAACATGTCGAACACGTGCGGCAACACGTCCTCCGCGATGCCGACGCCGTCGTCACGGACCCGCAAGACGACCTCGTCCCCTTCGCGTGCCGCTCGCACGCTCACGTGACCGCCGCGATCGGTGTACTTCGCCGCATTGGTGAGCAGATTCGAGATCACCTGCGCGAGGCGGTGTGAGTCGCCCAGGATGGTCAGCCCCGTCCTCGGCACCGAGAGCTCGAGCTCGTGTTGTCGCTGCTCGAAGAGCGGCGTCGCGATCTCGAGCCCACGCGCCACCACCTCCGCTAGCTCGATGCGCTGCTTGTTGAGCTCGATCTTCCCGTGCGCGATTCGCGAGACATCGAGCAGATCGTCCACGAGGCGCACCATGTGATACGTCTGCCGCTCGATGACGAGCTGCTCCTTCGTGGGCTGATCGCCGCGCAATCGAATCATCTGGAGCGCGGTGAGGATGGGCGCCAGCGGATTGCGGAGCTCGTGTCCGAGCACGGCGAAGAACTCGTCTTTGGCGCGATTGGCCGCCGCGGCGCGCGCTTCGCTCTCCTGCAGCTGGCTCGTGAGCTCCTCGGCGCGGCGGCGCGCCGTGACCTGCGCGGTGAGCTCGAAGGCGAACACCATCACGCCTTCGACCCGACCTTTCGGGTCGTGGTACGGCTGGTAGACGAAGTTCCAGAACGTGGTCTCGAGGTCGGGGCCGCGCCGGAGCTTGATCTCCACCTCCGTGCCGACGAATCGCTCACCGGTCTCGTAGACGCGGTCGAGCGTCTCGAGGATGGACTGGCCCTGCAGCTCCGGCAGCGCTTCCCGAATGGGCTTGCCGAGCAGGTCGCGGTTGCCGATCGTCTCGAGGTAAGAAGGGTTCGCGAGCCGGAAGACGTGGTCGGGGCCTCGCAGCACGCAGATCACCGCCGGGGCCTGCTCGAACAAGAGCTCCAGCTCCGAGAGCTGCGACTCCGACCGCTTGCGCAGGCGCGCGAGCTCCAGGTGCGTCTTCACGCGCGCCACGAGCTCGCGCGCGGAGAACGGCTTGCTCAGGTAGTCGTCGGCGCCTGCCTCGAGGCCCTCGACGCGCGCCTCCTCGCCGGCGCGGGCGGACAGCACGAGGACCGGCGTCGCTCGCAGCTCGGCGTCCTCGCGAATGGCGCGCAGGAGCCCGATGCCGTCGAGGTTGGGCATCATGATGTCCGTGAGCACGAGGTCCGGGCGATCGCGGCGCGCGGACTCGAGCGCGACCCTGCCATCGCTGACGCACTCGACCTGGACGTGCTCCGACAGCACGCGCCGCAGATAGCCACGCATGTCCGCGTTGTCGTCGGCGACGAGGACGCGCGCCTCGGCGTCGTGGGTCGTCGACCCCTCCTGCTTCGGAGGCGAGCTCGTCTCCTCGCGCGGCGCCGTGTCGTTTCGTAGCCATTGCATCGCCTCCTCGACGAAAGCCACTGACGACGCGCCCATGACAGCGTTCGACACCGTCCCGATGCGGTCCGGTGGCAGGTGGGAGCAGCCCTTCAGGAGCGAGACGGTGAACACGCTCCCCTTCCCCGGCGCGCTCGCGACGGAGACCGTACCGCCGTGCATCTTCACGAGCTCGCTCACGAACGCGAGGCCGATGCCCGAGCCCTCTTCGGTCCGCGCCGGCGTGCCCTCGATCCGATAGAACCGCTCGAACACGCGCCCGATGTGGCGCTCGGGGATGCCGACGCCGGTGTCGCGGACGCAGAGCTCGAGGTGGTCGCCTGCGTCCGCCAGGGATACCTCCACGCTGCCCTCGAAGGTGAACTTCACCGCGTTCGACAGCAGGTTGAGGACGACCTTTTCATAGAGGGCCGGGTCGACGTACACCGGGCCGTCGAGCGGGCCGCAGCGAACCTCGAAGCGCAGTCCGGCGCGCGCCATCGTCGAGTCGAACATCGCCGCGATCTCGGCGGTGAAGCGGGCCAGATCCGTCGGAACGAACGTGGCCTGCGTCCGCCCGGCTTCGATACGTGAGAAGTCGAGCAACGCGTTGACGAGCTTCTGCAGCCGGAGCCCGTTGCGGTACGCGATGTCGAGATCCTCGCCGGAGAGGCTGCCGCGTGCGCGCGCGTCTTCCATGGGGCCCAGCATCAGCGTGAGCGGCGTGCGGAACTCGTGGCTGATGTTGCCGAAGAACGCGGTCTTCGCGCGGTCGATCTCGGCGAGCGCTTCGGCTCGTGCCTTGGCGATCTCCAGCTCCTGCGCGGCGGCGATCGCCGCGCCGAGGTGGCCGGCGACCAGCTCGAGGAACGCGCGGTACTTCGACTCGAAGACGAGGCGCGGCGACAGACCGGCGACGAGGGCACCGCTCGGCCGCTTGCTCCCCGGCGTGAAGATCGGCAAGACGAGCGCGCGCGCGGAGCCCGGCCCGCCCGATGACGTCGTCGCCGGCGCCACGCAATCAACGATTCGCGGCTCGCCCGTCGTGCACACTTCCTCGAGAGGCCATGCGCTCGGCTCGGCCAGCGCGCCGACGTCGGCCGAAGCCCCCGAAAGCCGGGCGCCACCCTGCGGGCCCTCGCAGAGATAGAGCAACGCAAACGGAAGGTCGGCCGGATCGCTCGCCAGAACCTCCGCCGCGACGGCGCAGGCCGCGAGCGTCGTTGGCACGTTCTGCGTGCGCACCGCGAGCTCCTGCAGCAGACCCAACCGGCGCGCGCCCAATACACGCTCCGTCGTCTCCGTCACCGTGACCAATACACCCCCGACCGCGCCCGACTCTTCGCGGATCGGGCTGTACGAGAAGATGAAATAACACTCCTCCGCGAAGCCGTGCCGATCGAGCGGGAGCAAGAAGTCCGTCACGTTCACCGCCGTGCCGGCCATCACGTCGGCGAACATCGGCCCGATGATGTCCCAGATCTCCGCGAACGTTTCGCGCGTGCCGTTGCCCATCGCCCGCGGGTGCTTCGTGGATCCGAGGATCGGTCGATACGCGTCGTTGTAGAACTGCGTAAAGTCCGGTCCCCACGCGATGTACATCGGGAAGCCCGTGCTAAGCAGAATGCTGAGCGCCGTGCGAAGGCTCTGCGGCCAGGTCTCCACCGCGCCCACCGGCGTGCGCGACCAATCCACGGCGCGCATGAGCGCTCCCATTTCGCCACCACCTGCCAGCACGGTGGCCGCACCGTCGAGCCTCGCCATAGGTGCGACAGTACCAGCCTGCGCACGCGCGTCGAATGGGATGGGCTGGTCGTCAGGCGAACGCTTACGCGCGATCGCGCACGGTGAGCGATGGCGCTCGATCCTGGTGGGGCGTGATGGATGTAGTGAGGCGCGCGTGTCGGAGGTGCTTTGAGCCCGCGACTCGGCTCAGAGTCGCTGCTCCCCGATTTCCCCGGCTACGTCGGGCTCATGACCGCCGTCTCGGCCGGCTGCGCCTCCCGCGGAAGCAACACCTCGAAGATCGTCCTCCCGTCGACGACGCGCGCGCTGATCTGGCCGCCGTGAGCACGCGCGATCTCCTGGGCGATGAACAGGCCAAGGCCAAGCCCTTTGTCGCCTGCTTTGAATGGTGCGCAGCGCTTGAACGGATCGAACAGCGAGGGGATCACTTGCTCCGGGATCTCGCCTGCGTTGCCCACGCAGAGGCGCAGGCTCGCCCGCTGCCCGCCGTCGACATGGACGGTCACCGGCTCCCCCGGGCTTCCGTGCTCGAGGGAATTCCCCACCAGGTTGGAGACCACCTGAGCGAGCCGATCGGCGTCCCAGCTGCCGCTCGGATCTCCCAACGCGGAGACCTCGATGCGCGCCTGAGGGTGAGCGTCCGTGAGCTCCTGACAGACCTGTTTGGCGATGTCGAAGAGGTTCGCCGCAGCCGGGTGCAATCCGATGCCTCGTCCCTGCCGCACGCGCGCCACGTCGAGCAGCTGCTCGATCATGCGGGCCATCCGGTCGGCTGAAGCGAGGACCCTTCCCGCACGGCGAAGCACGCGTGGGTCCTCGGTGCTTCGGATGATGACCTCCGCGGCCATCGTGATTGCCCCGAGCGGCGTCCTGAGGTCATGCCCCAGGATGCCCATGAACATGTCGCTCAGCTGCACCGCACGCGAGAGCTGCTGGTGGAGGTCGCGCATCTGATACTGCCGGCGCCTCGCGCGCAACGCCGATCGCACGGCGCTCAGCAGGAGATACGGCGCCATCGGCCGCTGCAGGAGCATGACGTTGGCCCGGCCGAGGAGTCCCGGCGTCGGGTGCGCGCGCAAGCCACGCTTCGCTGGAAGCGTCAGGAGCAAGACCGGCAGGTCGGACCACGGCTCCTGGGTCGCGAGCGCGGCGAGCAGCGCGTCCGCGCCAGCCGCGCTCAACGCCTCCTCCGCGATCAGCGCCGCGCCAGCGTTGGTCCTGGACGCGGTCGAGAGCGCTTCGACGTCCTCGCAGATCTCGCACTCGAAGCCTGCGTCGCGGAGGCACGCCTCGATCATCACCGCGTCGCGCCCGGTGGGCGCCAGCACGAGCACGCGACCGCTCGCGGGCTCAGATCGATGGCTCACGATCGCCCTCGGCACCTGCAGCGCTGAGCCGCGGGTTGCCGGTCAATACACCCTGGAAAGCCTCCAGGGGAGGACCGATCCAGACGCCGTTCGAACCGAGCCGGACCTCGCGGATCGTTCGCTCGTGTTGCCCCGTTCGCTTCTTGATCACCGACAGCGCCTGTCTCACCTCTCCCGCGACCTCGAAGTAGCGGAACAGCAGCACCGTATCCGCCAGGTAGCTGACGTCGATGGTGACCTCCGCGGCTCCGAAGAGCCCTCGCTGGGCGTACGTGAGGATTGTCGCCACGCCGTTCTCCGAGAGGAACGAGAGAAGCTCGTGCAGGTGAGCCATCAAGAAGCGCTCCTCCGGCATCGCGCTGAGGTAGCCGTTGAGGCTGTCGATCACGACGAGCCGATCGCCCGCCTCGACGCGCGCCCGCAGCCTGTGAGCGACCTCGCCGGGGGTGAGCTCGGCCGGGTCGACGGGAACGAGCTCGAGCAGGCCTTCCTCCACGTACTTCTGCAGCGGGATGCCGAGGCCGGCGGTCCTGATCAGGAGGTTCGTGGGGCTCTCGTCGAAACAGAGGAAGACACCCTTCTCCCCTCGCGCGGCGGCCTGGGTCGCGAACTGAGCCGCGATCGTGGACTTGCCCGTTCCCGCCGGTCCGGTGAGCACCGTGCTCGTGCCCCGATCGATGCCTCCTCCGAGCAAGGTATCGAGCGCCTCGATGCCGCTGCGAACCTCCGCGCTCGAGTGCTGGGCGCGCGAGGCGGAGGCGATGAGCCGGGGGAAGACCTTCACGCCCTGATCGGTGATGGCCATGTCGTGGTAGCCGCCGATGCTCTTCGAGGCGCGCAGCTTCCGGACACGGATGCGGCGGCGCTCGCCGCCGTACTCAGGCGAGAGCTGCTGGAGCACGATCACCCCGCTGACCAACGTCTCGGCGACGACGCCCTGGTCTCCCTCGGACTCGACGTCGATGAGCAAGCCCGCGCACCCGCGGCTCGTGATCTGCTCGCTCAGCGTCAAGACCTCCCGCCGATAGCGGAAGGGCTCTTCGGCGAGCAGGCGGATCTCCGAAAGCGAGTCGAGGACCAGCCTCGATGGCCGTACCCGATCGATCTGCTCGAGGATCTCCCGAGCGATCTCCCCAAGCTCGACCTCCGAGGGGCTGAAGACCGTGTAGCGTTCTCGCTCGTCGTCTGCGGCCCCGCGGCGCCGCATGTCGTGGATGTCGATTCCGTCGAGGCTTCAGCCGAATGAGCTCGCGATCAGGGCCAGCTGCCCTCTGGTCTCGGACAGCCCCAGGTAGAGACACTTCTCGCCACGTTTCGCGCCCTCGATCAGGAACTGCAGCCCGATTGTGGTCTTTCCCGTGCCGGGCGTGCCCTTGACCAGGTAGAGCGCGTCGCGGAACAGGCCGCCGCCCACGATCGAATCGAGTCCCGGAACTCCGGTCAGCAGACGTTCACTCATAGGCTCCCCTCACGCGCTCGAGGGATCGGATGCTCGGCCCACGGTTGCGATCTGGCAAGCCCAGTTCCGAGAGACCGCCGAAGAAGAGACCGTGCGCGTGCGCACGCTGGGCCGCCGCGCACGGCTCGGGATGCGACAATCGATCAGCCGATTGGACCGCGCCGAACCATCCATTCGCTTTCGAGGCTTGCGCCCAGCTTCATCGCGACGCCAGCGAGCGACGCGCGCGTCGGCGGCTCGCCGTAGTTCGCCTTGATTCGCTCCATGAGGGCGTCGACGCTGACTCGACCGTCGCTGTCCTCCAGGGCCGAGCGCACCAGCTCGAGGCGCGTGGGGAAGCGTGTCGACTCCCACTCGCTGAGCCCGACCCCGCCACCGACCACGGTCCGGAAGCGTCCGTCCGCTCGCAGGAGCGAGTGCACGAGCTCCTCGGTCCATTCCGCGTGAGCTTCGCTGAGGGTCATGACCTCGGAATGGATGTGGTGTACCGACATCCCTCGGTTGCGGCGGGCGAGAACGCCTTCGACGTGGTCGAGGGCATCCGCGACGGCGCCCGGGCCGCCGGGGACGTCGCGCTCCAGGAGCCCGTAGCGTTGCCCGTCAAGGCGAACGAACTGCGGGCGTCCGAAGACCTGCTGGAGCCCAAGCTCGGTCACGGCGAGCCGCTCCAGGATGCGAGCGGTGAGCTCCTCGCGCGTCATGGGTCCGCCTGCCTCGGTCAAGAGTCGCTCGAGCTCGTCATGGACGAGGATGCGCGAATCGTTCTCGGGATTGCCGGGTAGCGCGACGCGAAGCCGGCCGAGGTACTGGAGCTTGGAGCCTGCGCGCACGAGGGCCGCGAGGCCCCATGGGTTGAGCCAGTCCGGGATGTCTTCTTGCTCACGCAGCTCATCGAGGAGCTCCGCGCAGGACCATTGGCGGTCTGCATCCTGCTCCCGGACGATCGCCTCTGCCTTGGGGACGAGACGCGCTGCCCAGCCATCGAAGTCCGGGAAATGCTCCTTCAAGCCGATGGTGCCGCGCTTGAAATAGATGATCTCATCGGGCAACCGGACTCGTCGTCCCATTCGCTCGGTCAGCTCATCGAGAGACAGCGGGCGATCCGAGGAGCGAAGGATCGCGAGCACCTCCGCGCGGCGTGTGGAGCCGATGGCCGCCACGATCGCTTCGCCGTCCTTCTGATCGATCTGCAAGATGTCTTCGACGTCTGCCCACAGCTCGGCTGCGATGCGTGCTCCGAAGCGCTCCGTGATGGAACCGACGCGACTCCTCACGGAGTCGACCGTGCAGGGGAGAGCGAGGCTCTCGAGCAGCGCTCGGATGGTCTCGCTTGCCACCTCGATCTCGTTGTCCGAGTGTCGGGTCACCCACGGCTCTCCGTCGATCTCGACCAGGTGCGCCGTCTCGAGGACATCCTCGACCACGAACCGCACGACCGACGCACGGCGAGACGCAACGCGCCACCACGGATCCGCTCCCAGCTCCGCGAGCGGTGCTCCGCCGTCTCGCGTCGCCTCACGAACCCGAGCACGAAGCGCTTCCGCCCAAGGCCTGCGAGCGAGGTCACCGCAAGCTCTCGCCTCGATCTGCCGCGCGCGCTCGCGCGAGAACCCCAAGGTGTCGCCTACCTCTTGCAGCGTCTGCGAGTCCCCGCCGAGGCCGGAACGTCGCGTGACGACCATGCGATCCACCGGTTTGAGATCCTCGACGAGGCTCTTGAGCGACTCGAACAGGCCCGTCTCGGCGAGCTCCGCATCGCGGCGAATGCGCTCGACATGCGCAGCCACACGCCGAACCAGCTCGCGAATGCTCGCGCGACCCAGGTTGGAGGCCGCGTCGAGATCGCCCCGGCTGAGCTCCGCCAGCTCGCCCAGAGTCTTCAGGTTCTTCATCTCCGCGAAGCTCACCACCCGCGCGGGCAGGTCCATCGCCGAGAGCAGGAACAATCGCTGCTCCTCCGCAAGCGCGGCTCGCAGGAGGTCCCAGTCCTCCGCGGCAACAGCCTGGGCGAAGCGATCGGGAAGCGGGACGGAGAGGGCTGCGGGAGTCGACGTGGGCCCGCCCGCGAGCTGCTCCCACTTCTTGCCTGTGATTCGTTCGATGAGCTTGCGCGTCTGGGCGATGGAGGTTCGGCCGAGGTTGCGCTCGGCCACGAGGTCGGCTGGATGTCGCCGCGCCAACTCTCCCAGCGTCCGCACACCAGTCCGGTCCGCCCAGTTGACCATGCGAGTGGGCAGGTCGAGCAATGCCAGCGGTGTCGTGAGCAGCTGCTCTTCGGTTTGCGCCGCCACTGGCGGTGGCGTGAGCCTGACCTCAGGCTGCCGATCCTTGGGTGGGGCAGGAGGCGGCGGCTTGGACTCCGCGCGTGCCTTGACCGGAACAGAGCCGAGGAGCGGGCTCAACGCGCCCGAGGCGAAGACATAGAGGTCGTCCCGCGCCCGGCTTGCGGCGACGTAGAGCAAGGAGCGCTCTCGAGCCAGCGCGGCACCTGCCACGATGGGATCTTCGGACCTGAGCTCGGATGTCGGCGCCGGCACCGACCCCTTGGACACGTCCACGAGCAGTGTCACCGCGAACTCGAGGCCCTTCACGCGATGCATCGTCGCCAGGCGAACGCCCGGACCCTTCGGCTCATGCTGCTCGAGCATGACGTGGCCGATGCCGGCTCGCGCGAGCGCGGGCGCGAACCGGTCAGCGAGCGGTCCGCGCGTTCGCGCGATGATGCAGATGCTCTCGGGAGCGGTGCCGGACTCCACGACCGCCCGCACGGCTTCGACGACGGCCTTCTCCTCGCTCGGGTCGTCCGGAAGCACGCGCACCTCGGGCGCGGGCCCTTCCCGGAGCGACACGTATCCGCGCTGATCTGCCTTGCCGTCGTCGAGATCGTCGACATCCAGCCCATCGAGGATGCGCGTCGCGTACCGGCAGATCGCGCCGGTGGTGCGGTAGTTCAGACGCAGCGTCTGCGAGCGCCGGCCGCGGACCTGGATCCCGCAGGCGGAGAGAGAAACTCGGTTTCCGTAGATGCGCTGGTGTGCGTCCCCGACCAGGAAGAGGTCGTCCGGATGCTCGGGTCCGGCTATGGCGCGCACGAGCTTCAACCCGTCTGCGGAGAAGTCCTGCGTCTCGTCGACGACGACGGACCGATACCGCGAGGCCCCTCCTGCTGCCTCGAGCTCGGCGCGTGCCGCGCGGAGGATGTCGACCGGCTCGAGCATGCCGGCGTCCTTGAGGCCCTCGCGGTACGCCGTGAAGACCGGCCACACGCGCCGCCGGTCGGCGCGCGACAGGGGTACGCCTCGCCGTCTTCGCACCGCGACGAGGTACTCGTCGAGTGACTGCAGGTTCTGGTCCTGAACGACGTCGCGCCACTCCGCCCAGTAGAAGTCTTGCGAGAACGCATCCTCGCCGTACACCTCCACGGCCATTCGGAACTGCTCTTGCTGGTCCTTGTCGAATGCGGGGCGCACGGATCGCCCGCGGCTCCGCAGGTACTGCGCGGCCCACGCGTCGATGTTGACGACCTCCACCCGCGCCAGGTCATCCGGCTCGAGGAGCTTGGCGAGCTGACCGCGCAGGTCCTCGGCCAGATTGACCGTGAAGGTCGTGAAGAGGACACGATCGTCAGGCTTCTTGTAGACCTCGCGCACGAGAAACGCGGCGCGGTGGAGGGCGACCACGGTCTTGCCTGTGCCCGCGCCGCCGAGCACGCGCACCGGGCCCTTGGTGCGGGCGTGCGCGACGCGCTTCTGTCGCGGGTGCAGGAAGACCCGCCACATATCGAGCGGATGCTTGAGCGCCGCGTCCAGATCCAGGTCCTCGCCAATGAGGCGGAACTGGCGCTGGGTAGCCTCGCGCTCGAGCGCTGCGGGGACATCGTGCACGTCGGGCGCCAGCGGCGCGGGCGCACCGGAAGGCGGCTTCGCGCGACCGAAGACCTCCTCGAGGATCTCGTCCAGCGTCAGTCCAGCGGCCAACCCGGTGAGCACCTCCGCCGCTTCGGGCGGCAGGTGCGGCAGGAGACGATCGAGATCTTCCTCGGTCGCGAGCGAGCGGACACTTGGAAGCAGCGGTCGCGGGACGCCTGCCAGGAAGAGATCGTCGTCGCTCTTGTCGTGGAAGAGGGAGGGCTGCGCCTCCGCGGCGACCGGTAGCTCGGTGCGCGGTGCCGGCTCGACCGTCTCGACGACCTGGCTTGCCTTGATCGCGTCGAAGATCTGGAGCGTGCCCGTCGTCGGGTGCACCGCCGTCTGCTTGGTCGCCGCCCACCGGTACGCTTCGTCGTGATGGTCCGCCCAGAGGACGAGGAACACATCCCCCTTCTCCGGCGCGCGGAGGATGATCCGGTAGTCGTCGCCAATGCGGGCCGAGCGCAGCTGCGGGTCCAGTGTCCGCTGGATCGGCTCCAGGTGGATGGCGGCTGCGGTCGAGTCCTTCTCGAACTTGGACAGGAACTCGTCCGCCTTGCGCTGCGCCTTCCGCGGCAGCTGCGCGTACGCGGGGAAGTAGTCCTTGCTGATCGCGAGCCGAGCCATGGATCAGCGTGCCTCCCCCAGGCCCAGCGCGGCTTCGAACGTCTCGATGTCGAGCCTGCGCTCGATCGCCAGCACGGTCCAGCCCTGCCGCTCGAGCGCCTCCGCGACGCTCCGCTGGCCATCGAAGTACGCGGCGACCTTTCGGTCGGGCCAGCCGAGCTCGAGATCGCCGCTCGTCGCCGCATCCTCCGTGCGGATTTCGACCGGAACGGTCGGTGCGGGCAGGGCGGCGTGGCGCTCGAGCAGCGCAATCACCACTGCCCGCGTGTGCTCGTCCGCGATCTCCTCGGCCTGCGCGAACCTCCTGTCGTCGCCTCGGGCCTGCGGCCGCGACGGTGTGGGTGGCGGTGCCGCGGTGCGCACCGAGGCCGGCGGAGGTTCCTCCACGAGCAGGTCGCGGGTCAGGATGGTCGCGTCGGGCAGCGTCTGCAGCAGGTTCCACGCGCGGAGCCACAGCCGCCAGCTCATCTCGAAGGAAGGTGCGGCGCGTAGCTCCTGCGTGTCCTCGAGGCGCAACGTCGCCCTGACGGCAGTGCCCGCGCGCGTCAGGTCCGCGAGGCGTGCGGCTTCCACGTCGAGGACGAGGCGCGCATGCTCCCCCAGCTCGGCGGCGGCGATGGCGACCGTGCCCTGACTCTCCTCGAGCGGCGGCATGAGCGCGAAGACGTCCGAGCGGAGCGATGTCTGGATGCGCTCGACGCGCTCGATGGGCTGGCGCTTGCCGCGCTGGAGCAGGAAGAACGCCGCCAGACGGGCGAGATCGTCCAGCCGCGTGGGCGCCTGCAGGTAGGCAACGAGCCCCGCGAGCGGATCGCCGTCAAGGAGCGGCAGCAGCAGATCCAGGCGTTCGCGGCTGCTCGATGTCCCGCTTACCTTGAGGACCAGGCTCTGCAGCGCGCTGAAGGCAGCGCCGTCACCGACCCAGCGCGGGACTGGCGGAACGTTCGGCGAGACGACGTCCTTGTAGGTCAGCGACCAGGTCAACATCTCTCCGGACCGACTGATCCCGCGCCGCTTGACCGCGTCATCTCCCAGACGTGCCTTGGGGCTATGCGGCTCCACGTGGAACGCGAGGCCGTCCGTGAACACGGCGACCTCCCTCACGCCGTGCCCCGGCTCTCGCGGGTAGAGGACGAAGTCCGCACGGCACGGTACCTCCACCCGATCGGCTCCGAGCTCGACCTGCGCCTTCATGAGCCATCTCCTCGCGCCGATCGTCAGCTCGTACTCGCCTTCCTTGACGATCTCGAGCTTGCCGCCTTGCAGCGCAACCGAGCGCTCCAGGGCGCCGATGAAGCGGTGCTCGAGCTCGCTCTCGAGCACCGCGCTCTGCGACATCGACCCGATCCCGTCGTACCGCCGGAGCGAGCCGAACCCCTCCAGGATGCGCTCGACAAGCTCCATCGCGCGGACGCGATCGAGGTGCGGGAGGTCTTCGCCCTCGCGGTAGGCGTAGAGGCACTGGTAGCAGGCGCGCGCGGGCGGCGTGCGCCTCTGGCAGGGGCACGCGCGGAGCACGGCGTAGCTCTTCTCCAGCGCTTCCTTCAGCTTCGCGCCCTTCTCGAGCGCGAGCTCCGCCAGAAGCCCCGTGCCGCCCGGCACGCGATCGAGCACGACGAGAAAGCGCCGCCGGCCTTCCCGGCTCGGGAGCGGCTCGTCGTACGCGCGCACCTCGAGGAAGTCGGGCTCGCCGCCATAGAGTCGCTCGAGGCCCAGCCGCAGTGCGGCGCGCAAGTTGACGATGTCCGAACCGGATTCGTCTCCCCCGACGAGCGGCACGACCAGGCGCAAGGCTTCCGATTGGAGCTGCCGCAGCAAGTGGAGCTGGATGCTCGCCTGCTTGTCCTCGGCCTTTCGCCTCTCCGGACACCAGGCGCGATGGCGGACGGACGGCTTCGCTGATGTGCGTGCGCTGGTCTGGTGGGCCTGTCCGCATTGCGGGCACACCACGAAGCTCACCTCCGGCACCTCCTGGCCCGCGATGCGCGACCGCGCAGGGTTGGCGCGATCGTTTCGCGGGCCGAGGTTCAGCTCGCGCAGCACCAGCCTGGGCTGCAGCTCGAAGCCGAAGCCTGATGCTTCGTTGGCCCAGGCCTCTCGTGCCTTGGGCTCGGCCTCGAACAGGACGAGCCGCTCGTAGAACGCGCGACGCCGGTCGTCCGCGTCGTCCCCGAGCACCGCGTCACGGTGCTGCTCGATCGCAAAGACCTGGCCCAGCGGCAAGACGCGGCGTCGAAGCCCGACGTCACCCCATCCTTCGTCGCCGCAAGCCGGACACTTCGTTCGCTCCTCCTCGGCGCGTGCGTACGGCTCGGCGTGGTGGCAGCTCCGGCAGAACGACCATTCCGCGTGCGGCGCCTCGCGCTTGAGCTCGACGCCGTCGATCTGCACGCGCCGCGCGCTCCCGTAGAACGTATTGAACGGCGCGAGCTCGGTAATGGCGGCGGCCGGCGGACGCACCCATTCGTGGTGCTCGCTGTCCCGGCCTACCCCCATCCTCCGGATGTACGCGTCGAGCTTGATGCCGCGTTCGGGGAACGCGTAGTTGGGCAGGCAGCCCTCGACGGTGAGCCATCCGAAGAGATCGCGCTCCACCAGCGCCATGAGCTGATGATTCAGGAAGCGACGCTCGTCGCGCAGACGGCGCAGCTCATCCTCGGAGTCGTCGACCTTTCGAGCGGCGACGTCGCCCTTCTCGAGCTCGTCGATCCTGGTCGCGAGCCGAACGATCGCCTGCCGGAGATCCTCGCGCCGCGAGCGCGCCTTCTCCGTCACGTCGATCAGCATCGCCTCGAGCCGGCTCGGTCCGTCCGGTGCCGGCTCGAACAGTCCGGCGCACACCTGTTTGGCGACGTCGCTGATGCTCCTCCCGAACATCTCGACGAACGCTCGGGCGAGGCGCTCGCGCTCCGTCTGGATCAGCGCCAGCACTGGCTGGGGAAAGCGCTTCTGCTCCTCCCCGCGCAGGGCGTCCGTCACGCGGCCCGGCAACGTCCCGCCCTGCCGCGCGTACGCATCGAAGCAGAACGCGAGGGCCTGCCGCTTCAGCACCTCGGGTGCGCTGAGGTAACAACCCGGCGGGTGGATGGTGCCCGCCATGGCCTCGAGCGGCTGCTGGAAGAAGTAGAGGTCGTGCGCCCTGGTCGGCGCGAACGCGAGGATGAGCGCGTTGCCGGTCTGCCTGCCCGCGCGGCCGACCCGCTGCACGTAGCTCGCGGGATTGGGCGGGACCGAGCAGAGCAGCGTCGCTGAGAGATCGCCGATGTCGACGCCCATCTCCAGCGTGGGCGTGCACGAGAGCAGGTTGGGCGAGTCAGGTCGCGGCCGCTCCTTGAACTCGAGCTCGAGCTGCTCCCGCGGCTCACGCGGCAGGAGCCCGGTGTGCTCGCGCGCCCAGAGCCGGCCGAGCTGGCCCTTCTCGTAGAACCGCTTGTAGTAGGTGGCGACGGGCAGTCCTTCCACTTCGGGCTCGGCGGAGCCATCCACCGGCTCGAAGCGCCCGTCGCAACGGAAGCGAAGGCATGGATCCCCGGTCGGATCGCTCGCGGAGCCTACAACCGTCGTCAGCTCGTACCCGCAAGCCGTGCAGCGCCGGATGCCGTGCGCGCGGCTCACCCAGAGCGCGTCGGGCGAGAGGCCCCAGGCCGTTGCCATGCTGCCCGGAATGGCGCCGCGCTCGTCGGTCGTGCATTCGATGAGGAGCCCGGCGCGCGTCAGGATCGGGAGCGCGATGCGGTACACCTCCGCCGTCATGCCCGAGCCGCCACCGACCCCGAGGCTGCGCGTGACCCAGTCGGCGAGCCAGGTCCTCCCGCGCGTCGTCTCGGTGGAGTCGAAGCGACGGGCCTTGGGCGCGTTCGTGAGGAAGATCGGGCGCGTCGTGTCCGGGGAGAACGGCGAGAGCAGCGGCGCCATCTCCTTCGAGAGCATGTAGCCCTGCCCGCTTCGCTCGAAGTACCGTTTTAGCAGCGGATCGTAGACGCCGCCGCGCAATCGCAGCCGGGTCAGCAGCCCACGAACGAAGCCGGCAATGGCGCGCTCGCCGGGAGGCTCGATCAATCCGAGCCGCTCCCTCAGCGGCATCGCCATCTCCCCGACGGCACGTTCGACGCGCGATTCGTCCAGCGCGACGCTCACGCATCCGCTCTGCTCGAGCGTCCGGCCGATGCGCGTCGCCAAGCCCAGCTCGCGCGTGGCTTCCCAGCGAAGGCGCTCTTTCAGGTCGGCGACGAGCTGCGCGCCCGGCTCGGGCACCTGGGCCGGGCTGTGCTCGCCGGCCTCCTCGGCGGCCTGACGTTCCTTCGCGAACGCCTCGAGCCGGTCGTGCCAGTCCTCCACGCTTCCGAGGAAGTGGAGATCGACGGGCAGGAGCTTCGCGACCAGGTCTGCCTCGCCCGAGACGTGCCGGTCCCCGAGCCTTGGCACCCAGGATTCCCACGTTGCCTGCGAAAGCGCCGCGAGCGCGATGGCGCCTTCGTGCGGTACAGCCGCCAAGAGGGCCGAGCGCAACGCGAAGCGATACGTCCGAGCGCCGAAGAACCCCGCTCGGTGCGCGGCGTCCTGCACGCTGTCGCTGAAGGTCAGCAGCTTCTGATCGGAGTTGAGCGGCGTCGTGAACAGGTGGCCGACCGCGACGCTCGACAGCGTCGTGGCACGCGCCGCCAGCATCTGGAGCGTGTCGATCCCGTCGCAGCTCGGGCAGCGAAGCTTGCCGCTGTCCGGCTCGGCCACGAGAACGCGCGTGAGATCGCGCCCTTCGATTGACTTCTCGAGCAGGTGCTCGCCCTTCGCGTCCAGCCATGCGACGCGAAAGCTCGCGTCGTCCGCGACCTTCTCTCCCGCGTCGCCATCGAACAGGAGCCGAAGATCCGCATCGCGATCCCCGAAGGCGCGGGCAATCGTCGCATAGTCCAGTCCAAGGCGGTCCCCCGGTCCCGACTCCGTGATGAGCCAGCCGCCGTGCCCGCAGTCGCGGCACGCGTACCGCGGGAGCCAGATCTCGCCGCGCGGCGGAGGCGAGTCGTCCAGGAACCGGAAAGCAGGCTCCGCCCCAACGTGCACGAGGAGGCGCCGCAACTCGCGCACCCAGAGCGTCGCCTGCACGCTCACGAGCGGCAGCGCGTGGCTCCCGACCGAGCGCTGCGAGTACGACAGCAACGTCAGCGCCGAGGCCAGCCAGCCTTCCTGCTGCGCGCGGGTTGCCGCTGCGTAGCCGGGCAGCTCGGACGCGATACCCGCGAGCGCCTCGTCGAGGGTGATCGGCTTCCGATGTGCGACACGCAGCACAGCTCGCACGAGCGGCAGCTTCGTCACCGCCTCGCCGAGCGCGACGCGATCGATCGCGCCCTCCCCAAGGATCGCTCGCGCCGTCTTCTCGGGAAGCCACGCGCGAACGCACGCGCCGACGTGCGCTTCGATCGTGTCGCCCGGGCTTGGCCAGGGGCCCGCCTCCGCCGGGTACCGCTCGCTCAGCGCGGCGCCGCTCACCAGATCGCTCGGCTCGAGGCGCGTCTCCCCGATGAACGCGTCATCCTCGAAAGGCTGGTCGAAGAGCGTCGTGGCGAACTTCAGGAGCTCGCTCCGCGACTCCTCGCCGGCCCCTACGGTCGCGCTGGTTCCGATCGGACAGATCCGCTCTGGCGCGCCGAGCCGGTGGCCCAATCGCCGCAGCAGACACGCGACGTCCGTCCCCTGCGCGCCGTCGTACGTGTGCAGCTCGTCGAGCACGAGGTACCGCAACGTCTCGGGCCTGTTGTCCGCCCAGAGGCGCGCGTCCTTCGGCCGCTGGAGCAACAGGTCGAGCATCCGGTAGTTCGTGAGCAAGATGTCGGGCGGGTGCGCGCGCAGGTGATCGCTGTCGTCGATCACATGGCTCGGCCCCATCGTGCGGTGCTGCCCCTTGCCGCCGACGAAGAGCCCCACCTTCACGCGCCCGCGAAGCCGCTCGTCCCGGAAGATCGTCTCGGCGAAGCGCCCCGCCTGATCGCCCGCGAGCGCGTTCATCGGGTAGAGCACGATCGCCTTGATCCCGCCGCGTCCCGCCTGAGCCTCGCGAAGCGCGTGATCGAGGAGCGGGAACAGGAAGCACTCCGTCTTCCCGCTCCCGGTCCCCGTCGTGATCAACGTCGCCCGCGGCTCCTGCCCCCGGCTCGACAGCCGCTGCCAGGCCGTCAGCTGGTGCAGGTGCGGCCGGTACGAAGGCGCCACATCGAGGGGCAGCCGCACGCCCTCCGGCGCCTGCGCGAAGGGCAACCCCACGCGCAGGTACGGCCCCTGGAACATCCCCTGCGGCCCGCTCAGGAACGAGAACAGCGCCGCCTCGAACCTGCGGTCCGCCAGCGACCACGTGCTCCTCAGGTAGTCGAGGAGGGTCGCTCGAAGCTCGCGGGCGACGACCCAGGGGATCATGCGGTCAGGATGGTAACCGGCGGAGTTCGGCCAGCCTAGACGCGCCGTGATGTGCACTTTTGGAGCGATGCCCGCAGCTCGCTTGCGGCTTCGCTGTCAAAAGTGCATCGTGAACCCATCGATGCTGCTCCAGCTCCGGGTCGAGAACCACCGTTCGATTCGAGACGAGGTGGCGCTGTCGCTCGCCGCGGCGCCGGCGCTCGGGACCTCGGACGAGCGGCTGCTCCACCCGCCCGCGATACCCGAGCCCGTGCTGCCCACGCTGGCCATCTACGGCGCCAACGCCTCGGGCAAGACCAACGTGCTTCACGCGCTCGGCTTCATGCAGGACGCGGTGCTCGACTCGCATCGTGCGTGGGACCCCGACGGCGGCTGCCCGGTCGAGCCGTTTGCACTGTCCGCCCGTCGGAACGAGCCTTCTCTCTTCGAGGTCGACCTCATCCTCGACGGCGGTCGGTACCGCTACGGCTTCGTCTGCAGCCGCGATCGTATCGAAGAAGAGTGGCTCCACGCCTGGCCCGCCGGCCACAAACAGACATGGTTCGAGCGCGAAGGGGAGACGTTTGAGTTTGGGGGTAAGTTCGGCGGCGCCAACGAGGCCATCCGCAAGCTCACGCGCGCAAACAGCCTCTTTCTGTCGGCAGCCGCGCAGAACAATCACGCGCAGCTCCTGCCCATCTTCCGATGGTTCCGAACAACCCAGGTGGATCTCACGCGGCGCCGTTCGGGCCATCACATTCCGCTGTTCTGGGCGGAGCTGAATAGCCGACAGCGCTCCCTGTTCCAGGGTACAGAGCAAGATGAGCGGACCGCCGTCCTCGAGCTGCTCCGCAGCTCGGACACCGGGATCGAGGACGTGAAGTTCGAAGACCCGGACCGCGGGTCCGCGACCGGGCGCATCTCGAGAACGCGTCGCATCTTTCTCAAGCACAAGTCGGCTTCGGTGGAGGAAGACGGCGCGTGGCTCCCGCTGGAGGCTGAGTCATCCGGGACGATTGCGCTCATGGAGCTCGCGCCGCGCCTGACGCGCGCATTCGCGCTCGGAAGTCTATTGTGTGTCGACGAGGTGGAGGCGAGCTTGCACCCGATGCTCGCACTCTCGCTGCTGCGCCTCTTCCACGATCGACGGCGTAACCCGCTGGGTGCGCAGCTCGTGTTCACCACCCATGACACGAACCTGCTCGGCACCACGCTCGGCGAGCCCGCCCTCAGGCGAGACCAGGTCTGGTTCACCGAGAAAGACCAAGAGGGGAGCACGCACCTCTATCCCCTGACGGACTTCCACCCGAGGAAGCAGGAGAACCTGGAGCGCGGCTACCTCCAGGGACGCTACGGCGCGATTCCGTTTCTCGGCGAGCTCCCGGTGCTGACAACCGATTCGCCTGCGGCCGAGTGAGGCGGGCATGGTCTCGAAGCGCCGGAACGACGATCGCGACTATCGCCGCAGGCCACCGAAGCGCGATCCGAAGTTCCGAATTCTGGTCGTGTGCGAGGGCGAGTTGACGGAGCCCGAGTATCTCAAGGCGTTCCGCCACGCCGTGCGGAACCAGCGCGTCCACGTCGAGCTCGCGGACGAGCACGGCGTCCCGCTCACCGTGGTCGAAACGGCCGTCCGCGTCGCGCAAGAGGCCGCAGACCGCGCGGAGCAAGAGGCCGACGACAACCTCCGCTTCGATTCGGTCTGGGCGGTCTTCGACGTCGACGAGCACCCGAGTACCCGTTCAACCGACCCCATCAACCGTTGCTCCAGCGAGCGTGCTAGCCGCGAGCGGCGACGCTGTGGACGCGGCCCCGAGGACGCGCGAGAAGTCCGTTCGTGGATCTCGCCAAGTTCACGACCGAGCTACGCGCGGT
>JAEUKE010000150.1 GCA_016794345.1 Myxococcales bacterium
CGGGCTTCGCGCCCGGGCTCCCATTTCGTCAGCGAGGCATTCGGCGCGACGCTCCAGCGAACGATCGCGTCGGCCATGCGGTCGATGGGCAGGACCGCCTCGGCCGCGCCGAGGTCGATGGCCACCTTGGGCATCCCGAAGACGACCGACGTGGCCTCGTCCTGGGCAACGGTCCTCGCGCCGCGCATGCGCATCGCGAGGAGGCCCGCGGCGCCGTCGTTGCCCATTCCTGTCAAGATGAGGCCGAGGGCGTTCTTGCCGGCGTGTTTGGCGACCGACTGGAAGAGCACGTCGACGCTCGGCCTGTGGTGGCAGACGGGATCGCCGTCCTGGACGCGGACGCAATATTGCGCGCCGCTCCGGGCCAAAGAGAGGTGTTTGCCTCCCGGGGCGATGAGGACGAGCCCCGAGGCCATGATGTCCCCGTCCCGCGCTTCGCGAACCTCGAGCGCCGAGGCGTTGTGGAGCCGTTGCGCGAAGGGCGCCGTGAAGTCCGGCGGCATGTGCTGCACGATCGCGATTGCTGGCGCGTTCGCCGGTAGCGCCGAGATCAGGCTCTCGAGCGCCCGCGTGCCCCCAGTGGAGGCGCCGATCGCCACCACGCGTCCGGTGGTCTGCAGCTGCTCGGCGGCGATCGGGCGTGCACGCTCGGCCTGGCGCTGCGGGGTCATCCGCTCGACGCGCGCGACCGACGCCGTGCGGATCGCGTTGGCGAGGCGCCCGGCGACGTCCGGGATGCTGAACTGCGAGGACGGCTTGCCGACGACGTCGACCGCGCCGAGCGCGAGCGCGCGGAGCGCCGTGTCGCTGCCCTCGGGCGTGAGGGAGCTGACCACGATCACCGGCAGCGGGTGGTGCTGCATGAGCTTGCCCAGGAACGTGAGGCCGTCCATTCGGGGCATCTCGATGTCGAGCGTGATGACATCGGGGGCGAGCTCGGCGATCCGCTCCCGGGCCACGTACGGGTCCGTGGCGGTGCCGATCACCTGGATGTCCGGTGTCTTCGCGAGCTCGCGCGTGAGGAGGCGTTGCACGACGACCGAGTCGTCGACGATGAGGACCTTGATCATGGCTCTCTCATGACGCGGACCGCGACGCGCCCGGCGTCGAGCACGGCGGCTGCGACGGCAGCTGGTGTGGAAGCCTCGGCCGGGGCCTCGATGACCTCCGGAGAGCCGAGGTTGAAGACGGCCTCCGCCGACTCCAGGTGGGGAAGGGCGTTGCCGCAGATGACGTTGGTGATCTCCAGGAGGGCCTGCTCGGCCTCTTCGTTGCTGGACTCGTCGAGCCCGAGGAAGTTCGTGGCGAGCTCGTGGAGGAGCCGCGGCTCGATGCCGACGAACATGCGGCCGCTCCAGTTTCCGCTGAACGTGACGCTGGCCCACGTTCGTCGCGGGGGCTCGGCGGCGGCGCTCTCCAGATCCACGCAGTAGAAGCAGAGCTCCTCCAATACGTGGGAGGTGACATCGGCGAGCTCTTGGTCATGCATGGACGTGCCCCTTCCCGGCGAGCGCGACGACGATGGCGTCGACCAAAGCCTCCGGCGTGAAGGGCTTGCGGACGAACCCGGCGGAGAGCTCGCGCACGCGGTCGATCCTCGGCTCGCTGCCCTCGGTGCTCACGACGACGACCGGGAGGTCCGCCGTGCTGGCGCCGGAGCGAATTCGCTCGAGGGCCTCGATGCCGCCCACGACGGGCATGTTGAGGTCCAGGAGCGCGAGATCCACCGAGGTGCGGTCGAGGACCGTGAGCGCCTCCTGGCCGTTCGCTGCCTCCAGGACGTTGCCGAGGGGCAGCCCGCTCATGGCGAGCGTTCGCATGATCACCCTTCGCATGACCGTGCTGTCGTCCACTACCAGAACATTCAGCGCCATTCTTACCTCCCGGGAACGAGCACGCGCTCGTCCCGCTCCGATCGCAGCGTTACCTCACCGGTCGCGATTCTGAGCGTCATCGTCCGAGGGATGGCACCGCCGGTCTCCTGGGCGTTGATGAGGACGCCATTGCGCCAGAATATCTTTCGGACAGCGGCGAGGTTGCGCTGCCCGATCTGAAACGTGTCTTCCCCCGGGGTGCCCATCCGGGCGCCACCCGCGATCGCCACCACGAGCCGAGACTTCTCGGCGCCCAGGGCGTACGCGTCCTTGAAGAACCGTGGCAGCCCCGTGTCGGCGAACATGAAGGGGTGGGTCTGCGCCTTGTCGGCGCTCGTCGTCGAGTCGGGGAGCATCAGGTGCAGGAGCCCGCCGACCTTCGTTTGCGGGTCCCACAGGGTCACCCCCAGGCAGCTCCCGAGCGCGAAGGTGATGAGCCTCTCGTCGGTGGCCGAGGTGACGACTCGATCGGCGAGCCCGACCGAGCGCTGTCGAATGGATGGCGTCGGGCTCAGGTCGGCTTGCATCGTCGGTATACCGCCGGTTTCACGTAGTGGAGGGCGTGACCTTCCGAGCCGAGGCTCTCGGAGTGGCCGATGAGGAGATAGCCGTCCGAAGACAGGAGCTCACGGAATCGCCCTGCGAGCTTCAGCTGGGTCGGCTTATCGAAGTAGATCATGACGTTCCTGCAGAAGATGACCTGGAATGGCCCGCGCATGGGCCATGGGTCGAGCAGGTTGAGGCGGGCGAACCTGACCATTCTCTTGACCTCGGACTTGATTCGGAAGGCCCCGGAAGGAGTCTTGTCGAAATAGCGATCGAGCCATTGCGGAGGGAGCCCGCCGAGGCTCTCGTTGGCATATTCACCGGCTCTGGACCGAGCGACGGCGTGGGACGCGAGATCCGTCGCGAGGATTCGGACCCGCGGCGCCAGGTGAGGTAGGTTGTGGAGGATCGTCATGGCGATCGTGTAGGGCTCCTCCCCGGTGGAGCAGGCGGAGCTCCAGATGCGGATCTGTCCCGCGGAGGACCAGGTGTTCTTGAGGAGGTCGATGAGGAGATCGAAATGGGCGGGCTCGCGCAGGAAGGCGGTCTTGTTCGTCGTCAGCGCGTCCACCATGGCCGCGAGCTCGACGGGGTCGCGGTCGACGAGGTCCAGGTACTCACGGAACGAGGCGATCTTCTTCGCGCGCAAGCGCTTGTTCAGGCGCGACTCGACGAGGTCTTCCTTGCCTGTACGAAGGACGATCCCGGCCAGTCGATAGACGTTCGCCGCGACTCGCTCGAAGTCGGCCTTCGTGAGGGCGGGCGGCTCGTTGGTCGCGGCGAGGGGGAGCAAGATCAGAACTCCGAGAGGGCCGCGTCGCCGTCGAGATCGTCGAACGGGATCAGCTTCGCCGCGCTCGAGACGGCGGCCTTGGGCGGGGGCGGAACGGAGCGGAGGTGGACCACGCGGCCGCCGGATGCCGGTCGCTTGGTGGGAAGGCGCGGAGGCATGCTGCGCGGGCGGTGGAGCTGGACCGGCTGCCGGCTCTCGGAGGGCTGTCCTTTCAGCTCGAAGCGGCGGACGAGCGCCTTCATCGACTCGGCCTGCCCGGAGAGCTCCTCGGCCGCGGACGCGCTCTCTTCGGTCGTGGCCGCGGCGTGTTGCGTGTTGCGCGCGACCTCCTCCATCATCTTGTTGACGTCGCTCACCCCACGCGCCTGCTGCTGCGACGAGGCCGCGATCTCTTCCATGACCTCGACGACCCGGCCGACCTGGCCGCGGATGTCATCGAAGCTCCTTGCGACGGAGGAGTTGAGCTCCACGCCGCGCTCGGCGCTCTTGACGGCGTCGTTGATCATCTGGGCCGTGCTGCGGGCGGCCTCTGCGCTGCGCATCGCGAGGCTGCGGACCTCCTCGGCGACGACCGCGAAGCCGCGGCCTGCATCACCCGCTCGCGCGGCCTCGACGGCGGCGTTGAGCGCGAGGAGGTTGGTCTGGAAGGCGATCTCGTCGATCGTCTTGACGATCTGCGCCGTCCGGTCGCTCGCCGCCTTGATCTGCTCGATCGCGCTCGAGAGCTCGGTCATGGCCTTCCCGCCGCGCGTCGCGGCGTCGTTCGCGGCCTGGGCCATGCCCCGCGCCTCCTGGGCGTGAGCGGCGGTCTGCTGCCCGGACGTGGTGAACTCGTGGAGCTGCGCGCTGACCTGCTCGAGCGAACCGGCCTGCTCCGTCGCGGACTGCGCGAGCGACTGGGTACCGACCGTGATCTCGCCAGCGGCCGTGCTGACCTGGTCGGCAGCCACGACGACCTGCGTGAGGGCGTCCTCGAGGTTGTCGGCGGCCTGGTTGAGGGCAGACTTGATCTGGCCCCAATCCCCCGAGTAGTCCGCGTCCATCCGCTGGGTCAGGTTTCGCTGCGCGACCTCGGTGAGGACTCGCTGCGCGTCGCGGATGGGCCGCGCGGCGGCCTCGACGATGTCGTTCAGCCCCGAGAGGATGGCCCTGTAGGCTCCGTCGTGGGCGCCGGCGTCGGCACGGGCGTCGAGCGCACCGTCCTGGACCGCCTTGATCATGGTCGCCGAGTCGTGCTCCAGGCGCTTGAGCGCCGCTTGGGCCCGGACGAAGCTCTTGGACAGGGTGTCGGCCTCGGACCGGACCTCCACGGTACGGTCGAGGTTGCCGGCGGCCACCGCCTCGGCGGCGGACTCGACGCCGCGAAGCCACTCGAGCACGTCACGCAGCGAAGCAGCGAGGGCACCGAGCTCGTCATTGCTCTCGTGATCGATGCTCTGGCGAAGGTCGCCGCGGGCGAGCTTCCCGGTGGCCTCTGCCATCCGCAGGAGCGGGCGAGCGACGGTCTTCGTCGCGAGCCACAGGATCCCCACGATGACGGCGAGGGCGAAGAGCACGCTGCCTGCCACGAGCTTGTACGCGCTGCGCGCCTCGGCGAGGACCTCGTCGCTGTCGGCACGGAGCACGAGGGTCCAGTCCAGCCCCGGGAAGCCCATGGCACCCTCCGAGCGGCTGTAGGCGGTGAGCATCTCGCCGGTCGGAAGCTCCTCGGGCTGCCAGCCGCGCGCGGCCTTGATGACATCCATCGAGACCGGGGCCGGTGCGCTCTTCCCCGACCCTGCCTTGTCATGAGCGTCGGCGAAATACGTCGTCCCGGTGGGGCCGACGAGCGTGAAGGCGCCGGTCTTGATGCCTTGCCGCCCGAGATCGTCGTTCTCGGCGGCAAGCAGCGTCTCGAAGACGTCGAAGTCCATCAGGTTGAGCCAGACGGCGACGACCTTGCCCTGCTTGTCCTTCACCGGTGCGGCGAAGCCGAGCACGTGATCCTTGCCGGTGGCCCGCTTGGCATACTCGTTCTCGTGCGAGTCGAGGACCACCGTCCCCGTCACCGCCTGGTTCTCGGGCGCGCTGTGCACGGTCTTCGTCAGGAACTCGCCGGCGATGGCCTGGCGGAGCCAGGGCTCGCTCTGGAAGCTCTTCGACCACAGGAATGCAGAGTCGATCGGCTTGCCGTCTTTGTCGCGGTCGTTGACGGCGACGACCTTGCCATCGAGGTCGACCACGACCGTGAGGAGGTAGACGTCGTAGGCGTCGACGTACCCGTTCATGAGGTCGACGATCGGGTTGCCGTCGGTCCGGTACCAGTTGGCTCGATCCTGGAGCGCCGAGTTGAGCGCAAACGCCTGGACGTCCCCATATCGCTCGAAGAGGTTGCGGTCGATCTTGTCCATCGACGCGGCGGCGCTCGCCTCGAGCGCAGAGCCCGCCATCTTCTCCTCGGTCCGCCCGATGCTCCAGGCGGTCGCCCCGAGGACGGCGAAGGGGATGAGGAGGCCGCCGCCCGCCAATGCGAGCTTCGTCGTGAGCTTCATTGCGTTTCCTCCGTGGCGCTGCTGGCGCTCGTCGCGGCTGCCCGCGCCTTGGCCATCTCCGCCTGAGAGAGCGCTCGGTCGATGTCGAGCAAGAGGCGCACCTTTGTGGCTGTCTTGCCGATGCCGAGCAGGTACTCGGTCCGTACGTGGGCGCCGAGGTTGGGGGCGGACTCGATCGCCTCGCGTGGCAAGTCGACCACCTCCGAGACCTGGTCGACGATGACCCCCATCTCCGCGCCGTGGGCCTGGACGACCACGATGCACGTGCGGCTGTCCATCACGACGGGGGAGAGACCAAGCTTCATCCGCAGGTCGATGACCGAGATGATCTTGCCGCGGAGGTTGATGACGCCTCGCACCCACTTCGGCGTCCCGGGGATCGCCGTGATGGCGAGCACCCCGATGATCTCCTGCACGGTGAGGATGGGCACGCCGTACTCCTCCTCGGCCAGGTAGAACGTGAGGTACTTGCCGGCCAAGGAGGGGTGGTTCGGATCGGTTGCTTGGGCCATGGTTGTGCGTCAGTTCTGCGGTTGCGTGGGGCGGCCAGTGCTTTCGTCTCGTGCCAGCGCGATGAGCTCGGGCGTGTCGAGGATGAGGCCGACGCGGCCGTCGCCGAGGATCGCGCCGCCCGCGATCCCGCGGACCGCGCCGATCCCCGAGCCGAGCGATTTGGCGACGACTTGCTGTTGGCCGAGCAGCTCGTCCACGAGGAGCGCGCAGCGGCCGTCGGGACCGGTGACGATGACCGCGAGGCCGGTCGTCACGTCGGACGTCGCGTTGTCGACGTGGAAGAGCTGGTGAAGACGGAAGAGCGGGATCAGCTCGCCGCGAATGACGAGCAGCTCGCCTTTGCCCGAGACGGTCGAGACGTTGTCCTTGGTCGGGCGGAGGCTGGTGAGGATGTTGACGGTCGGCAGGATGTATCGCTCGGAGCCGACGCGGACGAGCATGCCGTCGGTGACGGCCAGGGTGAGCGGCAGCCGGAGGGTGAACACGGTGCCCTGGCCGAGCACGGAGGTGATCTCGATGCGCCCCTGGAGCGCCTGCACGTTCCGGCGGACGACGTCCATCCCGACTCCGCGCCCGGAGACGTCGGTGACCTGATCGCGCGTCGAGAACCCCGGCTCGAAGATGAGGTTGTAGACCTCGGAGTCGGTGAGCCCGGCGTCGGACTCGATGAGGCCGCGCTCGATCGCCTTCTTCACGAGGCGCGCTCGATCGAGCCCCGCGCCGTCGTCCGCGAGCTCGACGATCACGTTGCCGCCGGCGTGGCTGGCGCTGAGCCGGACCGTGCCTGCTCGTCGCTTGCCCTTCGCTTCTCGTTCGTCGGGCGTCTCGATCCCGTGGTCCACCGCGTTGCGGAGCATGTGGACGAGCGGGTCGGACACGACGTCGACCATGTTCCGGTCGATCTCCGTGTCCTCCCCGGAGAGAACGAGCTCCACCTCTTTGCCGCTCTTCTGCGCGGTGTCGCGGACGACGCGGGCCATCTTCTGGAAGGTGGGCTTGAGCGGGACCATCCGGAGGCTCATCGCGAGCTCTTGCAGCTCGCGGACGATCTTCCCGGCGTGTGCGACCTTCCTCGACAGGTCGTGGTGACCGCTCGAGACGAGCGAGGGGTCCTGGCGGACCATGGAGTGGGCGATCACGAGCTCGCCGACCATGTCGACGAGGCGATCGAGACGCTCGGTTCGGATGCGGACGGATGCTTCGTTGTCCGCGTTGCGCTGGGGTGTTGCCGCATTGGTCGGCGCGGCCGCCTGCGGACCGCCGGGAGCGGCGGGCGGCTCGGCGGGAGTCGGTGCGGGATCGCGAGGCGCAGCGGCTGCCACGGGCGGCTTCGCCGCGCTCGGCGGATGCGGATCCTTGGTGACCGCAGGGGCCGGAGCAAGCTCCGGAGGCTCAGGCGCCTGGGCACGGGGCTCTTCTTTCGGAGCCTTCGGCGTCTTCGCCTTGGCCCCACGCTTCGGCGGCGCCGGGGCTGGGGGAGGGGGAGCGCTCTTCGGCTTCGCGGCGGGCTGCGTCGAGAGCTCCGCGGTGAGGGACGTGAGGTCCGGTGGTGTCCAACGCTCACCCGCGAGCGCGGCCTGAACGCCGGCAACGAGGAGCTTGATGCTGTCCACGGAGCCGAGCGACAGGTCGGCGATCCGCCCCGCGAAGCGCAGCTCGCCGCTGCGCACCTTGCTCAGCAGCGACTCTGCGAGGTGCGCCAGCTTGGCGATCGGGTCGAGCCCGAGCATCGCCGAGACGCCCTTGACGGTGTGGAACGAGCGGAACACGGTGTCGACCGCGGCCATGTCCCCGGGCGTGCCCTCGAGGACGAGCATGGCTGCCTCGGCCTGCTCGATGTAGTCGAGCGCCTCGACGACGAAGTCGGCGATCAGCTCGCGGTCGGCTTCGTCGAACTGGAACCCGGTCGGGGTCGGCGCGGGCACGATTGTGGGCGTCCGCGGGGGCGTGGTCCGAGCGCGCGGAGGCGCGTCGCTCTCGGCCGGCGCGACCGCCTTCACCAGGCGGGCGGCTCCGGTGAGCGTCGCCAGCGGCTCGGGGGCTCGGCCCTCGAGCACCGAGGCCACGGCTACCAGGGCCTGCTTGAGGACACTCGATACGCCCAGCGGCGCGTCCTCGAGCAAGCGCTGGAGCTCGCCCTGGATGTCGGCGAGCTTGCTGGCGTCCGGGGCTTCCATCTGCTCCAGACGCGCAGCGAGCGCTCGGAGGGAGGAACCGGAAGGAGGAGCCTTGGCCATCGCCCACCAAACGGTCCGATCCGACGCAGACTTGAGCGGGGCTCACGATCGTGAGCCGCCAAACCCGGCCCGAACGTAGCGGGAGTTTAATAGAACAGTCGATCTGTGCCGCTTCTGGACACAAATGACAGGGAAGCTGTTCGGCACGTGGCTCGTGGCGCGGGGGCTCGTGGAACCGCAAGACATCGTGTGCGCCCTGGACCGACAACGGCAGATTCGCGTTCCGTTCGGTCGGCTGGCCATCGCCCTCGGAAAGCTGACGCTCTCCGACGTGTTCCTGATCCTCAATCAACAGGCAGGCACACGAAAGAAGTTCGGTGAGATCGCGACCGAGCTGGGGCTCCTCACGCACGCCGACGTCGACGAGATCCTCGCCGAGCAAGCGCGACGGTGCCCGCCGCTGGGCGCGATCCTCGTCGAGCTCGAGGTTCTCGACGCCGAGACCGTGATGGCCGAGCTCGAGGCGTTCCGCGCAACCACGGTGTCTGACGCAGACTGGGAGCCGAGGCCGAGTATGGCATAGTCAGGCTCTGCGACGCACCGAACGCCTCTTCGCCCTGACCGAGTACTTGCGTGGCCGACGCACGGGCGTGACGGCCGAGGCGCTCGCGGAGCGCTTCGGCGTCACCGTCCGGACCATCTACCGTGACCTCGACACGCTCCGTGACGCGTCTCTCCCTCTCGGCGCCGAGCGCGGTCGCGGTGGGGGCTACGCGCTCGACAAGAGCTACAGCCTGCCGCCGGTGAACTTCACGGCTCGCGAGGCAGCCCTCTTGACGGCCATCGGCCGCCACGCGCTCGAGATGCGGCTCCTCCCGTTCGAAGGAACGTTGCGGTCGGCGATGGACAAGGTCCGCGCCGCCCTGTCGGCCTCCGCTCAGCGTGAGCTCCTGGCGCGGCTCGACGAGCTCACGTTCCTGGGCGTGCCGGCGATGCCCAGCGACAAGTCGGTGCGTGCGGCGGTCGAGCGCGCGTGGTTCGAGCAGCAACCGCTCGAGATCACCTACGTCGACAAGAACCACCTCGAGACCACGCGGCGCGTTCGCATCCGCGCCGTGCTGATGGAGCGGCACGAGACGCGGATCGACGCCGAAGCTCTCGACGGCGGTGAGCGGCGTCACTTTCGGCTCGACCGGATCGTGCGCGCGCGCGTGGAGCGCCCCGCACGCTGACCGCGCGTGGATAAGAGACTTGGGCAGCTTCTTCTCTAGCCAGGGGTCTGGAGCAGCCCCCTCGGCCGCGAAGCGCGGCCTCACCCCGCCTCCGGGCTCCGGGCCTCACGGTCCTCGCCCGCGAAGATGGCGACTGCAACGTCGTGCGCTACCGATGAAACAAGGTCCTCGTCAGAGGACGCAGACGGGCGCCGGCTGGAGGGCCTGGCAGGTCGCGTCCGTCTGGCCGCCGCCTTCGCCGCTCGAGCACTGGAGCAACCCGAGGCACTCGCCGTTGAGGCAGGGCTGATCGGGGCCGGGCAAGCGGACGCAGGTGCCGTCCACACACTGCGTGAAGAGCGAGCAGGCGTCGGTCAAGAAGCCGTTCTTGACGCAAGGCTGACCCTCGCCGGGCAGGGGAACACACTTGCTCTGCGCCTCGTCGCAGTAGTCGGCTTGCGCCGCGCATCCGGGAGCCCTGAGCGCCGGGTTGCATTGAGCGCCCGAGTCGGCCTGCTTGAAGCACTGGCCGGTACCCTCGACGTCGCAGCCGTAGCCCTCGACGCACTCGAAAGGATCGTTGCAGGACTCGCCGGGACCGACGCGCGGCTGGCACGTCCGGCCGCCCTGGTTGCCGCCGCCCTGATCGCCGCCGCCCTCGCCCGCGAGGCAGACGAGGTCGGGCGAGCACGGCGTGTCCGCGTCGCAGGGGATGCCGAGGCCCGCGGTGCCACCGGCGAGCTTGCAGACGCCCTGACAGCAAGCATCGAAGCAGGCCTCGTCCTTCTCGCAGTCGGCGTCGACACCCTTGCACTCGGCGCCGGAGAAGCAGGCCTCGCCCTCGGCCTTGCGGTTGCCGAAGACCGGATCACACGTCTCGCGCAGCGAGCGCGGGAGGAAGTAGTCGCCCTCGCATTTGTACTGCCGCACGGCGTCGACACAGGTCCGGCCCGCGGCCGCGTCGTACGTCAGCTCCCCCGCCATCACCGACGCAACCGCCTGGACCACGCCGCGGTCGGTGGGGATCGTCGCCTCGCACGCCGCGTTGTCGGGGACATACGTGCACCGCACGAGGCGCTCACACGTCGCCGCGCGGAGCTCGGCGATGAACTTCTCGACCGGGATGGAGTTGTCGGCCTCCTCGTCCTCGCAGGCGATCCCGAGGGGGAACAACGAGAGCGCGAGGATCGCGGGGGTCGAGAGGCGGCGCCGAAGAGAAACGAAGAGCATGGTCGGCAGGGTAGCCGAAAAAAAGCGAGACACCACGGCGTCTTCGCCGCTCGGGCGGGCCCCGCCGCTGCTCTCGTTGCGGAACCGCATCGTGTAAAGTGTAAAGTGACACTCTACACTTGACGGCCGGCCGGCCCGTCACTAAAGACGCGAGGCATGTCTCTCTTCTCGCAGCTCAAGCGCGACATGCGCTCCCTCGTTCAAGGCATCTTCGGCGACAAGAGCGCACCGTTCGACGACAAGCAGAAAGCCGGCTCCTCCACCGGGCTCAAGCCGAAGCACGGCGGCCGCATGCTCACCGTCAAGGAGGTCATCAAGGAGACGGCGGACGCGGTGAGCGTGGTCCTCGCGGATCCGTCGGGGGCGCCCATCTCCTTCGAGGCCGGCCAGTTCTTCACGCTCGTCCTCAGGATCGGCAAGAAGGAGATCAAGCGCGCGTACTCGGCCTCGAGCCCCGCGCAGGAGACGGGCGAGGTGCGCCTCACCATCAAGGAGGTTCCGGGCGGCCAGGCTTCGCCGTTCATCGTGCGGGACCTCGCCGCGGGCTACGAGCTCGAGGTGCTCGGACCCTCGGGCCACTTCACCGTCCCGTCCGGGACCAAGCGCCTCGTGTTGCTCGGCGGGGGCAGCGGCATCACCCCGCTCCTCAGCATCGCGAAGACGCGCCTCGCCGCGGGCGCGAAGGAGAAGATCGATCTGGTCTTCGGCAACCGCGGCGAGAAGGACATCATCTTCCGGGAGGAGCTGGCGAAGCTGGCGGCGGAGCACCCGGGCGTGCTGTCCGTCCGCCACGTCCTGGAGGAGGGCGGGGACGTCGCGTCGCGCACCGGCCGGCTCGATCAGGCCACCGTGCTCGCGGAGCTCGACGCCATTGGCGCGTTCGAAGGGGAGGAGGCCTGCTTCTTCGTCTGCGGCCCGCTCGGCATGATGGATGAAGCGCGGGCTGCGCTCCTCTCGCGCGGGGTCCCGGCGGCGCGCCTCAAGGAGGAACGCTTCGTCAGCATCGCGGACGGGCAGTCCACCGCGGAGGAGTCGTCGGAGTCGCAGGAGGTCGGCTTCATCATCCTGGGCACGAAGAAGTCGGTCTTCGTCCGGCCCGGGCAGACCATCCTCGAGGCAGGCCTCGACGAAGGGCTGGAGCTGCCGAACTCGTGCACCGTGGGCGGCTGCGGCACGTGCCGCGTCAAGCTCGTGTCCGGCAAGGTCTCGATGGCCGAGCCGAACTGCCTCGACTCGGACGAGCGCGCGCAAGGCTACGTGCTCGCTTGCTGCTCCAAGCCGCTCTCGCCGTGTGTGCTCGAGGTGGAGTAATGGCGCAGAAGCGGCGCTCGAGCGGCTCGGCTGCGCGCGCAGCGGCACCGGAGTACCGGATGAAGGACCTCTGCGCGAAGACCGGCCTCGAGCGTCAGACCATTCATTTCTACATCCAGGAGGGGCTCCTGCCGGAGGGCCGCAAGACCGGCCGAAACATGGCCTTTTACGACGAGGGCCACGTCGAGCGCCTCTTGCTCATCAAGAGCCTGCAGCGCGAGCGGTTCCTGCCGCTCCGCGCCATCCGCGCGGTCCTCGGCGGCAGCGGCGGCGGCTTCTCCAAGGAGCAGCGCGCGCTCCTCTCCGAGGTCAAGCAGCGCCTCGCGAAGGGCGCGAAGACGCGTCATCTCGTCAGCGGTCCGGGCGGCAGCATCGGCCGGGACGAGCTGGCGAAGGGGGCAGGGGTCGAGGCGCGCGACGTCGACGAGCTCGGCGCGCTCGGCCTGGTGGCGGTCGGCGCGGGCGCGCGTGTTCGCCAGGAGGACGCGTGGCTCGTCGAGCTCTGGGGGGAGCTCATCCGCTCGGGGCTCACGAAGGAGCGAGGCTTCGGCCCCTCCGACCTCGCGCTCGTGGACGAGGCCGTCTCGACGCTCTTCGCCAAGGAGCGTGATCTGTTCCTCGAGCGCCTCGGCCACCTCTCGGCGGACGAGCTCGCCCTCGTGCTCTCGCGCGTCCTCCCGCTCATGGGGGAGCTCGTCGCGCGCATGTTCGCGCAGAAGGCGCGAGACACCTTTGCCCTCGCCGAGGAGGCCGGTCGTTCGGCCTCGCAGGCACCAGACCCGAACAACAAAAGGAGCGCCGCTTGATGATGCTCAAAGACTCGGTCATGGGCTCGTTGCCCCCCGTCGTGCGCGATCAGGTCGATGCGTGGCTCGAGGCGGCGGAGGTCGTCTCCGAGATGAAGGACCCGCGGGTGCTCCGCTCGCTGGGGCCCGCGAGCGTTCGCGGGCTCATCCTCCACCGCGGCAAACAAGGCACGCCGACGAAGATGCCGGCTCACCACTCGGCTCACTTCGACTGGACCTACCCGGCCGATCAGCCGGAGATGCGCGACCTCTACAAGCGCGCGAAGGCCGGTCAGTGGGACGGCGACAAGGATTTGCCGTGGTCGATCTCGGTCGACCCCGAGAACCCCGAGGTGCCCATCCTCGCGCCCGACTTCATCGACCACCAGCTGCTCGCGAAGCACGGAGTCCGCCTCGACGAGAAGGAGCGCCTCCGCCTCGACTACTCGCTCGTGACGTGGATGCTGAGCCAGTTCCTCCACGGCGAGCAGGGCGCGCTGTTCGCCGCCGCCCAGGTGACCGAGGCCGTGCAGTTCTTCGACGGCAAGCTCTACGGCGCCACGCAGGTGATGGACGAGGGCCGCCACGTGGAGGTCTTCTCGCGTTACCTGCAGGACAAGCTCGGGCGCCTCTACCAGGTGAACGATAACTTGTTCGTCATCATCGACGCGCTCATGACCGACGGCCGCTGGGACATGAAGTTCCTGGGCATGCAGATCATGGTGGAGGGCCTCGCGCTCGGCGCCTTCTCCACGCTCTTCACCATGACGAAGGAGCCGCTCCTGAAGGAGCTGCTCAAGCGCGTCATCTTGGACGAGGCGCGCCACGTCCACTACGGCGTCATCGCGCTGAAGCAGCACATCAACCAGGAGCTCAGCGAGCGCGAGCGCAGCGAGCGCGAGGACTGGGCCTACGAGGTGGCGCTCCTCATGCGAAACCGCTTCATGGCCTACGAGGTCTTCGACGAGTGGTTCGCGGGACGCCTCTCGCGCGAGGCCTGGCGGGAGGTCGTGCTGGGCGCGCCCGGGATGAGCCGCTTCCGCCACACGATGTTCAAGCGCCTGGTGCCGAACCTCCGCGACATCGGCCTCATGACGCCCCGGATCATGCCGGCTTACGAGCGCGCGGGCCTGACCGAGTATTTCGGCGGCAAGGCCGCGCCCGAGCTGACCGGCGAGCAGATGGTCGCGGATCTCGAGCGCGAGGCGGCGTAAGCCTCTCGCCCCCCTCACGACGTGAGGGGGGAGGGGGGGTGAATCAACAGGGACGAACGCTCCCCAGCACTCAGCGCCCGCAGATCTCGACAGCTGCTAGGCTCGCGAGCCCATGCTCTCGCGCTACGCCGCCTTCGCCCTCGCCGCGCTCGTCGCTTGTGCTCCGGCCCCGCCCAAGCCCCCGCCGCCGGACGGCGAGCCCATCGTGTCGGCGACTTCTGCGCCGGCGGCGGCGCCGACCCAGAAGTCGGCGCGTGAGCTCCCGGCCGGCAGGGCGGAGCCGCCGCGCGTCGCGCTCGGAACGCAAGGCGCCGTCGCGAGCCAGGAGGCGAACGCGTCCGACGTCGGCATCGAGATCCTGAAGGCGGGCGGCAACGCCGTCGATGCCGCGGTCGCGGTGGGCTTCGCGCTCGCCGTGACGCACCCCTCGGCCGGCAACATCGGCGGGGGCGGCTTCATGGTCATCCGCCTCGCAAACGGCGAATCGTTTGCGCTCGATTTCCGTGAGACCGCCCCCGGCGCCGCGAGCCGCGACATGTACCTCGACAAGAAGGGGAACATGACGAAGGACAGCCTCAACGGCCCCAAGGCCGCCGGCATCCCCGGGAGCGTTGCCGGCCTCGCGGCGGCCCACAAGAAGCTCGGCAAGCTGCCCTGGCGCGACGTGGTCGCCCCGGCGGTCAAGCTCGCCAAGGAGGGCTTCGCGCTCGACGAGGTCACGTCGAAGGACCTCGCGGAGGCGACGAAGAAGATGAAGGAGCTCGGCTTCGCCGACACGGCGAAGGTGTTCTCGAAGCCGGACGGCTCGGCGCTCGCCGCGGGCGAGAAGCTCGTCCAGCCGACGCTCGCCAAGACGCTCGAGGCCATCGCCGAGAACCCGCGCTCCTTCTACGAAGGGCCGCTCGCCGAGCAGATGGCGAAGGAGGTGAGCAAGGCGGGCGGCATCTGGAAGCCGGAGGACTTGAAGAAATACGAGGCGAAGTGGCGCGAGCCGATCAAGCTCGCCTACCGAGGCCACGAGGTCGTCACGATGCCCCCGCCGTCGGCAGGCGGCGTCGTCCTCAAGCAGCTCCTCGCCGCAAGCGAGGTGATGGGCCTCGAGCGCAAGCCCTGGCGCAGCGCAGACGAGATCCATCTCTTCGCGGAGGCGATGCGCCGCACGTACGCGGATCGCAACGCGCTCCTCGGCGATCCCGACTTCGTGAAGATGCCGATGGACCAGCTGCTCGACACGTCGTACGTGCGAGAGCGGGTCGGGGACATCGACCCGCAGAAGGCCACGCCCTCGACGCAGATCAAGGCGGGAATCGAGCCGACCAAACAGGAGTCCACCCAGACGACGCACTACTCGGTGGTCGACAAGGACGGCAACGCCGTCGCGACCACGACCACGCTGAACACGGGGTACGGCTCGAAGTACATGGTGCCGAGCGCGGGCGTGCTCTTGAACAACGAGATGGACGACTTCGCGACCAAGCCCGGCTCTCCGAATGTCTTCGGCCTCGTGCAAGGCGAGCAGAACCGGATTCAACCCGGCAAGCGGATGCTCTCGAGCATGACGCCGACGATCATCGCGAAAGACGGCGAGCTCCGTGCGGTCGTGGGCTCTCCAGGCGGGCCGACCATCTCGACGACGGTCGCGCAGATCGTCCGCGGGCTCATCGACTACGGCAAGCCGCTCGACGAGGTGGTGCCCGCGCTCCGCGCGCACCACCAATGGTTGCCCGATCAGATCTGGACGGAGGAGTCGATGCCCGCCGACGTGCAGGCCGAGCTCGAGAAGCGCGGCCACACGATCAAGAAGCGCGGCCGCATCGGCCACGCGAACTGCATCGAGGTCGATCCGAAGTCGCGCGGGTTCCGCGCGGTCGCAGACACGACGAGGGCAGGGGGCAAAGCAGCGGCCTATTGAGCGCGGCGCGTTGCCGCTCGTGCGGGAGGGGTTGGCCCTTCTCCTTCGCTCCGTCTCGCCGGGCGCGTTGTCGCTCGGGTGGGAGGGGTTGGCCCTTCTCCTTCGCTCCGTCTCGCCGGTCCCTACGGCGCATAGGGCTCGGCGGCCTGGCACGGCCGCCGAGAGCCAGGCCCGAAGGGTATGGAGCTGCCTTCGGGACATACTCACGCCGCTTCGGAGAAGGGCCAACCCCTCCCGCCCTCGCTTTCGCGAACCAGTGGTGCGGCTTTCGCTGCAAGGCCGCGTCACAGTTCGACCCCACACGCGGCCTCGCAGCTTTCCTCACCTCGTCAATCAACGCGCCGAGGGAGCCATTGTCGAGGCGTGCCCGGCGCGATCTCGCGAGCGGTAGTTGGTCGAGCTGAAGAAACGCGGCCTCGCCGTCCGAGACCACGGTGTTGTGCAAGGCGAGCGGCTCGCGCGCCTCCTGAATCTCGATGCCGGCGCCTCAGTCGGCGCAGAAGAAAATCAGACTCCCGTCCGCTTGCGCGCGGACTCCCGGCGTCGCGCAATCGCCCGTGTCGACGGAGAAGTCCTCGGAGATACCCTTGAAACCCGCCTCGATCTCATCCTCGATGTGGCCCTCCAGCAGGCCCACGCATTCCTGGCCAGTGGCCGGACCGCAGACGATGGTGCCGAGCGAGATGATGACCTCCGCCCACCACGCGAAGTCGACGTTGGCGGCGAAGTAGGTGCTCTCGAAGACGAGCCGCCAGCCGGCTCCGTCGGGAACGAAGTGGACGTGCAGGTGCAAGTCGATGTCCACCTCCGGGTTCGGGCCCCAGCTGTCACCCTCGAGGTCGAAGTCGACAACGATCCATTGGTCGAGCGTCGGGTGAGCACTGACCTCGACCGCCTCGCCGTAGATCTCGCCCCACTTTGCTTCGTCCTTGCTCCAGATCAGGTTGCCCATGATCCCCTCGAGGCGCTCCTCGATCTCCTCTTGGCTCACGACCAGGGAGCGGACCGGTGGCTGCCAGCCGACGAACGACGGCGTGGCACGCAGCTCAGCGTGGCCGACGTGGAACCGTCCCGTAGTCTCGCTGTCATCGTCGAGCCAGTGGCAGGTTGACGCGGTGTTGCCGAACGTGCGCGAGAAGACCGGGACCTCGTCGAGGAGGAGGCGAAACGAGCGCAGGCATAGACCATCGGTACCAAACTTCTTGATCGTGATGTTCGCAATGTCGTGCAGCGATTCCAGGTTGCGGAAGCCGAGGTCGTAGCGAAATGTCGAATTGCGCTCGAGATCGTCATGCGAGTAGCTAAGGCCAGTAAAGTTGGCCCACCACGTGTCGTTCAAGCTGACGCCAACCCTGTCATCGGTGCCGGCATCGGTGACATCTGCGACTTGAATCTCGAGACGGACGCGGCTGAAGCTCGGACTCCCTGGCCTGTCTGTGACCGCGCACCGCTCAGTCGAGGTTCGCGAACCGTATTCATTGGTGACGACGACGCGATAGCAGACACGCGTGTCCTGGCTGAGCCCCCCGTTCGTATACGCGACGGTGCCGGAGGTTACGCCGTAGTTGCGCACCGTAGTCCACGCCCCCGTGCCGAGCCGTCGCTGAACTTTGGTGGCGGTTGCACCAAGCGGCGAATGCCAACTCATTGTGACCGACGTTGCCGTCTTCGAGGTGAGTTTGAACGTACCGCTCGGCGCGATCGGTGGGTAACCCTCAACACCGGGGTCATCCGGATCAAAGTCGTCCAGTGCGAACTGGGCATCGACGACCTCCGCGTCAGACTCCTCGGGCTCGACGCAGCTCGCGCTGGTGAGCCCAACCAATAGGAGCAGACAGAGCATGAGTTCGGCTTTCATCGCGCAGCGCGACTGCAAGCTCGAGGCCACATGCGAGGTCTGTGTCTCACCTCGCGCGCTCGACCCGTGTCCAGTCCTAGTCCCGTGGAGACGGAGACTCAGCGCAAACAAAACAGAGTCTCTCTCGAAGCCAAAGGTACCTTGGCCCGCGACTCGCGCCGCCTTCCCGCCTTGCGCCGGCGGCTGGTTCGCGACCGTCCACGCGACACAGTCCGATCGCTTGCGCGCAACCTGTTGCGCGGCAAGCAAGCTCTTGCGTCGGCAAGAGAGCAAGGATGTCTACCAGCTCTTCCTCGGGCGCACCGGCCGCGCCTCGATGGCGGTCACCTCCAGCCGCGACACGGCCGAGTGGCTCGCCATGTTCGACGACGTCATGCTCGCGCAGAGCATCCGACGATCGAGGGCAACGTCTACGACGACAACGAAGAGCCCATTCAATGAGCGCGCGCGGTCGGAGGATGCGACGTGTGGACGACGACGGCCCCTCGTTCGAGCTTGGCGGCATCGTCCGCCGGGTGAAGCTCACCCGCTTCGGTGGACAGGTTGACTATGCCGCAATCGCCAACAGTTGTGTCCTCAATTCGAACTCGATCGGGCTGACGTAGGCGAGGTGCGAGTGCAGCCGCTCGATGTTGTAGAAGCTGTCGATGTAGTTGCCAATGGCCTCCTTGGCGGGGGCGGGCCGATGTTCATCTGGAGCCTCGTCGTCACGCTCGTGAGCTTCGCGCTCGTCGCGCTCGGCTTGTGGGCTGCCTTTCGCGCGGCACGCGCGTCCCGGGTGAAGAAGGTGGCTGCGTGGGCCTCGGCGGGGCCGGACCGTTGACCAATCTCTTTCGAGCGTTGACAGCTTCTAGCGCATGACCAGCTCTGCGACCTGCGGGCCGGTGTGTTTCCGCAGCACCCAGAGCATGAGGTCCACTTGTGACAGCGCAGCCCCCGCGGTGACGACGTTCCCGTGAGGGCTCGACCTCCGGCTTCGGCGATCGCTGGGTCGACGTCGTGCGCAGCCCGCATGCCCACCCCAACCTTCGGTGGTAAGCTGACCAGCGTGGCCCTCCGCATGCCCGACGAGCTCGTTCCGGTACCGCGTTCTGCGGTCCGGTTCCCTCTGGAGATGCCGCTACCGAAAGGGTTCCTTGGCCATGAGCCAGGAACGTGGCCGCTCGTGGACGGTCAGCTCGAGTTCTACGACGGAAAACTGTTCTACATGCCGCCGAGCGCAGATCGACAGCAAGACGCGAGCGCCGACGTTCTTGGCACGCTCTACGTGTGGAGGAAGTCGCACCGAGAGTTCGTCGTCGCGGGAAACGAAGCTGGCATGATCCTTGGGGGCGAGACGAGAGGCGCGGATGCGGCCGTCTGGCGCCGTGATCGACTCGGACCGTACGAAGGGAAGAACCGCCGTGTGCCTCCCGTCCTCGCGGTCGAGGTCGCGGGCGAGCTCGAGAGCGAAGCGATGCTCCGCGCAAAGGCTCGCTGGTACTTGGACCGGGGAGTCGAGGCAGTCTGGCTCGTCCTTCCTTCGGAGCGTCGAGCCATCGTACTCACGAGCATACGGGAGACCGAGGTTCGAGACGGCGAGCGCATGCCGGAGCACCCCTCGCTCCCCGATCTCGCGCCGCCGCTGTCGGATCTGCTCGAGCAAGTGACCGATCCGTAGATCGCCGTTAGTCGTCATCGGCAGCACGAAGTCGTGGCTGGCGGTGCCGTCGTCTGCTGGGGCCGAGACTCGATCGGGCAGCGACGCGCAGCCGTCACCGATGGTGAGCGAGGTCGTCGACGTGCTCCTCCGCGCGTGCCGTGATCGGGCGGCGGATCGGATCAAGCTGATCGCGGGGCAGCTCCATACCCTCCGGGCTTGGCTCTCGGCGGCCGTGGCAGGCCGCCCGACTGGTTCGCGAAAGCGAGGGCGGGAGGGGTTGGCCCTTCTCCGAAGCGCAGTGAGTATGTCCCGAAGGCAGCTCCATACCCTCCGGGCTTGGCTCTCGGCGGCCGTGGCAGGCCGCCGAGCCTATGCGCCGGAGGGACCGGCGAGACGGAGCGAAGGAGAAGGGCCAACCCCTCACGCCCGAGCGGCAACGCGTCCGGCGAGACGGAGCGAAGGAGAAGGGCCAGCCCCTCCCGCCCGAGCGGCAACGCGTCCGGTGAGACGGAGCTACGGAGAAGGGCCAACCCCTCCCCGCCCGAGCGCCCACCGCGCTTACGGATCCACGTACTCCACTTCGACTCCGCGAGGCGTGCGGAACAGTGTGCGCCCCGGCGCGCGCGACACGACGTAGTCCGGCGCGAGCGGCACCTTGCCCATGCCGCCGGGTGTGTCCACCACCAGCTTCGGGATCGCGATGCCGCTCAGCTTGCCCTGCAGCGCCTCGAGGATCTCCACGCCGCGTGACACCGGCGTGCGCAGGTGACCGGTGCCGCGCACCGGGTCCATCTGCAGGAGGTAATACGGTCGCGCGCGCGCGCGGACGAGCCCGCGGAAGAGCGCCGTGAGCACCTCGGGGTCGTCGTTGATCCCGCGCAGCAGCACCGTCTGGTTCATCACCGGAAAGCCCGCGTCGGCCAGCCGCTCGAGCCCTTTGAGCGCTGCCGGCGCGAGCTCCTTCGGATGGTTGAAATGGGTCATCACCCACAGCGGATGCAGAGGCTTGAGCGCCGCGAGCAGCTCGCTCGTGATGCGCGACGGGAGCGCGACGGGCACACGCGTCGCCAGGCGGATTGTCTCCACCGACTCGATGCGCCGGAGCCGCTCGAGGATGCGCACGATGCGCGGCGTCGCCATCGCCAACGGATCGCCGCCACTCAGGATGACGTCGCGCACGGCCGGGTTCGCCTCGAGCCACGCCATCGCCGGCTCGAGATCGGTCATCGGGACCGCGCCGCCGCCGTCGCCCACGAGGCGCGAGCGCGTGCAGAACCGGCAGTAGACGGCGCACCGATCCGTCGCGAGGAGGAGCGCGCGGTCGGGGTAGCGGCGAACGAGGTGCGGCGCGACGGTGTGCGCCTCTTCCCCGAGCGGGTCCACCAGATCGCCGGGGCTCGTCACCTTCTCCGCGGCCTGCGGGACCACCTGCTTGCGGATGGGGCAGCGCGGATCTTCGCGGTCGACGAGCGAGAGGTAGTGCGGCGTGATGCGAAGGCTCAGTCCTTCTTTCTCGGCGCGGCGCGCGCCTTCGAGCTCCTCCGGCGTGAGCCGGATGACCTTCGCGAGCTCGTCCACCGTGGTGATCGAGCGCGCGAGATCGCGCGCCCACGCCGGCTTCTTCTTCTCGCGCGCCGGCCCGCGCCCGAGCGAGACGAACCCGCCGGCCTCTTCGTCTCCCCCTCCACGAAGTGGGGGGGGTCGGGGGGGGGATTCAGCAGCCACTCGCTCGCCTCGTGAACAACGGTTCGGTCCGGGCGCGGCCCGCCTACGGCGTCGCCGGCGGCGACGCCACCTTCGCGAGCGCCGCGTCGTCGATCTCGACCTTGTGCTTCTTGCGCAGCTCGTCTGCGAGGTCGTCCTCGAGCTTCTTCATCTTCTGCTTCAGGAGCTCGACGCGGATCTGACGATCCGCCTCCTCCAGGCGGCGCTCGTGCCCGGCCGTCTGACCGGCGAGGCGGACGATGTAGTGTTTGTTCTCGTAGGTGACGATCTCGCCGTACACGTCGCCCACCTTGGCGAGCTTGAACGCGGCCGCGCGCACCGGCTCCGGCACCTTCACGTTGGCGCCCTTCTTGTCGCCTGGCGGACCGACGATGCCGAGATCGCCCGCGAGGTCGGGCGGGACGTTGAGCCGCTTGTCGGCCGCGGCGTTCACCGAGTGCTCGAAGAAGAGCTTGCCCCACGCGGCGGCGTCGGGCGCCTTCTGCACGGCCTCGAGCACTTCCTTCGCCTTCTTCTCGTCGTCCAGCAGGATGGCCGAGACGCGGCGCCGCTCCGGCTCCACGTAGTCGTCCTTGTGGGCGTCGTAGTAGGCGCGCACCTCTTCGATCGGGATCTCGGCGGGAGCCGGCAGCGCGTTGCGCGCCTCGGTCAGCACGGCGTCGCGCAGCACCTGTCGGATGGACTCTTGCGCCTCCGGCGTCTTGTCGAGGCCACGGCGCTTCGCCTCGATCGCGAGCAGCTCCAGATCCACCATCTCGTTCAGGAGCTCGCGACGCTTCTCCACCGTCTGGTAGCGGAGCCTGTCGAACGGGTCCATCCGGTCGAGCGTCTCGGCGAAGTCACCGAGGGTGATCTTCTCCTCGTCCACGCGGGCGATGACACGCGCGGCCTGCTCGGGGGTGAGGCCGAGCGGAGGAGGAGTGCCCGCGTCCGCCTGGCCGGCAGGTTGCGAGTCCCCACACCCGCCGAGGAGGAGGCCAAACGCGGCGAGACCGCCGAGGATCGCTTGACGAAGCGACATCGCGCGCGATCTACCACGGGGGCGCGCGGTCCGCACGATCCCCAGTCCCCTTCCGTCCGGGCCCTCTTTCATCTAACTACGTCCCCGTGGCCCGCGTCGATGACACGATCGTCCCGCCTGCTCCTCACCCCCGCCTGGCTTACAGGCGAATCCTGCTGAAGCTGAGCGGCGAAGCGCTCTGCGGGGAGGAGGGCGGCTTCGGCATTCGCCCCGAGACCCTGCGGCAAGTCGCCGCCGAGCTGGCGGAGGTCCACAAGCGCGGCGTGCAGATCGGCATCGTCGTCGGCGGCGGCAACATCTTCCGCGGCCTCAAGGGCGCCAGCTCCGGGATGGACCGGTCGCAGAGCGACTACATGGGCATGCTGGCGACGGTCATCAACTCGCTCGCCCTGCAAGACGCGCTCGAAAAACACGGCTGCCCGACGCGCGTGATGACCGCGCTGGAGATCCGCCAGGTCGCGGAGCCCTACATCCGCCGTCGCGCCATGCGCCACCTGGACAAGGGCTACGCGGTCATCTTCGCGGCCGGCACCGGCAATCCCTACTTCTCGACGGACACGGCCGCCGCGCTCCGCGCGATGGAGATCAACGCGCAGGCCCTCTTCAAGGCCACCAAGGTCGAGGGCATCTACGATCGCGACCCTCACAAACACCACGACGCGCAGATGTTCACGCGGCTCAGCTACGACCGGTTCCTGGTCGACCGCATCGGCGTGATGGACTCCACGGCCGTCACGCTCTGCCGCGAGAACAAGATGCCCATCCGTGTCTTCAAGCTGAGCGACCGTGGCAACATCCTTCGCGTCTGCGAAGGCGAAGACATCGGCACGGTGGTCGGCGAGACCTGAGCGAGCGCTTCCCCTCTCCTTTCCGGGAGAGGGGAGAGAGCCTGGCTCAGTTCACCTTCGGCATCTTCCAGCCGCCCGGGGCCGGCAGCGCACCGCCCGGCGGCTTGTCACCCGGCTTGAGCGAGCCCGGGTCCACGCCGGGGTTCGAGAGCGTCGGGCGCACGCCGACCTGGAGCGGATCCAGGAGGAGCGGTCGTAGGAGCGCCTTGGCGGTCTCGTCGTAGCCCTCGAGGAGCTGCTCCGCTTCCTTGCGCGCCTTGTCCATCTCGTCGTTGAGCTTGCGCAGGTCGAGCGCCGGGTCCTTGTTTTTCTCCTGGATGATCTTCTCGCGCAGGCGCTTGGTGATCTCTCCGTAGAGGAACGCGCGCGAGTCGCCGCCGGTGCCCTGCGCCTTCATCCCCTTGATGAACTCCGTCGTCTTGCGGAACTTCTGGGGGATGATGTCGAGGTCCTTCGAAATGCTGCGGAGGTCGATGTCGAAGCGGATGCCCTGCGAGTACATCATCAGGCGGTTGTTGAACCGCCGGTTGGCCTCGCGGGCGATGGCGTCGTTACCTTCGAGCGGGTTCGCGCTCTTCCACTGCGTCTGGTCCTCGAGGATCTCGATGAGCCGCGCGACCGGGTACGGCGTGGTGGACGTCACGCGGTAGAGGTCGATCGCCTCCTCCGCGGTGGTCGGCGTCTTGACCTTGATGTCGGCGAAGAACTCCGTCCACTGCTTGATGTACTCGTTCTCGTACTGCTTCGAGACCGCGTTGACGTACTTCGGGACCTTGTCGGCGGCCTCTTCCTTGGTCATCGGCACGACCCAAGCTTCCGCCTCCAGGAACCCACCAGCGTTCTTGATGAGCTCCATCACCGCGGCGCGCCCCTTCTCGGTGTAGGGCCCGAGGACCTGCTGGTACTCCTTCGTCTCGCGGTACTTGCGGCTCTCGAAGTACTTGAGCACCTCGGTCCGATCGGGGAAGAGGAGCGGCAGCTGCTTGGGCGGGAAGACGAGGTTGTCGATCGTCTTGTCGCCCGCCTCGTCGATCCGCTCGTCGATGAGCGAGTTGACGAACATGTCGTAGTAGCGCTGCGGGATGGGGACCTTCTGCAGCGCGGCGCGCACGCGCTCGATGAGGTCCTTGTCGAGCGTCATCGGGACGACGCGCTTCGCCTTCAGCAGCTCGAAGTAATACTGGACGTGTGGCCGCGCGAGGTCCTTCAGCTCCGAGTCCGACAGGTCGGGCGCCGCGTTCTTCATCTCCTGCACCCAGCGCGCCGTGTAGCGGCCGGTCGCCCATTCGACGTCGAGGTGCTCGATGTCCGCGAGCATGAGGTAGAGCTTCAAGAGCCGCCAGTGCTCGAGGTACTTCGAGCCGTCGGCGACCTTGAGCTCCGACTCGAGCTTGGCCTTCACGGGGACCACGAAGGCCGTCTGCATCTGGGAGACGTAGACGCGTGTCAGCGGCCCGCGCGTACGCTCGGCCATGAACATGCCCCAGCCCATTCCCCACGGCACGCCCTCGGTGTCGTACCGGTCGAGCTGACGGAGCTGCTCGAGCAGCGGCTTCATGGCCGGGAACTTCTCGCTCGGCCTCCCGCCGTCGGTCCAGTTCACCGCCGCGGCCTTCGTGGCGCGGTCCTCCGCGGTCGCCAAGAACTCCTTGTTGTTGGAGAAGGACCGATACGCGGGTAGGCCGAGGATGAGCGCGAGCGCGAGCGTGGCCATCGCGACCATGAACTTCATCAGGAGCTGGCGGCGGATCTCGGAGGCGCTGCGCGCCGCGATGTCGCCGTCCGGGAAGATGATGTTCATAAAGACGTCGTGGAGGAAGTAGCTCTTCGACTCCACGCCGGCCTGCTGCTGCACCTCCGCCGGACGGATGCCCATCGCGGCCGACATGCGGCCGAGGACGCGATCCATGGGCTTGCCTTCCTGCGTGCCGCTCGTGAAGTAGAAGCCGCGGAACGTGGGCGTGCCCTGGAAGGCGTTGGGCGCGAAGGTGACCGCGATGAGATCCGAGAGCTGCTTCTTCAGCCCCATGAACTCGATCGGATACTGGTAGATCTTCTCGCGCGCCTCGCGGCTCCGCTCCATCACCATGCGGCGCAGCGACCGCGCGTGGAGCTGCTTCACGAGGTTGTCGAACTCGGCGTCGAAGACCTTGCCCGGCTCGTTCTTGGGCAGATCGAGCTTGAGCGTGGCGCCCCACGGCTGAGCGCGGTCGCTCTTCTTCATGTCGCCGAAGAACTCGACGAAGCCGGCGATGAGGTCGACCTTGGTGAAGAGCAGGTAGACCGGCACCTGCATCTGCAGCTGCGTCATCACCTCGTCGATGCGCGCGCGGAGCTTCTTGCCGGTCGCCTCGATCTGCTGCTCCCCCGCGTCGAGCAGCTCCGTGATGCTGATCGCGATGATGATGCCGTTGATGGGCCGGTTCGGACGGTACTTCCGCAGAAACTGGAGGAAGCTCAGCCACTCGTCGCGATCGTCTTGTTCGGTCGTGTAGCGGCCCGCCGTGTCGAGGAGGATGGCCTCGTTCGTGAACCACCAGTCGCAGTTGCGCGTGCCGCCGACGCCGCGGACGCCGCCACCCGTACCGCCCTGGAACGGGAACACGAGGCCCGAGTGCTTGAGCGCGGTCGTCTTGCCGGCGCCGGGCGGGCCGATGATCATGTACCAGGGCATCGAGTAGAGCGCGGCGGTGCCGCGTTTACCCGAGCGGCCGACCTTCGACGTCTTGAGCGCGCTGATGCCGGCGGAGAGCTGCTTCTGCAGCTCCTGGATCTCGGCGCGACGCTCGGGCCGGGCGTTCAACGCCTGCTGGTTGCCCTGCTGCGCGATGGCCCCTTCGAGCTTCTGGGCCGCGCGCCGCGCGAGCAGCCACTTCACGAAGAAGATCGTCGCGAGCCCGAGGACGACCACCGTCGTCGCGAGGATCGGAATCGTCGTACCCCACCCGAGCACCCACCAGAGCGCCCAAGCGATGAGGATCAGCAGGCCCGACAGGATGATCCACAACCACACGGTTCCCTCACGGTATCAGGATGGACCGAAGAGGCGAAAGGTACTGGGGCGCCTCCCTCGTGTTGGGCACATCCCTGTGGATTCACCCCCCCGGCCCCCCTATGGCGTGAGGGGGGAGCGGCGGCGTCCTATCCGTCCAGGTAGTCGTCCGGCTCGAGCTCCTGCACCGGGACCCCCTCGGCCATGTGATAGGCGCGGACCGCGTCGACCACGATGTCGAGCACCTCGAGGCGCGTGGAAGGCGAGACGTACTCCTCGAGCGGGACCGGGGGCAGCTCCGCGAGCCGGGCCGCTGCGGCGCCGCGATCTTCTTCGTCCAGATCGAAGCCGGAGAGCCCGGCCGGCGCCTTGCCCAGCGGATCGAGCGTGAGCGCGTCGAGCATGAGGGTGACCGGCTTCACCACCAGGAAGACGTGGTGGAACTCGAGCCGGTGCTCCTCCGGATCGGCGTCGAGCCGCCACCACGAGGCGTGGCGGCGCCGGACGACCTCGCCGAAGTAGGCCCCCGCCGCCTGCGCGATGATGGAGACGGTCGGGGTCTCGACGTCGGTCTGCGCCTTCTTCTTCTTCGTCTCGCGGAGCGTGTCGCGTGCGCCCTCGAGGTAGTGATCGAGCAGCGGGAGCGTCTCGAGCGTGTAGTCGAGCCTCACGCCGATCGCGCGCTCGACGAACCGGACGCACGCCTCGGCGAGCTCCGAGATGGCCGGCGGAGGCTCCGCGGAGAGGAGCGCCGCTTCCGCAGCGGTAGGCGAGTCGGAGATTTCGGGCGGGTGACCCGCGCCATTCGAGCCGTTTCTGTGGTTTTCGTCTTGAGAGGACATCGTTTGTCGGAAGCGCTCCTTCCCGAAGGTAACATCGTGCTAGGCTCTGCCGTCGTGCGCCTCGGCGTCTTCAGTGATACCCACGCGAACTACGAAGCGTTGAGCGCGGTTCTCGAGTCTTACAAGTCCGAGCGCATCGACGTCTTCTACTGTTTGGGCGATACGGTCGGCTACGGCGGCTCGCCGAACGAGTGCGCCGATCTGGTTCGAGAGATCGCCAAGAAGACGATCCTCGGCAACCACGACGCCGCCGTCGCGGGCCGCATGGACTACTCGTACTACTACGAGGCCGCCCGGCAAGCGCTCGACACCCACGCGGCCATGCTCTCCGCGGAGAACATGGCTTGGCTGCGGTCGCTCCCTTACAAAGAGAAGCTCGAGGACATCGGCGTGGACCTCTGCCACGGCTCGCCTGTCCGCTTGGAAGAGTTCGAGTACATCTTCGCCCCCGAGCAGGCACGCGAGTGTTTGCCCATGTACGAAGACCTCGGGCACCTCACGCTCATCGGGCACTCCCACCTCTGCAAGGTCTTCGCCCTCACGCCGAACAGCGTGGAGGAGCTGCCGGCGGTGGACTTCAAGCTCGAGCGCGACAAGAAATACATCGTCAGCGTCGGCTCGGTCGGCCAGCCGCGGGACTACGACAACCGCGCGAGCTTCACGATCTTCGACACCGACGAAAAGAAGTTTTCTTTCAAGCGGATAGAGTACGACATCGAGTCCGCGGCCGAGAAGGTCATCAAGGCCAAGCTCGAGCGGAACTTCGCTCACCGGCTCTACATCGGGGTGTGAGCCTTCCGAGCGGGGCCCCAACCCCGCTCGATGCTGAAACCTTCCGCGAGCGGGGCCCCAACCCCGCTCGATGTCTGAGGCGGGAACGGGGGCACCTGAACGCCGGCGTCAGATTGCAGTCGCGCTGGGCGTTTGCTAGAAAGCCCGTCCCCCATGGCCCGCGTCACCGTCGAAGACTGCCTCGAGCGTGAAGAGAACCGTTTTGCCCTGGTCGTGCTGGCTGCCCAGCGCTGCCGCGCGCTGATGAAGGGCAACGACGCGCTCGTTCGGTCGAAGAACAAGCCCGCCGTCACCGCGCTCCGCGAGATCGCCGCCGGCAAGGTGCAGTTCAACCGGCCCAGCAGCGAAGCGGTGAACGAGTACATCAAGCAGCAGAAGCTCACGTACGGCTGAGATGCCCGCCAAACGCGGGTCTACCTCGCGGGGGCCCAGATCGCGTGGCCGTCCCGACCTCGAGCTGGTCGCAGGCACGACGGCCCACTACGAAGACCCGGCGTATTACCAGAAGACGTACGCCGACCGGACGGAGGACGTGCGCTTCTACGTGCGCGCGGCCAAGCGCTTCGGCGGCCCGGTGCTCGAGTACGGCTGCGGCAACGGGCGCATTACGCTCGCGATGGCGCAAGAGGGGGTCGAGGTGGTGGGCATCGATATCTCCCCCGCCATGCTCGCCGACCTGCGCGCGCGCCTGGCCGACGAGGCCGACACCGTCCGTGATCGCGTGACGATCAAGCGCGGCGACATGCGCGCCTTCCGGGCGCGGCGACGCTTTCCGCTCGTCATCTGCCCGTTCAACGCCTTCCTCCACCTCTACACGCGGCAAGACGTCGAGCGGTTCCTCGACCGCGTGCGCGAGCACCTGGCGCCCGGCGGCCGCCTCATCTTCGACGTCACCATGCCCGACGCGAGCGAGCTCGCGCGCCCGCCGGCGCGGCTCTTCCGCACTCCGCCCTTCGTCTACCCGGAGATGGGCCGCGTCCGCTACGGCGAGCGCTTCGACTACGACCCCCTCCGGCAGATCCTCTTCGTGAACATGGAGTTCGAGCCCGCGTCCGGCGCCGACCCGTTCGTCACGCCCCTCGCCCACCGCCAGTTCTTCCCACAGGAGCTCGAGGCGCTGCTTCACTACAACGGTTTCGTCATCGACAAGCTCGTGGGGGACTTCTTCGGCGCGCCCGAGAAGGAGACGCAGACGCTCGTCTACGAGGTGCGCGCGGCCGCGCGGCGGCGCTCGGCGCGGTAGCGGGCGGTGCCAGCGGGGCTCCGTTCTGGTAGCTCTCGGGGATGAGCTCTGCGCGGGACCAGCTCGTGGGTCCCAGCCTCCTCCTCGCCTTGCTCGGTTGCGGTGGTCCACAAAATGACGGAACCGTCGTCGTCGATGTCGGTGCCCCTCAGCCGCCGGCTCGAGCGTCGGCCACGGCGCTGGGCACGGCTCGCCCCGCCGTGGGCCCCGGGGAGTACGAGATCTACCCTGGCGTCGTCGTGCCCGAGGCCTGGGTGGACTGCAGCACCGAGGATGACTGCGCCATCGTCGAGGCCGGCTGCTGCGACCACTGCAACGGCGGCGGCATCACCACCGTGAACCGCGCCTTCGCCGCAGAGGCCCGCAAGAAGCTCGAGAGTGTCGGGTGCGACTCGGCGTGCACGAAGAAGGCCTGCGACGCCGCGACCGCCCACCAACTCGTGTGCATGACCCGCGCCTGCCACTTCGACGACCTCGAGCCCGAGGTCGAGGAGCGCCTCTGGGGCGGCCGCGACGCGAGCAGCGAAGCTGACCGATCTGTCAACGTCATCGAAGCGCCGTAGCCGGGGCCGTCGAGATCAGCCCCCAGCGCCAGCTGCGCCTCCGATACCGCCTGCGCCGCCCGCGCCGCCTCCGCCGCCCGCGCCGCAGTGAGTATGTCCCGAAGGCAGCTCCATACCCTCCGGGCTCGGCTCTCGGCGGCCGTGGCATGCCGCTCCATTGGCTCGCGAAAGCGAGGGCGGGAGGCGTCCTCTGTCCCTTCTCGGAGTGGAGTGAGTATGTCCGCAGGCCGCTCCACACGGTTCTGGTCGGTTCTCGGCGGCCGTGGCAGGCCGCCGAGCCCGGGAGACAAGGAGCGAGAGCAGGGATGGGGGTTGCCCTTCTCCGAAGCGCAGTGAGTATGTCCCGAAGGCAGCTCCATACCCTACGGGCTTGGCTCTCGGCGGCCGTGGCAGGCCGCCGAGCCTCATGCGCCGTAGGGACCGGCGAGACGGAGCGAAGGAGAAGGGCAACCCCCATCTCTGCTCGAGCGGGACCGGAGGACCGGCGAGACGGAACGGAGAGAAGGGACAGAGGACACCTCCCGCCCGAGCGGCCACGCGTCCGGCGAGACGGAGCGAAGGAGAAGGGCCAACCCCTCACGCCCGAGCGCCACCGCGTCAGTCCTCGATGAGCCGCTCGAACTCGACGAGCGCGCCCGCGGCGAGCTCCTTCGCCATCTCGACCGCGTCGTCGACGGGGTCGTCGTAGTAGCCGGGTCGCAGACGAACAGCGACGAAGCCGGCGGCGCGGTAGAGGGTGCGCGCGGCGACGTTGGCGCGGCGAACCTCGAGCAGGGCGACGCGCAGCGAGCGGGCGACCGCGTCGGTCATGGCGGCGTCGACCAGGGCGCGGCCGACGCCGCGCCGCCTGGCGCGCTCGGCGACGACCACGTCGAGGACGTGGAGCTCGTCGGCCACCTGCCAGCCGAGCAAGAACCCGATGACGTCCGCGTCCTCGCGGGCGACCCACGCGAGCGCGTACGGTCGCTCGAGCTCGGCGCCGATGTCGAAGTCGAGCTTGCCGAGCCCCACACGGGCGAGCGCGTCGACTTGCTCGCGGCGCTCGAGCAGGAGCGCGGCCGCTTCTCCGCCGGCGAGGATCACTTCGGCGTTTCGGTCGGGCAGCCGCTCACGATCTGCACCTGCTCGACCTGTCCGTCTTTGAGGCTCTCGCAGGCCGCGCCGACCAGCTCGATCGTGTCGCCGTCCACCCACGTCCAGCCGTTCTCGGGATCGAGGTAGACGACGTTGCCGTCGAAGTAGACGTTGGTGAGCCCTTGCTCCTCGGGCGGGTCGGTCAGATCGAAGGTGCACGAGACGAGCTCGCGCGCGATGCCCTTGAAGACCTCGGCCAGGCCGTCGAGGTCGTCGACCTTGTAGTAGTACTGGTCCGCGTTGGTCAGCGGCACGTTGCCGTGCAGGGCCATGCCGTTCAGCGCCGTGCCGAAGAGCTCGCTCCCGGGGATGCCGACGACATAGACGTTCGTTCCCTCTGCGACGAGCGCATCGATGGCGTCGAGCGTGGCGGCGTAATCGAGGCAGTTCTCGACGACGCCCTCCGGGGGCTCGCAGCAGTTCGCGATGGGACACTGACCAGCGATGTTGACGATGCAGCTGTCCGCCCCGCAGGTGAGCGCGCTGTTGCAGTTGGGCGCGCCGTCGGTCGCGAGGATGACGACCTTGGGCGCGGGTTGGTTAGAGAGGTGCGGGCGAACCGCCTGGAGCGTCGCTGCGGTCGGGGTGCCTCCACCTGGCTCGACGTCGAGCGCGTTCCCGAACTGGCTGCCTGGGTTGACCTTGGGCGAATAGACCTCCTCGCCCGCGAGGCACTCCGACCCGAGGCCCGCGTTGGGTGACGGGTAGAGCGTGAGCCCGACGCGAACGAGAGCGCCGAGCGAGTCCACCAGCTCCAGGGTGGCGAGCCGCACCTTCTCGTAGCGCGTCACCCCGTCTTCCAGGTCGGACATGCTTCCGGAGCGATCGAGCACGAAATAGATGAGGGGGTACTTGCTCAGCGCGTCGTGGTACTCGTTGCCACAAATGTCCGCGCCGTCCGACGAGAAGCCGGTCGTCGTGGTCGCGTTCGCCGAGTCGGCTCCGCCCCCGCCCGTGCCTTCAGGGTCCCCGCGGTGGCAGGCGGCGTACAGCACGCCGGACCAAGTAGCGGCCAACAGGAGGAATCCGAGCCGTGCCCGCCTCACTTCATCACGGTATCACGGCTCGCGGTAGAAGCGAGGGACGCGGCGGGAAATGCTGGTCACGACCTCCCACGGGATGGTGCCGAGGAGCTTCGCGATCTCCTCGGAGGTGACCTGCGCCGAGCCAAGCGGGCCGTCCTGCGTGCCGAGGAAGACGACCTCGTCCCCCAGCGCGGCCCCCGGGATATCCGTCACGTCCACCGTGGTGAGATCCATCGACACGATCCCGACGATGGGCGCCCGCCGCCCGCGAACGACGACGTGCCCGCGATTCGAGAGCGCGCGAGACAGCCCGTCGGCGTAGCCCATCGGGATCGTCGCGATGCGCCGCTCCCCCTCCGCCCTCCACGTGTGGCCGTAGCCCACGCGCTCACCGTCCGCGACCGTGCGAAGGGCGACGATCTCCGAGCGGACACGCATCACGGGCCGCAGATCGCTCGCGATGGGCTCGATCTGCTCGGTGGGCGGAGCCTCGAAAGGCGAGACGCCGTAGAGCGCGATGCCGGGGCGCACGGCGTCGAAGCGCGACGCCGCGAACGCGATCGCGCCCGCGCTGTTCGCCACATGACAGTGCCGGGGCGCGAGGCCTCGAGCCTTCGCCGCGCGCACGATGGACTCGAACAGCCGCAGCTGCGCGAGCGTGGGCTCCGCGTCCGAAGAGTCCGCGCACGCGAGGTGCGACATGAGCCCGGTCATCGCGACGCCTTGGGTGTGGCTCACGAGACCGAGCAGCTCGTCCGCCGCGTGTCGGGACGCGCCGAGCCGCGCCATGCCGGTGTCGAACTTGAGGTGAAACGCGAGCGGTCCGGCGTCGCGATCCCGTGCGAGGCGGGCGAGGGCCTCGATCTGCTCGGCGTGGTAGAGCACGGGGGTGAGCCGGCCCTCGAGCGCTTCTTCCAGGCCTCGGTGGTGAGGGCCGTAGTAGCCGCCCATCACGAGGATGGGCACGGTGATGCCGGCGGCGCGAAGCTCGAGCCCCTCTTCGAGGAGCGCGACGCAAAGCCCGCCGATCCCTGCGCGCTCGAGGGTGCGCGCGACCGCGGGCGCGCCATGGCCGTAGGCGTCCGCCTTGAGGACGCCCCAGATCTCGGGGATGCCCGGGCTCGAAGCCCGCCCCGTCCGCCCCACCGCTCGCTCCATGACGCGCAGGTTGTGCCGGAGGTGGCCGAGGTTGATCTCCGCACGCGTCGGCCGGATCGCGTCGGCCGGCGCTGCGCGCCGAGGCCTCAACACGCGTACGTTGTCGTCATCTTCGTCGCCCCCCTCAGGCCGTGAGGGGGGTTGGGGGGGTGAGCTCACAGCCATTCGCTTGCAGCTTCAAACGCTCTGACGGCCTCGGCCCTTCGTTCGGGCGGCCGCGGTTCTCGGGCTCGCTTGGCCGAGGCACAAAGGCGCGTCAATTGTTCCGCGACTTCACGCAGCCTTCCGCACATCGGCCGTGTTTCTGCGCGCAGAACTGCTCACACACCGCGACCTTGCAGCCGCTCAGGCAGCCCTCGAGGTTGCGATCACACTTCGACTCGCAAGGCGGCCGGTCTTTCCCGACCGAAGGAGCGCTCGCCGAAGGGGCCGCGGAGGCCGAGCCGGCAGTGGCGCTGGCCATCATGGGAACCGGCTCGAACACGCTCTTCGGCTCCGGCAGCGACGGGGCGCGGTCGGCCGCCGCTCGTCCTTCTTTCCGGCCCTCGATGTCGGCCATCTGGGTGCGCGCGTATTCGATGCGGTCTTTGTTCTGACCATCTGCGTAGTACTCGACCCACTCCTCCCAGCACCGATGACGGATGTTGGGGTCGACCGTCTCCTGCCAATCGAGCGCGAGGCACCGCTCGAAGCGCACGTCGCTCTCGTACTTCTGGCTCACGCTGGCGCCGCAGGCGGCCGAAATCAGCGTGGAGACGAGCACAAGCCGCATGCGCATCGCGCCTCCCCCTCTCCGGAACGGAGAGGGGCTCGAGGGGAGAGGGAAGAGCGGGGGTGAGCGTCTGAGCATGGGGGCGCGGCGAGACCTGCTCGTCCGAGAAAGCTACCACGCAGATCGGCTTGGCGTGACGGCCCTGTCCGGCTATGAAGCCTCCCCCATGTTTCTGATGCTCTCGAAGAACAGCCGCAAGACCAACCGCAAGCGCTCGAGCCGCTTCAAGGCGAAGCTCAAGGCGAAGAACAAGGCGCGCCGCAACCGCATCTACCAGCGCGCGAAGTGAGCGAGCGCTCCCCTTCTGCGGGTCCCGCGACCGCCCCGCCTCCTTCCGGCCCCACGGTGCCGGCCGGCGGGGATGCGCGCGCCGCCCAGGTCTCGTACCTGGACGAGATGAACCGTCGCGCGCTCGCGAGCGGCGGCGCGGCGCGCGTGAAGAAGCAGCACGAGGCCGGCAAGCTCACCGCGCGCGAGCGCGTGGACTTGCTCTGCGACCCGGGCAGCTTCGTCGAAATCGATCGCTTCGTGCAGCACCGCTGCACGGACTTCGACATGGAGCAGCAGAAGGTCCCGGGCGACGGCGTCGTCACGGGCTGGGGTCTCGTGGACGGCCGCCGCGTGGCGGTGTTCGCGCAAGACTTCACGGTCTTCGGCGGCAGCCTCTCCGGCGCCTACGCCGCGAAGATCTGCAAGCTGATGGACTTCGCCGTCAAGACTGGCATCCCCGTCGTCGGCCTCAACGACTCGGGCGGCGCGCGCATCCAAGAGGGTGTCGAGTCGCTCGCCGGCTACGCCGAGATCTTCTGGCGCAACACGGCGACGAGCGGCGTCGTCCCGCAGATCAGCTGCATCATGGGTCCGTGCGCCGGCGGCGCCGTGTACTCGCCCGCCATCACGGACTTCATCCTGATGGTCGAGAGCTCGAGCTACATGTTCATCACCGGGCCCGAGGTCATCAAGACGGTGACCAACGAGGACGTGACGAAGGAAGACCTCGGCGGCGCCGCGACGCACGCAGCGAAGAGCGGCGTGTGCCACCTGACCGCGGCGGACGACCCGACCGCGCTCGCCAAGGTGCGCGAGCTGCTCTCCTTCTTGCCGTCGAACAACGCGGAGGACCCGCCCCGCGCCACGACGACCGATCCGGTCGACCGGGAAGTCCCCGCGCTCGACACGATGATCCCGACCGAGTCGAACAAGCCTTACGACATCAAGAACGTGATCCGCGCCGTGGTGGACGACGGGCACCTCTTCGAGGTGCACGAGCGCTACGCGCAGAACATCGTCGTGGGCTTCGCGCGCGTCGGCGGCCGGCCGGTCGGCATCGTCGCCAACCAGCCCAACGTGCTCGCAGGCTGCCTCGACATCAAGGCCAGCATCAAGGCGGCGCGCTTCGTCCGCTTCTGCGACTGCTACAACATCCCCCTCGTCACCTTCGTCGACGTGCCCGGCTTCCTCCCGGGGACCGACCAGGAGTACGGCGGCATCATCACGCACGGGGCGAAGCTGCTCTACGCCTTCGCCGAAGCGACCGTTCCGAAGATCACGATCATCACGCGCAAGGCCTACGGCGGTGCGTATGACGTGATGGCCTCGAAACATATTCGCGCCGACTACAACTTGGCGTTCCCCACCGCGGAGATCGCGGTCATGGGCCCCGACGGCGCCGTCAACATCGTCTACCGCCAGAAGATCGCGGAAGCCGCCGATCCGGCCGCGTCGCGCGCGGCGTTCATCGACGAGTACAAGAAGAAGTTCGCGAACCCCTACAAGGCGGCCGAGCTGGGCTTCATCGACGAGGTCATCTACCCGCGAACGTTGCGTCAGCGCCTCGGCACCGCCCTCGACTTCCTCTCGACGAAGCGCGCCGAGACCCCGAAGCGCAAGCACGGCAACCTGCCGCTGTAGCTTCGGCGGTGTAGCGTCGGCGCTCCGTGGGGGCGCGACGACGCATGCGGAGCAGCGCACACCCCCTGACAATTCGATCCGGCCGCAGCGAACCTGCGTGGGCGGAGCCCAGGCAGGCGGCCGTCACGACGCAATTGCTCTCCCGGTGCAAGACGGGGCGCTCTGCCTCGTTTTGTCGAGAGAGCGACGTCCTTCAACCGGGGAGGCCGCTCGTCCGTACGAAGGAATGTACTTCCCGGCTGGTTGGTTCAACCGGCATAGGACCTGCAACGAGAGCCCTTGTCCTTCCCATGAAGCACCTCACCCGCTCCAGCTCCTACCCGCGCGTGGACGCCCCTTCGGGCTCCCCGCTCGGCGACGGCTTCGTCCCGGACGCCCTACTCGAGGAGTGGGTCCGGACGGGCGCGGCGCGCAAGGAGGGAGCGGTGCTGGTCCTCTCGGATGGTCGGCGCTTCGCCCTGACCGACGGCCTGCGGATCCTCGGCCGACGCAACGGCGACAGCGACCCCTACGGCTTCACCGGCCGGGTGCTGGCGCTGCGCTCGCTGCTCAAGCGTGGAGCGTTGCTCAGCGCCGACGGCGTGCGCCTCGGTCCCGTGATCTACGACGTGGAGCTCGGCTGCATCGGCGAGCAGCTTCCGGCTCAGGTCTTGACCGAGCCGCCGCCTTCGCCCCGCCAGGTCCTGTCGAGCGCCCCGCCCAGCCCGCGGTAGCGACGGCGATCGCGAGGGTGACGTTTTGCGGCCCCCAAGCTGCCGGTGAGCGGCTCCTCAACGGATGCCCAGGTTCTCCGCCACGCGATCGAGGATGCCGTTCACGAAGGACCCCGACTCGGCGGTGCCGAAGCGCTTGGCCAGCTCGACGGCCTCGTCGATGGTCACGGCGCGCGGCACGCCTTGTTGCAGCTCCCACGCGCCGATGCGGAGCACGTTGCGATCGACGCGCGACATTCGCTCGATGCGCCAGTGCTCGCTCGCCTTGCGGATGGTCTCGTCGATGCGGTCGACGCTACCGCGGACGCCGGTGGCGATCTCGCGCGCGTAGGCGCGCGCGTCATCGTCTGTCGTCAGGCCTGCGTCTCCGGCGAGCCCGGCGAAGAAGTCTCGCGCGGCGCTCTGCGGGTCTTCTCCGCTCGCCTCGAGGCCGAAGAGCATCATGAGCGCGCACTCGCGCGCGATGCTCCGCGCTCCTCTGCGTTCCTCAGCCATCAGAGCCCTTTTTCGGCGAGGGCCTTCGAGAGCGAGAGCATCTCGATGGCGGAGAGCGCGGCTTCCCACCCCTTGTTGCCCGCCTTGGTGCCTGCCCGCTCGATGGCCTGCTCGATGGTGTCGGTCGTGAGGATGCCGAACGTGCAGACGACGCCCGTCTCCAGCGAGACGGAGGCGATGCCCTTGGTCACCTCGCCCGCGACGTAGTCGAAGTGCGGCGTCGAGCCGCGGATGACCGCGCCCAGCGCGATGATGGCGACGTTTTCGTCATTTTTCTTCTGCGCGGCGCGCGAGATGCGCGCGACGGCGGTCGGGATCTCCCACGCGCCGGGGACGTGGACGACGGTCACCTCGGCCTCTCCGCCGCCGTGCCGCGCGACCGCGTCGAGCGCCCCTTCGACCAACCTATCGACGATGAAGTGGTTGAAGCGGCTCGCCACGACCACGAAGCGCGCTCCGCTCGGGACGACGACCTGACCTTCGATTGAGAGAGTCTTCATAGAGCGCTCACGTCGAGTTTCCCCTCTTCCTGCGGGACAGGGGACGGGGGTGAGGCCGCCTCCTATCAGCGCTGGGGCTGGATGGGAATGCGCTCGACCACCGACAGGCCGAAGCCGTCCAGACCGGCGATCTTTGCCTGATTGTTGCTGATGAGGCGCAGCTTCTGGACGCCGAGCTCCGCGAGGACCTGGGCGCCGAGCCCGAACTCGCGCAGCGGGGCGCCGGCGGGCTTGCGCGCGGGCTTGGCCGCGACCGGTTGGTCGGGCTGGCGCTTCTCGAGCTCGAAGGAGAGATCGTTCTGGGGCGGGATGTAGAGGACGACCCCGCGCCCCTCCGCCTCGATCATCCGGATGGACTCGCGCAGGTTCTGGCCGCCGTCGGACGGCGTGGAGCTGAACACGTCGCCGACCAGCGAGCCGGAGTGGACACGTGTCATCACGGGTTCCCCCGACTCCACCGCACCCTTCACCAGCGCGAGGAACTGCCGCGACTCACCCTGGATCTCGAACGCGATGGCGCGCCACTCCGTGCCGGTCGCGTCGAGCGTGAGCGAGACGTCGCTCACGCGGCGCACGAGGCGCTCGGTCTGCAGGCGGTACTGGATGAGATCCGCGATGGTGAGCAGCATGAGGCCGTGTTGCGCGGCGAACTGCTCGAGATCCGGCATGCGGGCCATGCTGCCGTCGTCGTTCATGATCTCGCAGATGACGCCGGCGGCCTCGAGCCCTGCGAGGCGCGCGAGATCGACCGAGCCCTCCGTGTGGCCGGTGCGCACGAGGACGCCGCCGCGGCGCGCGCGCAGCGGGAAGATGTGCCCAGGGCTCACGAGATCCGAGGGCCGCGCCTCGGGGTTCGTCGCGACCTTGATGGTGTGGGCGCGATCGGCGGCGCTGATGCCGCTCGTGACGCCGCTGCGTGCCTCGATGCTGACGGTGAACGCCGTCCCGAGCGGCGGACCATGGCGCCCCGGCGCCGACATCATCGGCAGCTCGAGGCGGTCGACCTGCTCCTCCGTCAGGGTGAGGCAGATGAGGCCGCGGCCGAAGCGCGCCATGAAGTTCACGGCCTCGGGCGTGACCTTCTCCGCCGCCATCACCAGATCGCCCTCGTTCTCGCGATCTTCGTCGTCCACGAGGATCACCATCTTGCCGGCGCGGATCTGGTCGAGCGCGCGGTTCACGCGGTCGAGCAAGGCCGCATCGATCGTGAGGCGCTGCGGAGGCGCCTGACCACGCGAGGAGGCCTTCGGCTCGGGTATCGTCCGCTCGCGGGAGGTCACGCTCGGCTCCTCACGTGTAGCCGGCTCTGCGGAGGGTCTCGAGGAGCCGTTCGTCGGAGGCGCTGTGGTCACGGTCGTCTTCTTTCCCGCGGCCGTGCGCGAGCAGGCCGAGATGACGCTCCACGTAGCGTGCGAGCACGTCCATTTCAAGGTTCACCCACGAACCTTTCGTGAGCGAAGGAAGCGTCGTCGCCGAGAGCGTGTGCGGGACGAGCATCACCGTGAACTGCACCGCCTGCGCCAAGTCCGTCACCTCGTTCACGGTGAGCGAGACGCCCTCGATGCAGACCGAGCCCTTCGGCGCGAGGTAGCGCGCCAGCTCGCGACCGGCCTCGAACGTTACGCGACGAGCGTCGCCCGAGGGCGTGACGTCCGCCACGCGACCGACGCCGTCGACGTGGCCGAGCACCACGTGGCCACCCATGCGCGCGCCCAGCTTGGAGGCGCGCTCGAGGTTCACCTTGGCCGGGATGGCGAGCTTGCCGAGCGTGGTCTTGTCGAGCGTCTCGGCCGAGACGTCCGCGGTGAAGCTCCCCTGCGCCATGCTCGTCACGGTGAGGCAGGCGCCAGCCACGGCGATGGACTCGCCGAGCACGAGCGGCTCCGCCTCCCCGAGGCGACACGCGACGGTGATCGTCGCCGCCGGTCCGCGGCGGTCGAGCCGCGTGACGGTCCCGACCTCCTCGACCAGCCCGGTGAACATCAGACCTTCTGGAACGTGAGCAGCTTGTCGATCAGGCCCTTCGAGTAGCTCGAGAGCTCCGTGAAGACGACGCCCATGCCGGGCGGGTCGTCGTGCACGCGGACCACCTCGCCGACCCCTTCGATCGTCTCGATGTCGTCCATGATCACGGTGAAGCGCAGGTTCACCTTGGTGCCGATGGGCAGCGGCGTCTTCGCGCGAACGAACGCCCCGGTGCGGGAGATGTTCGTCACGTACTCGCTGAGGAACGCGTCGTACGACTCGAACTCTTTGTTGATCGTCACGCGCTCGTCGCGCCGGGAGTCGCTGCCTTCTTGGTCCATGTCACTTGCCCACGAGGTCGAACTGTTCGAGGTGGTATTCCTTGCGCGGGGTGAGCTCGATCCGGCGCTGGTAGCGACGCTCGGCCTCCACCACGGCGGCGCGCTCCTCGTTCTTCAGGCAGTCGATCACCGCCGGGTGCGCGTTCACCACCACATTGTATCCTCGAAGGCTCATGCGTTCCCGCTTGATCTGCCTGAGGATCTCGTAGGCCACGGTCTGCTTGGACTGGAGGTTGCCCGTCCCGTCGCAGTAGAAACACGGCTCGTTCATGAGCCGGCCGAGGCTCTCCCGGGTGCGCTTGCGGGTCATCTCGATGAGCCCGAGCTCGCTGATCCGGTTGAGCGTCGTCTTCGCCTTGTCCTTCGCGAGGAGCTGCTCGAGCTTCCGGCGCACCTTCTCGCGGTTCGCGGCGCGCTCCATGTCGATGAGGTCGAGGATGATGAGCCCGCCGATGTTGCGGAAGCGGAGCTGGTAGGCGATCTCTTCCACGGCCTCGAGGTTCGTCTGGAGGATGGTCTCCTCCAGGTCCTTCGAGCCCTTGCCGACGAACCGCCCCGTGTTGACGTCGATCGCCGTGAGGGCCTCCGCCTGATCGATGATGAGGTGACCGCCCGAGGGCAGCGGCACCTTGCGGCTCAGCGCGCGTCCGATCTCGTCTTCGATGCCGTAGGCGTCGAAGATGGGCTCCTCCCCTTCGTAGAGCTCGATCGCGCCGGCGCGCTCGGGCATGAACATCTCCACGAAGTTGCGGAGCCGGACGTACTCCTCCTTCGAGTCGATCACGATCTTCTCGACGTCGTCCGTGAAGTAGTCGCGCGCGGTCTTCAGGACCAGGTCGAGCTCCGTGTAGACCTCCGCCGGGGCCTTGCGCACCTCTTCGCGCTTCTTGACGATCTCACCCCAGAGGCGGACGAGGTAGCCGACGTCTTGCTTGAGCGACTTCTTCGTGAGCCCCTCGGCGAGCGTGCGCACGATCAGCCCGCCCTGCGGCGGCTTCATCGCCTCGATCGCCTCGCGCAGGCGTCCGCGCTCCTTGTCGGAGCCGATTCTCTTGGAGATGCCGATGTGCTCGACGGTCGGCAGGTAGACGACGTAGCGGCCGGGCAGCGAGATGTGGCTCGTCACGCGGGCGCCCTTCGTGCCGATGGGCTCCTTGGCGACCTGGACCATGATCTCCTGGCCCTCGCGCACGACCTCCCGGATGGGCGTCGACTTCGAGACGCGGAGCGGATCCTTCGGGCGACCGTTGCGGCGGTCTTCGCCCTTTCCGTCGCGGCGGCGACCGTCACGGCCGCGACCGCGGTCGTGTTTTCGAGGCTCGGCCGCGGCAGGCTTCGGCTCGGGCGGAAGCTCGCGATCCTTCGTGCGACCGCGCCGACGGGTGCGACCGCCGCGGCGAGCCCGGGCCGCGCGCTGCCCCGGCTCCTCCACCGAGGCGACGGTCGCGGGCGCTTCATCGGCGGCCGCGAGCGGGGCGGCCTCGCCCTCGGCGCCTTCGCCTTCTTCTTCGGCGGCGGCGTCGGCAGCCTCACCTTCGGCGGCCTCGCCTTCGTCGGCTTCGCCTTCGGCGTCCTCGCTCTCCGAGTCACCCTCGGCGATCACTTCCGCGTCCTCGTCGTCGGCGGCGGCCTCGGCCTCGTCGCTCTCGGCGTCGAACGCGACGTCGACGTCGTCTTCGTCGTCGTCCGTGGAGCCAGCTTCCTCGTCGTCGGCGGCGGCCTCGGCCTCTGCGGCGTCGGCCTCGAGATCGGCAGGCTCGGCATCGAAGTCGACGTCGACCTCGACGTCGGCCGTACCGGTCGCGGCCAGCGAAGACTCGGCCGGCGCGAGCAGCGGGCGGTCGCTCGGGCGCGGCGGCGGCGGGGCTTCGGCGTCGGGCATCGCGGCCTGATCCGTGATCGCCTCGCGCTCCTCCTCCGTCTTGGTGCGACCTCGATGACCGGAGAGGTAGGCCTCGAAATCGTCGGGCCGGATCAGATCCTCGACGTGGAGGAAGGCCGCGCGCTCCTCCCCGATGTCGATGAACGCTGCCTGCATCCCAGGCAGGACTCGGCTCACCTTGCCGAGGTAGATGTTGCCTAACGTTCCGCCGGAGGAGTGACGCTCGATCTGGAGCTCGGCGATGATTCCGTTTTCGATGAGGGCGACGCGGGTTTCGCGGATGTCGACGTTGATGACGAGTAGGTTCTTGGCCACGGATCGGGGGCGCGTCGGCCGAGAGGCCCAGACGCGCGGGGGAAGATGGGGTGGGGTCCAGAACGCGGGCGCACGCACCGAGTGAAGGCCCGCGCGCCGGTCACGCAGACCAGCTTCGACCCCGCATGGATGGGATCGTGGGCGATGAGCATCACGAGGTGGGGGGGCCCGGCCCTGGACGGGACGGGAGGCCGCACCCGGGAGGTGCGGGGCAAAACAGAAAACCTTTGAGTGTGCGGGCGCGGGCCCAAGCCCGAAGCCGCCGAGCGCATCCCCAACCCGAGGAACAGAGGTGGACCGAGGAGCTGCGCTGCCACGAGGGCGCACCCCCGGAGGCCAGTCTTTCGTATGCCGGCAGAGGACCGGACGCAACCCCCGCCGCCCCTTTCCTGACCCCAAGCACAAACAAAACGACGAGCCCCCGGGTGAAACACCCGAGGGCCGTCGGTTACGTCCCCTTGCCGCGATGGGCCCCTACGGAGCCACCGCAGAGAGAGGGGACGTGCTCAAGCTCACATGCAGACGTTGGCCGCGTCGCAGTTGTTCGGGCACTCGCCGCAGATCGAGCAGCTCGCGGCCGCGATGAACGCGTCGTCGGTGTCCGGGTACATGTCCGAACAGGCCTGGAAGCAGGCGTCGTCGTCCGCGGCACAGGCCTGGTTGCAGGCGAGGTACGCGTCGTAGTTCGGGTCGTTCGCGTAGGCCTGCCACTCCGCCGAGCAGTTGCCGGTCTGCGTGCAGATGATGCAGTCCGTGCAGATCTGGGAGTCGATCGTGCCGGCCGTGCCGTCATCGCACATTCCCATGCCCGTCGTGGTGGTGTTCATGCCGGTCGTGGTCGTCATGCCGCCGGTCGTCGCCTTCGTGGACGAGCTGGTCGACTTCGTCGTGCTGGACGTCGTGTCGCCACCCGAGCCACCCGAGCCACCGCTGCCGCCGTCGCCGCTGCTATCGCCGCAAGCGAACGCCGCGGAGAGCAAGCCGCCAAGTGCCAGAACCGAGAAAAGCTTGAGCTTCATAATTCAAAACCTCCAAAGAATCCGTCGCGTAAACCCGAAAAAAATCAGCGGCACTCGCCGCTCAACCCGTCGCCCCCCTCGAATGCGAGGGCTGAGCTTGCGCTCAAACGGCGCGGCACCCTACCAGAAGAGGGCGCGCCCCGTGGAGAAAATAGTGCGTGCTCTGTGAAAGGATTGCCGCAAGTCAGGGTCGGGCCAGGCAGAGCAAGACCTGACAAGCGAGAGAGTAGCGCGCGGATTGGTGCCCTGCAAGACTGTCGTATCGTCATGAAGAAGCTGCGGGCGGCGTTCATCCCTCGCGAGAGTCTTCGACGGACGCGTTCACGGCAACTTCAACGAGACCGGCAAACATGCCGATGATTCCGTGACACGAGCGGCTTCTCCGTCATGGCGGATGCGGGCGGCCCCTCAGCGGAGCCAGACCACCGTCACGCCGTCGCCGCCCTCGCGGGGCTCCCCAGCACGCAGGCGCTCCACGTAGGCGCTGCCCTTCAGCGCTTCGCGCAGCGTCTGTCGAAGCGCGCCGGTGCCGTGGCCGTGGATGAGGAACGCGACGCGGCGGCCCGCGCCGACGCAGCGATCGAGGAACTGCTCGGCCATGTTGAGCGCCTCGTGCGCGCGGAGGCCGCGGAGGTCGACGGTGTTGTCGGAGGTCTGGAGCGGGAGATCGGGATCGGCGGCGGCGTCGAACACGATGGAGGCCCGCGGTTTGTCGGCCTGCTTGGGCTTCGGTCCGCCGCCCTTCTTCGAGCGGCGCACCTCGCCGACCGCGGTGACGAGCTTGAGCGGCCCGGCTGCGACGCGGAGCTGGCCGCTCGGCATCACCTCGAGCACCTCGGCGTCGGTCCGGAGCCGCGGCACGAACACCTTCATGCCGACCGCGATCTCGTGGATCGACATCGTCTGCTCCTCCTCGGGAGAAGGCGCCCGAGCCTCGAGCGGACCGCCGATCGCCACCTTGCCGGCGACCTTGTCGATCGCCTTCGACGCGTCGGCCACGGCGCGCTCGTCGAGCTTCTGCGTTCGTAGCCGCGCCTGGGCAGCGCGAAGCTCCTCGCGGGCGCGCTTGATGCCCGAGAGGAGCTCGTCCGATTCACGGACGGCCGCGTTCCGATCGCGCATCGTGATGCGCTCGCGCTCGCGGTCGAGCTCGGCGCGCGCGTCCGCCAGCGCGGCCTTCTGCTGCTCGACTTCGTCGCGCGCCGCCTCGACGGCGCGGCGCTCCGTGGCGAGCTGCTCGACGACGCGCGCGACGCTCGCCGACGCGCTCTCGAGGGCCGACTCGGCGCGCTCGACGACGGCGCGAGGAATGCCGAAGCGCCTCGCGACGGCGAGCGCGCTCGACGGCCCCGGCACGCCCGTCATGAGCTTGAACGTCGGCGACATGGTCTCGAGATCGAAGCCGACCGAGGCGTTGACGAAGCGCTGGTCCGAGAGCGCGAGCAACTTCAGCGCTTCGTAGTGCGTGGTGCAGGCGACGGCGCCGCCGCGGTTCGCGAGCGACTCGAGGACGGCCGTGGCGAGCGCCTCACCTTCGCGCGGGTCGGTCCCCGACGCGACCTCGTCGAGGAGCACGAGCACGCCGTCGTGCGAGCGATCGAGCACGTCCGCGAGGTTCTTCACGTGTGCGCTGAAGGTCGACAGGTTCTTGGCGATGCTCTGATCGTCGCCCACGTCGGTGAGGACGAGATCGAAGAGCGCCACGCGCGAGCCCTCCGCGGCAGGCACGGGCATCCCGAGCCGCAGCAAGACCGCGGCGAGCCCCACGGTCTTCAAGGCGACGGTCTTTCCGCCGGCGTTGGGCCCGCTCACCACGAGGACGCGTCCCGCGCGCACGGCGATGTCGCTCGGAACGACGTCGACTCCGTCGAGCGCGAGGATGGGGTGGCGGGCGCGCACGAGCTCGACCACGACGTCGTGACGCGTATCTCCTTCGGGGATCTCCGGGTTGAACAGGCGCAGATCGACGGCGAGCTTCGCCTGCGCGCCGCGCAGATCGGCGTGGGCCAGAGCCTCGGCGGCCGCCGCGATCCCGGTCGCGGCTTCGCCCACGAGCGCGGCGAGCTGCGCGAGGACGATCTCCTCCTCGCGTCGCACGGACGCGTCGAGCACCTTGTGCCGGTTGCCCATGCTCACGACGATGCGCGGCTCGACGAAGAGCGTGGCGCCGGCGGCGCTCGCCCCGTGGACGATGCCAGGGAAGCGCTCGTGTGCGTCGCTCCGCACCGGCAACACGTAGCGCCCGTCGCGCTCGGTCCAGTAGGAGTCGGAGAGCACGCTCGAGTAGCGGGCCACGAGCTCCTCCAGGCGCCTCACGATCCGCTCGCGCGAGGACCTGAGCTCGGCGCGCAGCTCCGCGAGCCGCGGAGACGCCGCATCAGCGACAGTACCGTCAGGCTCGATGCACCGGGCGATCTCGGTGGCCAAGGTGTCCAGGGCCGGGTCGGTGTCGCACGCGCGGGAGAGGAGCGGCGCCGCGTCGCGGTGTGTCTTCAGGAACTTGCGGAGCGCGCGCGCCGCGCCGAGCACCTTGCCCACCGCGAGCAGCTCCTCGCTCGAGAGCGAAGCCCCGACCCGCGCGCGCGCCAGCGCCTCGTCGAGATCGGGTAAGCCGCTGCGCGGCAAGAGCTCACCTCGGTCCTCCAGCCGGCGCGCCTCGTCGATCTCGCCCAGCGAGGTGAGCACCGACGCTCGCGCCGAGAGCGGCGCGAGCGCGAGGGCGAGCCGCTGACCGGCCTCGCTGGCGCAACGAGCAGCGAGCGCGTGCAGCACACGATCGAGCTCGAGGTCCGCTCGGGTCTTCAGGGGGACGGAGAGCGAGCTCGTCTCGTGGCTGACTGGCTCGTTGTCCGCGGAGACGTCGTCGGGGAGCATGGCGCCGTTCGCGGCCTCGCTCGATCGGGTCAAACGTCGCTCGGATCTTTCGAGCCCAAGTGGGAGCCGCCCGCCGCGCTCGGCATCGGGTTCTGCTCCTTCTCGAGGTATCGGAAGATCGTACGCGGATCGACCCCCAGGTCGCGGGCGGTTTGCGTGCGGTTGCCGTTGTTGCGTTCGAGAACCTCCAGCACGTACTTCCGCTGAAACTCCTCCTTGGCCTTCTCGAGAGGCAAGATGGGGTTCTCCGCAGCGGCCCCGAGGTCGAGGTCTTCCGGGCTGAGGAGCGTCTGGTCGCAGAGGACGAGCGCCTTGCGGATCCGGTTCTCGAGCTGTCGAATGTTGCCAGGCCATGGGTGCTTGCGGATCGCGGCGAGGGCGGCGGGGCTGAAGCCCTTCACGTTGCTGCCGAGCTCGTCTGCGTATTTGGTGAGGAGCGCCTTGGCGATGATGCCCACGTCGTCCCCGCGGTCGCGCAGCGGCGGCAGCCAGATGTTGACGACGTTCAGGCGGTAATAGAGGTCTTCGCGGAAGTTGCCCCCGCGGATCTCTTCTTCGAGGTTGCGGTTGGTCGCCGCGACGACGCGGATGTCGACCTTCTCCGGTTTCGAGTCACCGACGCGGAACACCACCCGTTCCTGAAGGGCCCGGAGCAGCTTCACCTGCAGGTTGAGCGGGAGCTCGCCGATCTCGTCCAGGAAGAGCGTGCCCTTGTCGGCTTGCTGGAACTTGCCCGGGCGCGAGGCGATGGCGCCGGTGAAGGCGCCCTTCACGTGCCCGAAGAGCTCGCTCTCGATGAGGTTCTCGGGGATGGCGCCGCAGTTGATGGGGACGAACGGACCGTCCGCCCGGTTCGAGCGGCGGTGGATCTCCCGCGCGATGAGCTCCTTGCCGGTGCCCGTCTCGCCGGTGATGAGCACGGAGATGTCCGTGCCGGCCACCTTCTGAAGCTTGCGGAAGACCTCGAGCATGCCGGGGCAGGCCCCGATGATCTCGCCGAAGCGTTTGTCCTTCAGCTCGGCCTCGAGCTTCGCCTTGTCCGCGCGCAAGGCGTTGAGGAGCATCGCGTTCTGCAGGATGAGCGACGCCTGCGAGGCGAAAATGGTCAGGAGCTCGAGCTGCGTGCGCTCGAAGAGGTGTTTGATCTTGTCGTTGCCGACGTAGAGCGCGCCGATGACCTGCCCCTGCGAGACGAGGGGCGCACACATGACGCTCGAGAGCTTCATGGCGATGACGCTCTCGCTCCGACCGAACGTCGTGTCGGCGAGCGCGTCGGACACGATGACCGGCCGGCCCGACTCGATCACGCGGCGGACGATGCTGTCGCTGATGGCGCCCTCCGCGTCCGTGATGGACTCGTGACGGACGTTCCGGGAAGCCCGGACCACGAGCTTCTTGGTCATCACGTCTTTGTCGCCGCTCGCGGGCGCGAGGACGCTCTCCGCGCCTTCCACCAGGAGCAGGAAGCCTTTGTCGGCGTGGGTGAGCTCGATCACGTCGTCGAGCATGGCCGAGAGGATGTCGTCGACGCTCTTCCGGTTGATGAGCTTCTCGCTGAAGCTGAAGAGCTTGCGCACGCCGGCGATCTCACTTGCTCCGCCCTGCGCGGGCGCTTCGTCGTCCTCCTCCTGCTTCGCGGGCTGCACCTCCGCGAACATCGAGAAGCCGAGCTCGGCCGCGCCGAGCTGAAGCCGGTCTCCGTGGACCAGCCGGGCGCGCCGCTTCTTCTTGCCGTTGATCGCGATGTCCGCGACCCGGTCGATCTCCTCGAGGACGAAGTCACGCCCGTCGAAGACGATCTGCGCGTGGTGGTCAGCGACGCCGGAAGCCTTGAGCGAGACGTCGTTGCCCAGGGCGCGACCGATGGTGGTCACCGGTTTGTGCACGCTGAACAGGGCTGGGGTGCCCTGCTCGGCGAAGTGCTTCAGAGTCGGCATGCGAAGCGGCAGGATAGCAAACGCGGGCGGCGCTCTCGCCCACTTCGGCAATCTGCCTGTAGTTTCCTCCCCCGGCCCCTCCACTCACGTGGAGGGGAGTCTGTCACCAGACGCCGTTTGCGGCGAAGCCGTAGCCCGAAGGGTCCCCGTTGATCCCGACGCCCATCGGGGTGGGCGCGACCCCGAGCAGCGTGGGTCGATCCACGGGCAAGGACTCGCCGAGGCCGCCCGAGCCGCCGTCGGGATCGGCGAGCCAGAAGCCGAGACCGGCGCCGAGGAGCCCGCCGATCCCCTGGGCGATGAGGCCGGTCCGCGGATCCGCGTCCACGCCGAGGTAGATGAAATAGATGGGCGTCGTCGCCGCCGCGCCGATGGCGAAGCCGGCCCAGCCGAAGCCGATCTGCTCCCACGACGGGACGTAGGCGAGCGACGCGGCGCCCGAGCCGATGAGGCCCACGCCGTAGCCGATGAGCCCGCCGATCATGATCGCGCCGTCCGCGTTGTTTGTGAGGTTGCCCTGGCTGCCGGCGCCGCCGAACGCGCCGCCCACGGCGGTGCCCATGGTCGTGGCGGAGAGCACGAACATGCTCGTCTTGGGGGACGGCTCCATCAGCGCGCCGGCGAGGATGCCGGCGCCGCCGCCGACGACCGAGCCCACGAACGTGGCGCGTCCGAGCCCCGCGAAGCCCCACTGACCGGAGCCGCGCGAGTTGAGATCGTGCACCGCCCACACGCCGAGGCCGGCGCCGCCGCCGAGCCAGAGACCGGTCGCGATGGCGGCGGGCAGGCCACGCGGCATGCCATCCATCACGTAGTCCGCGATGAAGACACCCACCGGCGCGATGGCGCCGAACAACGCGGGCATGATGATGCCGAGGCCGGGGTTTTCGATCTCCGCCTCGACATCCAACCAGACGCCCGTGCCGATACCCCAGGCGATGGAGGTTCCGTAGAGGTACCCAATCTCGAGGGTGGTGGACTTCTTCTTCTTCGGCGGGACGTAGCCGCCCTGGCCGACCCCGCCTTGGCCGTACCCGCCTTGGCTCGGCGCGCACCACTGGCCCGGCGGGCAGCCGTATCCGCCTTGAACCCCGCCTTGCACGCCACCTTGCGCGTACGGCGGCGGGGGCGGGTTCCACGTACCCTGCTGCTGCTGGGGCGGCATTTGCTGAGCCTGCGCCGGAGCCGCGACGCACAACGCCGCTGCGAGGAGGACGCACGCCCCCCCCTCACGCAGTGAGGGGGGCCGTGGGGGAGAAACGACAGGGATCAGCCTCTCGACCAGACGGCGCAGCAATGACCCGCTCGACCAGATCACCGCTCGCTCCGCAGCTCGCGGGTCATGATGCTGACGACCGCCTGACGGGCGTCCTTGTCTTGGTAGAGGACCTGGAAGACCTCGTGAGTGATGGGCATCTCGACCTTCTCCCGCACGCTGAGGTCGTACGCGCTCTTGGCGGTTTTCACGCCCTCGGCCACGTGCCCGAGGCCCGCGAGGATGTCCGGCAGCTTGCGGCCCTGGCCGAGCGCCATGCCCACGGTGCGGTTACGGGAGAGATCGCCGGTGCAGGTGAGCACGAGATCGCCCATGCCCGAGAGACCCGCCACGGTGAGCGGGTTGCCGCCAAGCCGGGTCGCGAGCTGCCCGATCTCGAAGAGGCCACGCGTGATCATGCCGGCGCGCGAGTTGTGGCCGAGCCCGAGGCCGTCGATCGCGCCCGCCGCGATGGCGATCACGTTTTTCATCGCGCCGCCGATCTCCACGCCGACGACGTCGTCCGAGCTGTAGACCCGGAGCCGCTCGCTCGCGAAAGCCCGCTGGACGGACTGCGTGTTGCCCGCGTCTTTCCCGGCGACGACCACCGCGGTGGGCATCTGCATCGCGACCTCCTTCGCGAAGCTCGGGCCGGAGAGGTAGGTCAGCCGGGGCTCGATGTCTTTCCCGAGCACGTCGCAGAAGACCTGGCTCATGAGCATGAGCGTGTCGTTTTCGATCCCCTTGCTGGCGCTGCAGATGAGCGAGCCCTTGGGGAGGATCGCCTTCACCTTCTGTGCGGTCTCGCGGATGGCGTGAGAGGGGACGACGAAGGTCACGATCTCCGCCCCGTCGAGCGCCTCCTCCAGCGAGCTCGTCGCCGTGAGGTTCGGGGGCAAGTGGAAGGCCGGCAGGTAGCGCCGGTTTTCCCTCGCCTCACGGATGTCCGCCGCGAGCTTGTCTTGGTGCGCCCAGAGCTTCGTGTCGAAGCCCTTCTCCGCCAGGACCTTCGCCAGAGCGGTTCCCCAAGCTCCAGCGCCGAGAACACAAGCCTTGCCCATGGGATCTGCGACGGTATCACGCCGAACGAGGCTGAGAAGCGCCGAGCAGCAAGGCGGCGTCGAAGGTCGTGCCAAGACCGCGCCGCTTTGATACTCGATGACCGTGGTGCCGCTCACTCCTCACCCCCCGGCCCCCTCTCCGTGCCGGAGAGGGGGAGTAGGCCTCCCCCTCTTGCTCGTCCTCGCGACGTTCCTCGCGGCGTGCACGCCGCAGGCGTACATCGCGATCATGCCGGGGGTGGTGAACAACCCCGCCAACCGGACGCTCCGGCGAGAGATCCTGGCGTTCGGCACGGGCAGCCTGTGCAAGGAGGTCCTCAAGCAGAGCATCCCCCTCAAGCTCCGCGACGAGGACCCGACGCTCGGCCGCTTCTTCCCGAAGACCTGCAAGATCGAGCCGCTCGAGAACGGTGACCTCTACGTCCAGTTCGCGGGCTTCGGCTACGCGTGGTCGAACCTCACCAAGCGGCTGAGCTTCAGCGCAAGCGCGGCGATCCAATACGAGCAGGATTTCCGGCTCGATGGCTCGACGATGTACGTCTACTTCAAGCCGGCCGCGACGACCGCGAAGAAGTTTGACCTCAAAATGGTGGAGCAGTCGGTCATGCCGGCTTCGCCGGTGGCTCCGCTCTTCCCGGGCGGAGACGCGAAGTCGTTCATGAACCAGATCGGTGAAGGGATGCTCGCGCGAGAGATCGGCCGAGGATTCACCGTGATCCGCGAGAGCGACGGGAGCGCGAGCTTCGGCGTCGGCCTCCTCCCGGTGGGCGAGCGGCCGTTGGCGCCGTTCGAGCGAAGAGACGATGCGCGCCTGCTCTACGTGAACGAGGCCATCGAGATCCACCAGGAGCAGCGCGACTACGTGGGCCCCCTCGAGGTGCCTGAAAAAGGGATGGCCCTCTACCTCACGATGAGCGTGACCGGCGCGCCGAGCATCGACCTGCTCGTCGTGCCGCGCGCGCTCGGCGACGCCTGGCTCGACCAATACGCGGCGAGCCCGCAGGCCGGCCCCGCCCCGGGACCGGCCGTCCTGGACGAGACCGTGACGCTCGATCCGACAGGGAAGCTCACCAAGCGCCTGGTCCGCGTGCCGAAGGGCTCCTACTACGTCGTGCTCGACAACACGGGCAGCGCCGGGCGCTCGAGCCCGCCGCAGGCCGCGCTGGACGACCGGGCGGCGCTCGTCAACCTCGGAATCGAGCTGGGCGACGCCCCCTGACCGTTCGGGTTGCCGACGGGGGAACGCCCGTCTAGAAAAGGGCTACTCTGAGCGCACCGACCCGAGGTGGCACCGGCGGCAAGGCTCCGCGCCGGGCCGAGAAAGACGAAGCGACGACTGGGCAAGCGCCCCGATCGACGCCGGGCCGCGCCGGCGCGCCCAAACCGGACGCGAGCGTCGACGCCGTGATCACGGTCGCGCCGGCCATCACGCGCCCGGCCAACCGGATGGCGCGGCTCGTCTTCTACGCGGTCTGGGTCTTCGCCGTCCCGCTGGCGGCCTCGCTCGTGACCATCTGGATCTTCACCCCGGCGGACGGGGCGCGGACGGTCGGCGCGCTCGAGAGCCAGATCTCCGAGCAGAAGATCCCTTTTGGGATCGTGTTCTTCACGCTCTTCGCGGTCCTCATCTGGCGCTTCCGTCACGATCTGCCGCTGGCGGCCGCCGCCGGGATCGGCGGGCGCCGCGATCTGCCCGCGAAGCTCCGCGCGCGCTTCGAGGAGGCGGGCGCATTGCTCGAGGAGGCGCGGCGGATCATGCGCTCCCGACGCCGCGACGTGGAGCGCGAGCTGGTGCCTTCGGAGCGGGAGGACGTGGAGGCCGGGCTCGAGGAGCTCGAGCGTGTCATGACCGCCGAGCCGTTCGTGGCGACGGCGTTCGAGAAGGCGCACGCGCGAGCCGAGCGGCTCGTGGGCGAGCACCTCTCACGCTGGCGAAAGGGCGAGATCCGCGAGTACGCCGAGTCGATCGCCATCGCGGTGGGCGTCGCCTTGCTCCTGCGAGCGTTCGTCGTCGAGGCGTTCAAGATCCCGAGCGGCTCGATGATCCCGACCTTGCTCGTCGGCGATCACATCTTCGTCAACAAGTTCGTGTACGGCCCGCAGATCCCGTTCACCGAGCGCCGCGTCTTCGAGAGCCTGCCGCCCGAACGCGGGGACGTGATCGTCTTCAAATTCCCCGAGAACCCCGAGCAGGACTTCATCAAGCGCGTCGTCGCCGTCCCGGGCGACGTGCTCGAGGTCGTCGACGGGCGCCCGATCATCAACGGCTGGATCGTGCCGCAGTGCCATGTCGGCAGCTTCAAAGAAGACGGCAAGACCAGCGAGCTCTACGTGGAGTACCTCCACGACAAGGCGTTCTTCACGCTCTTCGATCAGAAGCCGGGCGGCGCCACCTGCGAGACCGCGGCGGACTGCAGCGGCGCAGAGCGTTGTTTTGCCGGGTACTGCGGCCGCGACGAGTACCACCGCGGTCCCTGGACGGTCCCGGAGCGCCAGGTCTGGGTCATGGGCGACAACCGCTTCAACAGCCACGACTCGCGCCAGTGGGCCGGCGGACGCGGAGCGGGTGTGCCCTTCGAGAACATCCGCGGGCGCGCGATGATCATCTTCGCGACGTTCAACCAGACCGGCGGCGTGCTCGAGCGGATGGCGCTACCCGTCATGGGCAAGCCGCACCTGCCTTCGGCCCACGCGCACCTGCAGCCGCAGCTGGAGAAGTGTCTGCGCGAGCCGCCCCAGAGGACGACACCGCCCGGCCGCTGAGCGGCTCGAGCATCGCGCCCGAGGCGGCGCCCTCGAGGCTCGGCACAGAACGAAGCGGCACAAAACGAAGCGAGCGGAGCCGGGAGGCTCCGCTCGCGCGCAAGCAGACGTGGGGCGTCGGCTACTTCCCCGGCGTGATGGGGATGCGGACTCGCTTGCCGCCGTCCTTCTTCTTGCCGCCGTCCTTCTTGGTGCCGCCGTCCTTCTTGGTGCCGCCGTCTTTGCCGGCGTCCTTCTTGGTGAGCGGCGAGTCCGGCGGGGGCTTCGTCTCTTCGACGGCGGTCTTGTCGTTCCGGCTCTTCAGCTCGATCCAGCCCATCTTGAGCTCGGCAGGTCCGCTCGGGTACTCGATGAGCATCCAGTTCGAGTGGCTCGCCTTGAGGTTGATGAGGGTGCCCTTCGCGAGGCTGGCGACCTCCTTCGAGGTGAGGTCCGCAGCCTGGTACGCCTTGAAGTTGACCTTCGTCATGACGGTGCCGCCCTGGGGCACTTCATCGTCGTAACGCTTGATCTCGTCGGCGTTCGTGGCCTCTTCCTCCTCTTCCTCTTCCTCTTCCTCTTCTTCCTCTTCCTCTTCGCCGGCGTCCTCGGCGGCGTCCGTGCCTGCGTCCTCCGGGCCGGCATCGGCGACGGGAGCGGAAGCGCTCGGGGCGGCGCTCGCGGTGGCGCTCGTCTCCTCTTCTTCCTCTTCCTCCTCCTCGTCCTTCTTCTTCTTCTTCTTGCTGTCGTCCTTCTCGGCCTTGTCCGAGCTCTTCCCGGTGAGCTCGTTGATCTTGTCGCAGGCGGTCTGCGAGGCGGCGACGCCCACCAGGGCAAGCAGAGCCAAGCTGGCGCTACCCTTCAACAACCCCCGTCGCCCCGGTTCGCTCACGTCGTTCGAGCTCATTCTCAGAAATCCTCCGCGGTCGGGGACGACCCCCGCGCCGACTACGAGGCCGAGAAGCTACACCAAACGGTCTCGGCTGTCGCTACCCTGCCCCCCCCCAGGGGTCAGGAGCCTCAACCGGAAGGCAGGACCCCGAGGTCACGGCCCACCTTCGTGAAGGCCGAGATCGCGCGCTCCACGTGGGCGGGCTCGTGGGCAGCCGAGAGCTGGACGCGAATCCGGGCCTGCCCCTTCGGAACGACCGGGTAGGAGAAGCCGATGACGTAGATGCCTTCGGCCAGCATGCGGGCGGCCATCTCCTGAGCCAGCCGCGCGTCGCCCAGCATGATGGGGACGATGGGGTGCACGCCCTCCTTGATCGTGAAGCCGGCCTTCGTCATTCCCTCGCGGAACGCGCGCGTGTTCGCCATGAGCCGCTCGCGCAGGGAGGGCTCCGACGAGATGAGATCGAACGCCGCGATGCTGGCCCCCGCGATGGCCGGCGCCACGGAGTTGGAGAAGAGGTAGGGACGCGAGCGCTGGCGGAGCAGGTCGACGATCTCGCGCTTGCCGGTCGTGAAGCCGCCGCTCGCGCCGCCGAGCGCCTTGCCCAGCGTCGAGGTGATGACGTCGATATCGGCGAGGACGCCGAAGTGCTCGGGCGTACCGCGGCCCGTCGGCCCCATGAAGCCGGTCGCGTGTGACTCATCCACCATGACCATGGCGTCATATTTGCGGCAGAGCGCGACGATCTCGGGGAGCTTGGCGAGGTAGCCGTCCATCGAGAACACGCCGTCGGTCGCGACGAGGCGGAGGCGCTTGTCGCGCGTCTTCTCGAGGGCGGCCTCGAGCTCCTTCATGTCGCCGTTCGCGTAGCGGTGCCGCTCGGCCTTGCAGAGGCGGACGCCGTCGATGATCGACGCGTGGTTGAGCGCGTCCGAGATGATCGCGTCCTCCTCGCCGAGCATCGTCTCGAAGAGGCCGGCGTTGGCGTCGAAGCACGAGGAGTAGAGGATTGTGTCCTCGGTGCCGAAGAACCGAGAGATCTTCTCCTCGAGCTCCTTGTGCAGGTCCTGCGTGCCACAAATGAAGCGCACGCTGCTCATCCCGAAGCCGTGGGTGTCGATGGCGCGCTTCGCGGCCTCGATGAGCCGCGGATGCGACGACAGCCCCAGGTAGTTGTTCGCGCAGAAGTTCAGGACCTCCCCGGAGGTGGTCTGGATCGTCGCGCCTTGCGGGCTGGTGATGACGCGTTCGTCCTTGCGGAGGCCGGCGTCGCGAATCTCGTCGAGGAGCTTTTTGTAGTGGCCGCGCGCGTTGTCGAACATGCGCGGATCCTTAAGCGAGGCACGCCGGAGAGAACAGAGGTGACCTCACCCAGCCCCTCCTCGGGTCACCCCCCGGCCCCCTCTCCCGGAGGGACAGGAGCCGCAGGATCGACAAACGCCCGCGGCTCGACGGCGGGCGGGGGTGGAACGTAGAGACGCGGCGCGTCGATGCCCTTCGCGGTCGCGGCGATCTCGGGGAAGTCGGCGGCGACACGGGCGAGGAAGGCCTTGCGCGTCGCTTCGTCGGGCGTGCGTGGCGGGCTCTGGTCACGAAGCGCCCTCCAGAGCTCGTAGTGCCAGGCCGCCATCGATGCGTGGGCCTCGAGCAGCGCCGCGAGCGTCGTCTCCGAGACAATCACCGTCCGCATGGTGGAGAGCATAGCGAGTCAGGCCTCCGTGCGCGCGAGCGCGATCGTGTGGACGGCCGAGGCCCCGGCCGCGCGCAGCGCCGCCTCACAGGCGGCGAGCGTCGCGCCGGTCGTGCAGACGTCGTCGACGAGGAGCACGCTCCGACCCGCCGCGCGCGGGCTCGCGACGAACGCTCCCTGCAAGTTGGAGAGCCGGTCCTCACGCCCGAGCGTCGCCTGGCGATGACGAGCCTCCCGTCTTCGCAGGGCGATCGAGAGCGAGCCGAGCTCCGGCGCGACCTCCCGCGCGAGCAACGTCGCCTGGTTGTAGCCACGCTCGGCGAGGCGCACCGGGTGGAGGGGAACAGGCACGACGAGGTCGGCCGGCCCGACGGCGCCGCGGGCGGCGGCCAGGAGGAGACGCCCGAGCGGGCGACCCAGGTCGGAGCGGCCCTCGTATTTGAGGCGGATCACCGCGCTCCGGAGCGCGCCGCCGTAGCCAAATGCGCAGAAGGTCTTCCCGGGCTCGGCTGGCTCGAGCGAAACCTGACAAACGTCACAGAAGCTCCGCGTGGGACGGCAGGGCTCGTCGCACGCGGCACACGCCGGCGGGGCCAGCCAATCCCCGGCGAGCTCGAGGCCACGCCGGACCGCTCGACGGGCGAGCACCAGGGCGGAGGTCTTGTCCATACCCTGTTGTCGGCACGACTCGCCGCCAGTTGCGTCGTCGACCTCACAATCGAGGGCTTCCCATGTACCATGGGCCCGTGCAGCCCCTCGCGCGGGAGACCGTGCCTTGACCAGCCAGGAGTGGCGATTCACCGACGAGCACGGCGTCGAGCGCACGATCGACACCAACGAGCTGCGCTCCGCGCTCTCCAGCGGAAAGATCGCGCCCTCGACGTTGGTCTGGCGGGACGGCTTGAAGGAGTGGGCGCCCGCCTTCACGTTGCCCGAGCTCTCGAGCGCCGCGATCGCTGCCGCGCGCTCCTCTCGCGCCTCCATTCCGCCGGCGGGTGCGGCTTCCCCGTCGGACAGCCGGCCGCGATCGGTGCCGCCGCCGCTCCCGAAGCGCGAGCGCATCCCTTCGGTCGCGCCGCCGGCTCCCATCCGGCGACCTCATCGAGGGCCGATGCGAACGCTGACCGGCATCGAGCCGCCTGAGGTGCTCGCGAGCTTGGGAATCGTCGTCGATCTCCCCAAGGCGGACGCGACGGCAGCACCCACCGAGGCGCGCACGATCAACGAAGAGCCGACACGTGACGTGACGGCCGACGACGACGAGGCGTGGGACGACGCGACCGACGTGATCCCGCGCGCGCCGAAGGTGCCGAAGGAGGCAGCGAACCTCCCCAAGACCTCCCGTCGCATCCCGTCGATCCCGCCGCCGCCGCTGCCGGCGAACCCCACGCCGCCCCCGCGCGACGGCGCGCCCGAGGTCCCGCACCGCCCCACGCTGATGGGGCTCGCGCAGCGCAAGCCGTCGAAGCCGCCGCCGAAGCGCTCGACCGCCCCCGCCGCTTCGTCGTCCGACAAGACCGCCGTCGCGGCGCCGCCGTCACCGCAAGACGCGGGGCGCTCGAAGCCACCCCCGCCTCCCAACCGCAAGAAGCCGGAGGTCGCTCCGGCGCCCGCCCCCGCCGGAGGAGCGAAGCGGCTGAACCGCACCCTGGAAATCGAGACGAAGCTCGACAAGTCCAAGCCCCGCGCCCCCGAGGCCCCGCGCGTCAGCGCGGACTCGCCCACCGTGCTCGACGCCGGAGAGATCCGCCCGCCGGCCCCGGCCACCGCCCCAGAGACGCCCAAGGTGCAGCCGGCCTCCGAGCGAAAGAAGCCGACGGCCCCGAAGGACTCGCTGACCGGCTCGATCACGACGGTGAAGAAGACCGCCGAGGGCACGGTCATCATGGAGCGCCCGGTGAAGCCTCCGCCCGGCGAGACGACCGACCTCATCGCCGCCCGCCCGAAGGACGCGGCCGCGCTCGCCGAGGCGGAAGAGAGCAAGCCGCCGCGCCGCGCAAAGACCCTCGAGATGGCCCTCGAGGATCACCACGTCGCGGCCGAAAAACACCCCGAGTCGCCGGCGTCCGTCACCTCCGTCCCAAAGCCCAAAGGCGAGGACACCGGGACCACGTTTGGCGTCGACGAGCCGGAGCGAGCGCCCGAGCCCGAGTCCGAGCCGGTCAGCGCGCCGCCCGAGATCGGACCGCGGAAGAAGTCCGCGCTCGAGGTCCCGCTCTCGTCCCTCGTGGCCGCCAGCCTCGTCTGGATCGTCGGCCTCCTCGCGTTCTTCTTCGTCGGTCGCGTGTCCGGGTTCAAGAGCGCCGGGAACGCGCCGGTCGCGCGCGACGGCTTCGCCGATCGGTTCCTCTCGTGGACGCCACCCATGCAGCTCGCGGGCGTCGCAGGTCCGAGCGGCCCGAAGCCGTGCTCGGTCACGCGTCAGCCGAAGAAGTGGGCAACGAACGCCTCCAAGTCCGTGCCCTTCGACATGCGCGCCGAAGAGGAGCTCTCGCTCCTCGGGTTCGCGCAGGGCGATCACGAAGGCGTGGGGCTCAAGATCGATCCGAAGACCGGCAAGTTCGAGGAGATGTTCCGGCTGAAGGTCGAAGGCGAGGTGACACGCGTCTCGCCGACCGGGACGACCGACGGCTTCTTCGTCGGCGTGAAAGGTGACCGTACTGTCATTCCGGTCTCGGCGCGGACCCCGCGATTCCTGGTGATCGAGAAGGGCACAATCGGCGCGACCGACGCGCTCGACCAGGCGCCGGCGAACCTCTGGACCCTCGAAGGAGAGGGCGAGATCAGCGCCGAGAACGCGGTCCGCGTGACCGAAGAGACATTTTTTCTGACCTTCCGTCGTGGCTCGGACGTGATCGGCGGCTACTTCGGCGCCGACAAGACGGCGAAGAGCCAGCTCGTGAAGGTGCCTGGGTCGGGTGGGAAGGTCGGCAAGCCCCGCAACGGAACAAACGGGACCGACGTCGCCGTCGTCTTCGCCGACAAGCCCGAGAAAGACGACGCGCACTGGCAGATCCGCATCGGCCGCGCCACGATCGGACAGATCCCGGAGACGACGGAGGATGTCGTGCTCCCCGAAGGTGGCCCCGGCGGCGACGCGATCGCGCCGGACATCATCGGCCTCGCCGATGGCCGCTGGCTGCTCATGTGGACCGAAGGTCAGAGCGGTGAGCGCTCGATCCTCGCGCAGACCTACGACAAGCAGTTCGCGCCGGTCGGCGATCCCATCGCCCTGAGCCCTCCCGCGGGCAGCTTCGGACAGGCGGTCCTCGGCGTGGTAGGAACGTACACGACCGTGGCGTTTCTCCAGGCTGCAGACGAGGGCTTCGAGATGTGGGGGGCCGTCCTGCAATGCGGAAACTGATCCACGCCGCGGCCCTCGCCTTCGTCCTCGCTGGAGCCACGGGCTGCGTCGGCGCGCAGAAGTCGCAGCTCCTCGAAGGACAGAAGTACAGCTCCGGTCAGGAGCGCTACGACACGTTCTTCGCATCGGTGGCGGAGCTTCGCGCGCGCACCGAGAACCTCGAGGGGGAGCGGCCCCTCCGCGCCAAGGTGGCGGTCGCGGTCGGCCTGACCGACTCCGCCAAGCTCACCGAGGTGATCGAAGCGGCCAAGGCGCGCTCCGCCGATCTCAAGAAAGACGGCGGGCGCTTCTACGTCGTGGTCGCGACGGAGCCCAAGCTGATCATGAAGAAGGGCTCCGAGGAGAACAAAGACGCGGCGGAGTTCGCGAGCGCCGTCGAGTCCGCGATCAAGGCGGGCATCCAGCGGTCGAACGAGCTCGAGGCGATCGCCCGGGAGGCGGCCGAGCTCGAGGTGAACGTGACGGGCCTCGAGGGCGACGCCGAGACGACCTTCACCGACGCGGCGGTCCGCGACCAGGTGAAGGTGGAGCTCACCGCCTCCAAAGAAATCCTCGAGCGGGCCAAGCTGAAGGCCGGCACCGAGTCGGGCCAGGCGCTCCGCTTCGTCGTGCTCCTGGCGAGCGCCGTGGACAGCGGCGCCGCCGAGCTCCTGGCGATGGAGGCCTCCCAGAGCAAAGAGAAGGAGCCGGCGAAGCCCAAGTGGAAGGGCAAGCCCGGCAAACCGGCCGGAAAGCCGAAGCCGAAGCAAGACTTCGACCCGTGAGCGTCACGGTCGAACGTCGTGGCGCGGTCACGGTGGTGACAATCGCCCGACCCGAGGTGAAAAACGCGGTGGACCGCCCCACGGCGGACGCCCTCGCCGACGCCTTCCGCGCGTTCGAGGCCGACGAGGCCGCGAGCGTCGCCGTCCTCACCGGGGCCGGAGGGACGTTCTGCGCGGGCGCCGACCTGAAGGCCGTTGCGCGGGGCGAGCCGAACCGCGTCGATCCGACCGGAGACGGGCCCATGGGCCCTTCGCGCATGAGGCTCGACAAACCCGTGATCGCAGCCATCGCCGGCCACGCGGTCGCGGGAGGGCTCGAGCTCGCGCTCTGGTGCGACCTCCGCGTCATGGAAGAGGACGCGCAGCTCGGGGTGTTGTGCCGCCGCTGGGGCGTGCCCCTGATCGATGGCGGTACTGTCAGGCTCCCGCGGGTCGTCGGGCTCGGCCGCGCCCTCGATCTCATCCTCACCGGCCGACTCGTCGGCGCGACCGAGGCGCTCGCCATCGGGCTCGTGAGCCGCGTCGTCCCCCGGGGAGCCTCGCTCGATGCGGCGATCGGGCTCGCCGAGGAGATCGCGCGTTTTCCCCAGATCTGCATGCGGGGCGACCGAGCGTCCGCTTACGAGCAGCACGGGATGGAGCTCGAGGCCGCGATCCTGAACGAGCTCGAGCACGGCATGAAGGCGCTCACGGCCGAGGCCGTCGCCGGCGCCACGCGGTTCGCGGGCGGAGCCGGGCGCGGCGGCAAGGTCGAGTGAGCAGCCACCGGCGCGGTGGCGCGCCGTCGGTCAATCACGCGGATGGGCTCGGCCGGAGCGGCGGGTCCGGGATACACACGCGAGCGGCCTGCGTGCAGAGGTGTGCACGTCTGCACATCGGCCCGCGCGATCAGGGCAGGTTCACGCGGGCGTCGAGCAGCGCCATCTCCGAGAAGTCGGGGGCCTCCGCCGGGTAGCTGCGCGCACCGGTGAAGACGTCCTTCGCTTCGTCGCCGTGGATCATGATCCAGTAGGCCGCGCCGACGTCGAGCCAGGGCCAGGGCTTGGCGCGAAAGTCGAAGCCCGCGACGTGCCCGAGCAGGCCGGCGCCGGCCGTCTGCCCGACGGGGAACAGCGACGCCGCGTGCCAGCGGCCCTGGTCGGCGGCGCCGAGCGCGCGGTACGTCAGACGGAAGAAGAGCTCGTCGATGGGACGCGCGGCAACGTCCGCTCCGCCTTCGATGATGTTCGTCCACGCGTAGAAGTTGGCGGGCCCGAAGTGCGCGGTCGTGTCGGGAAGGATCGGGTCGAAGGTGTGCACGGTGTCCGCGTCCTCGCCTGCGCCGCTCGCGTAAGCGCCCTGCGCGCCGAAGGTGAAGCGCCAGGGGAGCGCCGTCTCCCACTCGACTCGACCGGCGACGCCGCCGGCGATCAGCGTGGAGAGGTCCTCCGTGTCGCGCTGGGCGACGCGACCGCCCTCGAAGGCACCGGTCACCGAGTAGCGGACGCCGCGGTAGTCCCCGAAGACGCGCGCGGCCCCGACGAAGACGTCGCTGGGGGTGAGGATTTCCGAGTCGAGCGGCTCGCGGACGAGGCGCGCGAGCGCGTAGAGCTCCGCGCCGAGGTAGGGCGCGGCGTGCCACGTGGCGTCGAGGGCGTAGAGCTGCGAGCCGGCACCGAAATCGCTCGAGCCCTCCTTCTCCCCCGGCGGGACGAGCATGGCCGCGAACGCCTGGAGATCGAAATCGCCGATCTTGCCGAAGACACGCGCCGCGTCGAAGGTGCGGCCGGTCGGGAAGTCGTCGCTCCGCCCGACCAGGCGCCCGTCCCCGAGGACGATCTCCTGACGGCCCAGACGGAAGAATACGGATCTGTCATCGGTCGCCACGTCGAGGTAGGCCTCGTAGGGCGCCGTGACCGGCAGGTCCGGCTGGCCGGCGATCTTCCGGCCGTTCATCGTCGTGCCGACGCTGCGCACGTCCTGCAAGGTGACCTGGGCCGTGACCGGTCCCTTCTTCACTCCGAGCCCGAGGCGAACGCGCTCCCAGACGAGGAGCAGGTCGTCCGACGTGTCGATTGTCGTGCCGATGGGGTCGGGCGACAGGACCGCGCTCTGGCGATACATCCCGTCGAACATCGGGAAGACGTGGTACTCCCCGCGGACGCGCGCCTCGACGAGCGGGCGCAGCTCCCAGCCCTCGACGTCGTACGAGACCGGCTCTCTGGCCTCCGGGCCGAAGGACGAATCCTCTGCGCGAGCGACGGACGCGAAGGCGAGAACCGCGACGATGACGGCTGCAGACGAGCGCCGACCGAACATGCGGCCGGCAGCATACACCTTTGTCTCCCTCCGCTTTGAGCTCGTTTGAAAAGGGAGAACGGCGAAGCCCGCTCGGCGGGTGGGCCGAACGGGCTTCTCATGTTGCTGGGCGTCTTGGCGATCAGCCGCTGGTGGCGGGCTTCGGAGCGCCGAAGATGCTCGCTGCGCGGCGCTTCTCTTTCGCGGCGCGCTCGCGGTCGCTGTACGAGGGGATGACGACCTTGTCGCGGGGCGGGAGGTCGCGGCCCTGCACGATGGCGTCGACCTCTTCCCCGTCGAGCGTCTCTCGCTCGAGGAGCGCCTGCGCCATGATGTCGAGCTTGTCGCGGTTCTCCGTGAGGAGGCGCTTGGCCGTCTCGTGGCCCTCCATCACGAAGGAGCGGACCTCGTCGTCGATCGTCTGGGCGACCGACTCCGAGTAGTAGCGGCGAGGCGCGCTGAACTCCTTGCCGAGGAAGACGCTCTCTTCGTCCGAGCCGTAGTGCACGGGGCCTACGGTCTCGCTCATGCCGAACTCGGTCACCATGCGGCGCGCGAGGTTCGATGCTTGCTTGATGTCGTTGCCGGCGCCGGTGGTGAACTGGCCGAAGGTGATCTCCTCCGCCACCCGACCGCCCATGAGGACGGCGAGCCGTGCCTTGGCGAAGTCCCGGTTCATCGAGAGGCGATCTTCCTTGGGGAGCTGCTGCGTCAGGCCGAGGGCCGGACCGCGCGGGATGATCGTGACCTTGTGGACCGGGTCGCTGTTCTTCTCCAGCAGCTTGGCGACGAGCGCGTGCCCCGCCTCGTGCCAGGCCGTCGTCTTCTTCTCCTCGTCGGAGATGACCATGCTGCGGCGCTCGGTCCCCATGAGAACCTTGTCCTTCGCCATCTCGAAGTCGACCATCGAGACGGTGTCCTTGTCCTGGCGGGCAGCGAGGAGCGCAGCCTCGTTCACGAGGTTCTCCAGATCCGCGCCGACGAAGCCGGGCGTGCCGCGCGCGATGACCTCGAGGTCGACGCCGTCGGCCAGGGGGACCTTCTTCGTGTGGACGCTGAGGATGCCGGCGCGGCCGCGGACGTCGGGGCGGTTGACCACGATGCGGCGGTCGAAGCGGCCCGGGCGCAGGATGGCCGGGTCGAGGACGTCGGGGCGGTTCGTCGCGGCGATGATGATGACACCTTCGTTCGACTCGAAGCCATCCATCTCGACGAGGAGCTGGTTCAGCGTCTGCTCGCGCTCGTCGTGACCACCGCCGAGGCCGGCGCCGCGGTGACGACCGACCGCGTCGATCTCGTCGATGAAGATGATGCACGGCGCGTGCTTCTTGCCTTGCTCGAAGAGGTCGCGGACGCGGCTCGCGCCGACACCGACGAACATCTCCACGAAGTCCGAGCCCGAGATGCTGAAGAACGGAACGCCGGCCTCACCCGCGATGGCGCGCGCGAGGAGCGTCTTGCCGGTGCCGGGCGGGCCCATCATGAGGACGCCCTTGGGGATGCGGCCGCCGAGCTTCTGGAACTTCTTCGGGTCCTTGAGGAAGGCGATGATCTCTTCGAGCTCGTCCTTCGCCTCGTCGATCCCGGCGACGTCCGCGAAGGTGACCTTGTTCTGCGACTCGCTCAAGAGGCGCGCGCGCGACTTGCCGAAGCTCATCGCCTTGCCGCCGCCTGCCTGGAGCTGGCGCATGAACAGGTAGAACATGACGAGGAGGAAGACCATCGGCAGGATGGTGACGAGCGCGCCCGACCAGAACGGCGAGCCGTCCTCCTTCTCGAAGTTGACGCGGACGCCCTCCTTCACGAGCTCCTGAACGACGCCTTCGCTCTGGTTCGGGTCCGGGCCGAGCGCGACCTTCTGCTCTTTCGCCCCGTTCTTCGTCGGGTCGACGACGGTGAACGTGTACTCGTGATCCTTGATGGTCACGGCTTCCACGTGCGCCTGCTCGTCCGGCGCCCTCGCGAGGCCCATGAACTCGCTGAAGGCAACCTGGGTCGCGGGCTTGGTGTTGGAATCCAAAAACTGCCAGATCGCCAAGAACATCGTCGCGATCAGGACCCAGAGGAGCAGCGTCTTGTGGGATTGCTTCACATCGACCTCGAAAAGCCCCTTGGACTGAGGGGGCGCCGGCTCGAAAGCCTGGAACAAGGAGGCGCCGAGCGCCAGCCTGAGCTCATCTTACGTGCGGGATAACGGCCCGTCGAGGCCAGCACCGCAGCTTTTCGCGTCAGATTTCGAACACGAAATCGTTCACAAAGGCCCGGTGCGGGTCCCGCGCCGGCCCGCGGGAGCGGGCTTGGGCGACACGACTTCTCTAAGGACTTTCCTGCCGTTCTCCACCTGAACGAACACTTCTTCACGGTCGGACGTCCGGACCCGGGCCCCGCCCGGCCCGAGTCGTAGCGCCCGCTCCACCATCTGCCTTTGTCGCCGGCCGAGCGAGGCGAGCGGGTCGTCGGTCGGAAGGATCTCCGCGAGCTCGTCGGCGAGCGAGCAGAGCGAGGCCACGATCTGCGGCGAGAGCCCTTCGAAGAGCGGCATGATCTCCTTCCGGACGCGAACGCGCAGGAAGGAGCGGTCTTCGTTCGACGGATCCGACGCGAAACGCACCCCGGCGCGCGCGAGGTGGAGCAGCACGTCGGCGCGGCGCGCACGAACCAGCGGGCGGAGGAGGTCCTCCGTGCGCGGGGGCAAGACGGCGAGGCCACGTGGTCCGGCGCCACGGAGCAGGCGCATCACGACGGTCTCCGCGCGATCGTCGGCGGTGTGCCCCGTGGCGATCAGCGACGCGCCGAGGCGCGCGCGGACCTCGCGGAGCGCCGCGTACCGAGCCTCGCGAGCGCGCGCCATCAGGTTGGGGCCACGCGGCACGTGCAGGCCGACGACCTCGAAAGGCACGCCCGCCGACGCCGCGACCTCACGTGCGAGCTCGATCTCGGCGCCCGCTTCCCGGCGCAGGCCGTGGTCCACCGCACAGGCGGTCAGGGTGAGATCGAGCGCCGGCCGGAGCCCCGCGAGGACGTGGAGCATGGCCGTCGAGTCGGGGCCGCCCGAGCACGCGCAGAGGATCGAGGCGCCGCGCAGGCCGAGCTCGGTCTCGAGCAGCCGGCGGACGAGCGTGCGCAGCGAAGGAGCGTGTGACCCCTTCATGACTTCATCTGGCCTCGAACTCCTTGCAGAAGACGAGGTGGCCACCGACTCGGAGCGGCTCCGCGCGGTGCTCTTCGTTGGGGTACTCGAGCGAGCAGTTGCCGCTGTCGGGATCGAACATGGCGCACGACTCACACGCGTAGAGCAGCCGGAAGCGGCGCGCCTGTTCGACGAGCGCCTCGTCCACGATGAAGATCACGCGCCCGCCTTGCGTTTGCCGCGAGAGAAGACGGCGATCGTCTCGACGTGGCTCGTCTGCGGGAAGAGCTCGACGATCTCGAGCCCGATCAGGGCGTAGCCCGCGTCGGCGAGCAGGCGCGCGTCGCGCGCGAGCGTCGGCGGATCACACGAGACGTACACGACGCGCTTCGGCTTCGCCTCGGCGATCGCCTTGCAGGCGCCGCGCGCGCCCGTGCGCGGCGGATCGAGGATCACGACGCTCGCGCGCTTGGGGATCGGCGAGGACTCGGCGTCCCCGATGGACTGCTTCGCGGTGAGCCCGCGCCGGGCGAGGTTCTCCCGGGCGCTGGCGACGGCGGCCTCGTCGATCTCGATCGAGGAGACACGCGCGTCGCCGGCGAGCGCGACCGTGAGCGTGCCGGCGCCCGCGAAGAGCTCGTGCACGTCGAGGTCGCGCGCGTTCGCGAGCTCCTTCACGCGACGCGCCAGGATCGCTGCGCCCTCGTCCGAGGGCTGCGCGAACCCGCCTGCCGGCAACACGAGCGGCGCGCCGTCGAAGCCGACCTGCACGGGGCGCGGGTCGCCGAAGGTCGCGGGCTTGCTAGAGCCCGCGAGGGTCACGCGAGCGCCGCCGAGATCCGCGTGGACCGCGTCGTCGAGCGCGCGCCAGAAGGTGGCCGGCGGCTCCCCTTCGAGAACGAGATCCACGACCGGGGCACGCGCGCCTTCTTTGCTGCCCCAACCGATCGCGATCTCGCCGGACCCTCGGAGGCCCAGGAGCGCGTCGGCCAGCTTCCGTGCGGCCTCGAGGAGCCCCGGCTCGAGCACCGCGCACGTCTCGGGCTCGACGATGTCGCGCGACCGGCCGCGGTGGTAGCCGAGCGCGACCCGCCGGCCGTCGGTCGAGACGTGCAGCCGCGCGCGCGTCCGGTACGCGAGCGCGCGCGGGGCCCGGTGCACGATCGGCTCCGGCGCGGGCTCGCCCGTCGCGTGGGCGAGCTGGTCGCGCACGAGCCGCGCGTGCTCGCGCTCCTGCGCGTCGACGCCGAGGTGCATCCAGTCGCAGCCGCCGCAACGGGCCGCGAGCGGGCACACGGGCGCGACGCGATCGGGCCCCGGCTCGATCACGCGGACCAGCCGCGCGCGCTTCGCTTCCCCCTTCTGAGGCTTCTCGAGCGCGACCTCGATCTCGTCGCCGGGCGCGACCCCCTCGACGAGGTGCACCGTCCCGTCCTCGAGGCGGACGAGCCCGGGCCCACCCCAGGCGAGCGACTCGACCGAAGCGACGAAGGTGGAGCCGGCCTCACCGCGAGCGGAGGACCGGGGGGAAGAGGGAGCAGCCATGGGATCCAGCTCGGGTCGCGTCTGCCGCCGCGGCAGCCTGATCAGACGATGCTGGCGTGGCCGGCGGAGTCAAGGAGCAGCGAGCTCGACGCCGGCGCGGGGGTCGGGGCGGGAGCGCTGCGCGACTTCAGGTAGATGAGCGTGCCGAGCGCGATGACGCAGATCGCGGTGAGCACCGCGACGGCGATGAGCACGGCCGTGTTCTTGTCCTGGCTCGAGCGAACGACCGCAGCCTGGTGCGCCATCCACATCGAGGCTGGATCCGGCCGCGGGATGGAGATCGCCGTCTCGATCTGCGAGGGCTTCAGCGCGGCGCGCGCGGCGATCATCGCGCCGGCCGTGTTGCCGGTCGTCGTCGCGCCGACGGGGAGCTGATGCCCGAGGTTCGGAGGGCCCGCGACCATGTTGCCGCCGAAGCCCTGCACCTGACCGGCGGGCCCCATCCCCGCGAGCGGGTTCTGCATCGCTTGTTGCGCGTAGGGCGCGGACATCGACGGGGGTGGGCCGAAGCCGGGCTGGCTCGACGACGGCTGCGGCATCTGCCCTGAGCCGATCGGCGCAAACGGCCCCGAGGTGCCCATGCCCGAAGGCGGGGCCATCGGCGGCACCGTCCCCGTCTGCTGCGGGCGAGCCGAGGGCGGAGCGCCGAACGTCGGCCCGGCCGGCGGCGGTGGCCCCGGAGGCGGCGGCGCGGGCGGCGGCCCGAGCGGGTTCTGACCCGCAGGGATCGCGATTGTGTGGCCGAGGCCGAGGTTCGTCTCGCGGATCGACTGGAACGTGGGTCGCTGCCCGGGCGGACCGCTCTGCCCGGGTCGACCGCCTGGGCCCATCAGATCGCTCACCTGCTCGCGCGAGGCGACGGTCGTGGGGATGTCCTCGTCGTCGTCCACCAGGTTCGTGGACGCGAGGCCTGCCTTGCCCTTCGCGCCGAGCGAGCCAGGCACCGTGGGCGGCGGCGGACCGGCCGGGCGTCCGTTGGCGTGGCTCGGCTGTCCGCGAGGCGCGGTCATGAGCGGAGGCCCGGCCGGCGGAGGCGGAGGCCCCGGCGGCGGAGCCTGCGGCCCGCCAGACCGCCGCGCCGCGGGCGCCGCGACGTTGAGCTGGCCGGGCACGCTCGGGCGCCCGGGGTCGATCTGCTCGTTCGTCGCCGCGCTCTCGGAGCCGGCGCTCATGCTCTTCAGCGAGCCGTCTTTGCCGGGGCGCGCGGCCTTCATCGCGTTGAGCTGATCGACGTTGATCGTCGAGGTCACGTCCGCCGCCCACGCGAGGTGTGCCTCGCGCGCGCCGATGCGATCCGCAAACAGCTCGCGGACGAAGGCCGAGATCTCCTCGGGCCCGATGAGGACGCCTCGGTGCTGGAGGTAGAGCTGCAGCGCGCGAGAGAGCTCGCGCGCCGTCTGGTAGCGCTCCGGCTTCTTCTTCGCGAGCGCCTTCATCACCACGCTCTCGAGCTCGATCGGGTAGCCGGGAACGATCGTCGACGGCGGCGGGACGACGCAGGCCTGAACCTTCTCGAGCGTGTCGAGGTCGGTGTCCATCCGGAAGAGGCGGTGCCCCGTGGTCAGCTCCCACAAGACGACACCGAGCGCGAAGACGTCCGTCGTGCGATCGACGTCGTCCTGCCCGCGCACTTGCTCGGGAGACATGTACGCGAGCTTGCCCTTCAGCGTGCCGGCACGCGTCTCGCTCAGGCGGTCGGCGACCTTCGCGATGCCGAAGTCCACCACCTTCGTGTAGCCGTCGTAGGTGACGAACAGGTTGTGCGGCGTCACGTCGCGATGCACGAGGCCGAGCAGCTGGCCGTTCTTCCCGCGCAGCTCGTGCGCGGCGTGCAGGCCCTCCGCCGCGTCGGCGCAGATGCGCGCGGCGATGTCGACCGAGATGAGCTGGCTCCGCTCCTCGCACCGGCGCATGAGCTCGCGCAGCGGCTCGCCGTGGAGGTACTCCATCGCGATCCAGTAGGTGCCCTCGTCCTTCCCGAGGTCGAACACCTGCGCGACGTTCGCGTGGTTGATGCCCGCCGCGATACGCGCCTCGTCGAGGAACATGTCGACGAACTGGTCGTCCTCCACGAGGTTCGGGTGGATGCGCTTGATGGCGACCCACTTCTGGAACCCGCCGGGCCCGTCCATCCGGGCGAGGTGAACGGTGGCCATGCCGCCGATGCCGATCTCCTCCACGACGCGGTAGCGCCCGAGGAAGAAGGTGCCGGCCGGCTTGTCGCCCTTGCCTCCGCCCAAACCACGGCCACCACGGTCCGGTACGCTTGCGCGAGGTCCGGCCCGCGCTGCCGAAGGGCGAGGCGGCGGTGCTGCCATGTGCTCGCAGTGTAACGCGACCGTCGAAGCGTTTTCCATCGCTGGTCGCGGGCGACCCGCTCGAGGGCCACGCTCACAATGTGTGCGAAGGGACCGGCGCCCTCGCGATCACGGAAACGGCTGGGCGGGCTGGCCTCGCTGGAAGAAGAAGCTGAACGAGCCCGTGAGCCGACTCTGGTTGGGGATCGTCCCGGTCGACGGGTCGAAACCCCGTGGATCGCCGACCACGATATCGAACTCCGCCTCCGTCAGCTTCTCGGCTGCGTCCTTCTCGTTGGGGTCCCCGCTGAAGAGCTCGCGGAAGGTGATCGTCCCTTCGGTCGCGTAGAGCACCATGTTCTGCGTGTGACAGGACTCGAGGAGATAGAGGGCGATGTGCACCGGCGAGTCGCAGCCGGCCTGACCACAGATCGTCCCGACGGGAATGCCGGGGGGCGCCACGCCGGGCGGAAGCGTCACCGGGACCGGGGTGCCGAGCTGGCCGCGAACGGCGTCGATGTCGTCGATGAGGATGCTGAGCCCGTCCGAGACCTCGATCAGATCGCTGCCCCGCTGGATGCGCATGTGCATCTGGTTGCGGAAAGGGTCGGCCGCGAAGAAGTCGGGCTCGAGATCGTAGGCGTCGTCCCAGCAGTCGACCGCGAAGAGGTGGGTGCTCTCCACGTTGCCCGAGCCTTCGCCCACCGAGACGCAGGAGAAGAGGGAGAGAGATGTGACGACGAGGCCGAGGGCGCCCTGGCAGACCCGGAGGGGGGCGGTCACGAGGCCACCTCTTCCTGCGAGAGCGCGCGCTCGATCTTCCCTCCTCCGAGGACACGCGTGCCGTCGTAGACGACGGCCACCTGCCCCGGCGAGACCGCGCGCACGGGCTCGAGGAAATGGATGACGACTCGGTCATCTTTGCGCGAGAGCCGCGCGCGCGCCGGCTCGTGGCGGGCGCGGACCTTCACGCTCGCCTCGAGGGGGAACGACACCTCTTCGGAGAAGACGATATCGTCATGAAGCACCGCGCCGCTGGCCAGGGTGGCTTCCTCGAAGCCGAGCTTCACGGCCGCGGTGTCCGCGTCGACGCCGACGACGAACGCGGGCCGTCCGAGCGCGACCCCGAGCCCCTTGCGCTGCCCGATCGTGTAGCGGTGGATCCCGGTGTGCTGGCCGACCACCCGGCCGTCGGGGTCGAGCAGGGGCCCGGGCCGCACCCGTCCGTCGGCGCGGGCCTCGACGAACGCGTCGTAGCGACCGCTGGAGACGAAGCAGAGCTCCTGGCTCTCGCCCTTCGTGGCGCCGGGCAACCCCGCCGCCAGCGCCTCGGCCCGAACCTCCGCCTTTGTCGAGTCCCCCAGGGGGAACCGGAGGCGCTCGAGCTCGTCGGGCCTCAGCATGTGGAGGAAATAGCTCTGGTCCTTCTCGGGGTCGCACCCTCGGTGCAGGGCCGCTCCGCCCGGTCCGGGCACGACCCGGGCGTAGTGCCCCGTCGCCACAAGCGCCGCGTCGAGCTTCTTGGCCAGGGGGAAGAGCTCCCGGAGCTTGACCGTCCGGTTGCAGGCGACACACGGGCTCGGGGTCCGACCCGTCAGGTAGGCGTCGACGAACGGCCCGACCACGTGCTCCTGGAACAGCTCCCGCCGGTCGAACGTGAAGTGGGGGATTTTCAGGTGGTCGGCGACCCGGCGGGCGTCGTACTGATCTTCTGGCGCGCAGCACCGGCCCTTCTCCGTCGTGTCCGACGGGTAGTCCCACAGGTGCAGGGTCACGCCGACGACGTCGAGGCCCGCGCGAACCAGGCGCAAGGCCGCCACCGAGGAGTCGACCCCCCCGCTCATGGCCACGATGATGCGGTCCGGCTTCACCAGCCCGGGAGCTTACACCCGAGCTGGCCGTGCCGCTCGTAACCGCGGGCCGGCGGGTGCGGCCCGGCCCCCTCGCAGCGCTTGGTGACCCGGGCAGAAATTCCCGCCATTTGGCCGCCGACCGGAACCACGTGATACCGTTTCTCCACAGCATGTCGAAGGGCCGCGTCCTCGTGATCGACGACGACGAGTGGGTTTGTCGCCTGCTCTCCGTTGCGATGAACGAAGCCGGCTTCGAGGTGACCATCACCGAGAACGCGGCCGAGGGATTTTTCCGCGCGGTGGAGGACCAGCCCGACTGCATCGTGTGTGACGTCGATCTCCCGGACCACAACGGATACTGGGTAGCGCGGAAGATCCGCGCCCATCCGTCCAAGGTCGCGCTCGCCCCCATCGTCTTCTTGTCCGGGCTCGACGATCGCGAGCACCGCCTCGAGGGCTTCCAGGTCGGCGGGGACGCGTACCTGACGAAACCGTTCCGAATCGACGAGGTGGTCGCGCAAGTCGACGCGCTCATCCAGATGGCCGCCCGCCTGCGCGCCGCACGCCAGACCCTCGCCTCCATCCCCCCGACCGGCCACGCCATGGTCGGAAACCTCGCCCAGATGTCGGTCGCGACGGTCCTCACCCTGCTGGATCTGGAGCGGCGGAGCGGCTCGCTCGAGGTCTCGAGCGGGCACCGGAAGGCCACGTTCTCCGTGGTCTCAGGCAACATCGCGAGCGCGACGTTGGGCGGCAAGGGCACCACACCGATCGAGCTGCTCCGCACGGTGATGAGCTGGGACACGGGGAAGTTCGCGTTTTCGCCGACCGGCGACCCGGCGCCAGGTACGGCGGGCGAGCTCGTCTCGATCAACGCCCTCTTGATGGAAGCGGCCCGGCTCGAGGACGAAGCGCGCGCGAACACGGGTCCTTCGGAGCGCCCCAGCTCGGCGCGGCTGGCGTGGCGCGAGTCGCTGCAGCGGAGCAACGCCCCCCTGCGCGAGTCCACGCCCCCCAGCTCCCTCCACTCGGTCGAGTCGTACCTCCCGCCGCCGCCCAGCCTCGAGACCTTGCCGCCGTTGAGCGAAGCTCCAGCCGATGGGGCGCCGACCTTTGGCTCGCCCCCCATCCCGCCGCCGCCGCCGTCCTCGCTCAAGCCTCTCTTGCCACCCGAGCTCGGCCGCCCCAGCCGACCGATCTCGGTCACGCCGCCAGCAGGCACGCCGATCACGGCTTTCTCCAACACGCCGACCGCTTCGACAGCAGCGACGCCCTCACCGCAGACCGCGACGGGCACGTTGCGTGTCCCCGCGCCGCCTGCCGTGCCCCCCGCAGCCCCGCCGGCCGCGGCCCCGCCGGCCGCGCCGACCGCCCCGGCCGCGCCTCCGCTCCCGCGCGCAGCCACCTTCACGCGCCCTGTGACGAAGCCAAACGCGCCAGCGCCGAAGACCGGTTTCGGCGCGCCCATGCGCTCGCTTTCCCCCGCGAAGGTGAAGGCAGTGGTACCCCCGCCTCCTTCGCCGAAGCCTCCGCCGATCATCCAGCCGAGCGATCCGGTCGACACGGGTTGGAGCGAGCCGCCTCCTCCCGAAGGCGGCGCCAAAGAGAAGCCCGCGCCGCCTCCGCCGCCGCGGCCTCAACGCGCGGGCCAGGGCGGCGGCGAGAGCTGAACCGCGCGCCCGGGCTGCCAACCCAGGCAGAGGCGTCAGGCGCGCGCGCGGATCTCGTGGTTCTTCAGGAACGTGAGGTTCGTCGCGTTGATGAGCGCGTGCGCGACGATGGGCCCCAGCAGCGAGCCTGTCGCGCGGAACAGGAGCGCGAAGAACAGGCCGACCAGAGCCGCCCAGCCCGCCCAGACCCAGCGGCTCTGGCCCTTCACCTGGTGCAAGAAGCCGAAGAGGATGCTCGAGCCGATGATGCCGATCGTCGGCGTGAGGAACGCGCGGAAGAACAGCTCCTCGCCGAGGCTGGAGAGCGCCGCGATGAGGAGCGTCTCGCGCGTGCCGAACCGCCGTGCGACGGGCTGCAGCTCGAGGTGGAGCAGGCGGGCCCACTCGTAGCGGGCCACCGTGATGCGCGTCATCACCACGATCGCGAAGGCGAACGCGACTCCCACGGCGATGGAGAGCGCGCTCGCGGCGAGGAGCGGCAGATCGAGCCACGGCTCGGGGTGCAGGAGCGGCCGGCCGCCGGCGAAGTAGAACGCGAGCGCACCGCCGATCATCGCGAGAAGCCCGTACGCGCCAGCCAGGCCGAGCGCCAATCGCGGATCCCCCGGGCGCAGAGCTGCTTCGGGTTGACGGAGAGCGAAGGACACACGCGTGCGCCGCACGACGTTATTCCTATGCCACAGGGTCAATCCCTCGCCCACTGGCCTTGCGCCAAAAGTGAGAGTATGCCCCTCGGCATGCACGCGGCCGTCGTCGTCTTCCCCGGCTCCAACGCTGACACGGAGATGATCCGGACGCTCCGGGACATCGTCGGGGTGCGGACCTCCATCGTGTGGCACCGCGACAACGCCCTGCCCGCCGGGACGGACCTGGTGGCCATCCCCGGAGGTTTCTCGTACGGCGACTACCTCCGCTGCGGCGCCATCGCCAAGACGAGCCCCATCCTCGCGGACATCCGCAGGCACGCCGACCGAGGCGGCCTGGTACTGGGCGTCTGCAACGGATTCCAGATCCTCACGGAGTGCGGGCTCCTCCCCGGCGCGCTCACGCGAAACGCCAACCTGCGGTTCGAGTGCCGCGAGATCTTCGTCAGGCCGCGCGCGCGGGGCCCCTTCACCGACGCGATGCTCGACGCGGGCAACCGCGTGCTCCGGCTGCCGATCGCCCACGCCGAGGGTCGCTACCAGGCCTCGCCGGACGTGCTCGCGACGCTCCAGCAAGACGGCACCGCCGGCGCCGCCATCGCGTTCGACTACGTCGACGCGCAGGGCAACGCAACGGAGGACGCGAACCCCAACGGCTCCGCGCTCGGGATCGCAGGCGTGTACGCGGGGCCCAGGCGCAACGTGATGGGCCTCATGCCGCACCCGGAGCGGATGAGCGAGGCGGCGGTCGGCGGGGCCGACGGACGGCTCCTGTTCGACGCCGCTCGCGCCGCGCTCGCCGCCTCCGTCGGCGCGGCCGCCGGAGCGGAGCGAGCGTCGTGACCGGCGGCGGGCCGGGCTTCGACATCTACGCTCACCTCGCGCGCCGCCCCGACGCGAGCGCCACGTGCCCGCTCTGCGGCGGAGTCGGCGGCGTCGTCCCCAACGCCGAGCTCGGGACCGTCTGCCGGCTCTGCGGCGGCCCGCGCATCACCATGCCCGAAGGCGCGGCGCTCGACGACGCCGCGAAGGCGGGTCTCCGCAAGGCTGACGCCGCGCGAAAGACCCGCGCGACGTTCCGCGCGCTCGGCGTCATCGGCGCGGTCGGTACCGCGTTCGGCGTGCTCATCTCCCTCCCGATCCTCTTCTTCTCGTTCCTCGGCGCGCTACTCACGTTGCTCTTCATCAGCGGCCCGGCCCTCGCCATCGGGTTCTTCGCGCGCGCCCGCGCGCAGGCGAAGACGAAGGAGATCGTCGAGGCGCTCGACTCCGCGTGGAGCGCGGCGACGGCCGAGCTCATCCGCGCGGGCAAGGTAAGAAACGCCGCGGACCTCGCCAAGATCCTCGGGGTGGACGCGGCGCGCGCGCAGGAGCTCGTCACGCTCGCCACGGTGGACGCCGAGATCGGCGTCGCGGGCGCGCCCAGCTTGCGCGTCGACACCGGCTCCACGCTCCCGCCCGACCCCCGCTTCGCCGAGCTCGAAGCAAAAGCCGCAGCGGAGGCGCAAGCAGAGGCGGAGGCGTCCGCTGCGCTCGAGGCCCATGAGCAAGCGACCGAGCGGACGAAGTGACGCCGTCCCCACGCCGCGCGAGCCGGTGAGCCCCGCGAAACAACGCCGCTCGCTGACCCACGTCGGCGGGGAGGTCCGGACACGCGGCGACCAGGCGCTCGCCGCCCGGCTCGCGCACGCGCTCGACGTCGCGAGCAGCATCGCAGAAGACGGCGAGGACGCCGCGCGCGCGCACGTCCACGGCTTCCACGCGTACCCGGCGCGCATGCACCCGCGCACGGCCGAGCGCCTCGTCGGCGCGCTCTCGACGGTCGGCCAGACCGTGCTCGATCCGTTCTGCGGCGGCGGCACCGTCCTCGTCGAGGCGCGCCTCGCCGGCCGCCGCGCGATCGGGGTCGACCTCAACCCGCTCGCCGTCATGCTCGCGCGCCGCAAGGCGACGCCGATGCCCCCGGCCGAGCGCGAGGCCCTCCTCGCCGCCGCCGCGAGCGCCGCGGCCGTGGCCACCGAGCGCCGGAAGGCCAAGACGGGCGCGAGCCGCCGCTACCCGCCGGAGGACGTGGCTTCGTTCGATCCACACGTCTTGCTCGAGCTCGACGGCCTGCGCATCGGGATCGAGGCGTGCGCCGACTCCCGCATCAAGAGCGACCTCCTCCTCGTCCTCTCGTCGATCCTGGTGAAGCTCAGCCGCCGCCGCTCCGACACCTCCACAGCGGAGGCCCCGAAGCGCCTCGCCGCCGGCTATCCGGCGCGGCTCTTCGTGAACAAGGCCACCGAGCTCACGCGCGCCTTCGAGGCCGTTGACGATCCCCTCCGGCGAGCGCCGACGGCCGTGGTGCTCGAGGGCGACGCGCGCGAGCTGCGCGGCGTCGAGACAGGCAGCGTCGACGCCGTCGTGACGTCCCCACCCTACGCGGGCGTCTACGACTACCTCGAGCACCACCGCGCACGCCTGCGTTGGCTCGGCAAAGACGCGCGCGCGTTCATCCGAGCGGAGCTCGGGGCCAAGCGCTCGCTCGCGAAGCTCTCGCCGGACGACGCGATCGACACGTACGGCCATGAAATGACAGACGTGTTACGAGCGCTCCACCGCGTGATGAAGCCCGGCGGCCTCGCGGCGCTGCTCGTCGCCGACAGCGCCTTCGGGCGCACGCCCCTCGCCGCGGACTCCCTCGTCGTCGAGGCCGGACGCCGCGCCGGCTTCGAGCCACGCGCGAGCGCCTCGCAGACTCGCCCTCACTTCGACACGGCCACGAGGGGCGCCTTCGCTCGCGCTCCGCGGCTCGAGCACGTCGTCGTCCTCGAACGAGATCGCGCGCCCGCCTCGCCCGTAAGAACGAATCGACAATGAAAACAAGCTCGCTGTTCTTCGTCGCCGCGATCCTGCCTCTCGCTGGTTGTCCGGCCGACGAGACCGCGGGCATCAAAGGCGGGCCGACGTCGAGCGTCCCGACCGGCAGCACCACCACGACCGCGTCGCCGACCGCAAAGCTCGGTGAGGACGCGACCGGCGTCGCAACTTGCGACGCCTACATCGCAAAAATGCGCGCTTGCATCGACAAGCTCCCCGAGGCCGACCGCGACGCGCGCAAGAAGGCGCTCGACGGCTCTCTCGCGACGTTCCGTGATCAGGCGAAGCAGCCCGACACGAGGGCGAACCTCGAGATCACCTGTGCGGCCGCGAGCGCGGCGCTCGACGCCGATCCGCTGTGCAAGTGACACGAGCGCGCCACGCGCATCGGACAATTCGCGGACAGTCGATTACAAGTTCACGACAATCGCAGAAAACCGCCTGAGCGTTGCTTCGATTCTTGACCATCGATCCTGATGAGCGGCACTATCCGGCCGCTACGACCGTGGAACGGTCGATGGGAGGATCCTGTGAAGAAGATCGCGATTGCTCTGCTGCTCGGTACCGTTTTCGCGGTGGGTTGTGGTGACAAGGCCGGCGGCGACGGCAAGGACTCGAAGAGCGCCTCCGCGGGCGACAAGAAGGACGAGAAGAAGGACGAGAAGAAGTCCGAAGGCGGCGGCGACAAGATCGGCGTCAAAGAGTGTGACGAGTACATGGACCTCTTCAAGAAGTGCATCGACAAGGTCCCTGCCGAAGGCAAGGCCGCGATGCAGCAGGGCTACGACGCGTCCGTCAAGGCCTGGAAGGACGCGGCTGCTCAGGGTGGTCCCGCCAAGGACGCGCTCGCGCAGGGCTGCAAGGCCGCGCTCGACGCGATGGCGCAGAACCCCGCGTGCAAGTGAGAAGCTGACGGCCTCCTTCTAGGGGCCGCCTTCCGACGAGGCGGGGCGCCAAGAGGCGCCTCGCCTCGCTTCTTTTTGTGCTTCGCCGCGAGCCCCTGTGGCTCTCCGCCGCACCCGTGTTAAGAGGCTGCGCCGCGCGGTTTTTGTGCCGCCGAGGAGTATCACCGTGCCCAGCAAAGCCAAACAGTTCCGAGAGCTCATCGCCCGCCCGGGTCCCATCACCATCATCGGTGCCCACAACGGGCTCTCGGGTCGAATCGGCGAAGAAGCTGGGTTCGACGGTCTCTGGGCCTCGGGGTTCGAGATCTCGGCCTCCTACGCCGTGCCGGACGCGAACATCCTCACGATGGCGGAGAGCCTCTCCGCCGCGAAGATGATGAACGACGCGGTGAAGATCCCCGTCATCGCGGACTGCGACAACGGCTTCGGCAACGCCATCAACGTCATCCGCTGCATCGAGGAGTACGAGAAGGCGGGCATCGCGGGCATCTGCATCGAGGACAACATCTTCCCCAAGCGGTGCAGCTTCTACGCCGGCGTGAAGCGCGAGCTGTCCCCGGTGGAGGAGCACGCCGGGAAGATCCGCGCCGCGAAGGCGGCGCAGCGCGATCGTGACTTCACCGTCATCGCCCGGACGGAGGCGCTCATCGCCGGCTGGGGCATGGAAGAGGCGCTGAACCGCGGCCGCGCCTACGCCGACGCGGGCGCGGACATGGTCCTCATCCACTCCAAGTCGAAGAGCCCGGAAGAGGTGCTCACCTTCGCCAAGCTGTGGGACCGCCCGAACACGCCGCTCGTCTGCGTCCCCACCATCTACAAGGACGTGAAGGTGGAGGAGCTGGGCAAGGCCGGCTTCAAGCTCGTCATCTTCGCGAACCACGCGGTCCGCTCGGCCATCAAGGCCATGACCGACACGCTGCAGACCCTCCGCAAAGAGATGTTCACCGGAAGCGTGGAGGACAAGGTCGTCCCGCTCCCGCGCGTCTACCAGCTCGTCGGCGTCGACAAGATGGCGACGGACGAAGCGGCCTTCATGCCCAGCGAGAGCAAGGGCGTCACGGCGGTCATCCTCGGCGCCGGGCAGAGCCAGGGCCTCTTGCCGCTGACGGAGAACGTGCCGAAGCCGATGCTCGACATCAAGGGCAAGACGGTCCTCGATCGCCAGATCGAGGTGCTCAACTCCTGTGGCATCAAGGACATCGCGGTCGTGCGCGGCTACAAGAAGGAGGCGATCTCGCTCTCCGGCGTCCGCACGTACGACAACGACGCGTTCGCCTCGACCAACGAGGTGGAGAGCCTCTTCGCCGCCAAGAAGGAGCTCGGCGGGCAGTTCCTCTTCCTCTACGGGGACATCCTCTTCGAGCGTGGCCACCTCGAGAAGCTGCTGAAGAGCCCGGGGGACATCTCGCTCGTCGTCGATCGCGCCTGGGCCGACACGAAGGCGAACCAGCCCGCCGGCCGCGGCCTGCCCGATCTCGTCCAGCTGAAGGACGCCCAGGAGACCGGCTACCGGTTCGTCGGCGCGGAGGCTCCGCACTCCGTCGCGAAGCTGGGCCGCAACGTGCCCAACGACCAGGCACAGGGCGAGTTCATCGGCATGGCCCTCTTCTCCGACAAGGGCGCGCGCCAGCTGACGGACGTGTACAACCAGCTCGTCGAGTCCAAGGGCAAGGTCGCCGAGGCCGCTTCGCTCCGCGAGGCGAGCATGACCGACATGATCCAGGAGCTCATCAACCGCGGCACCGAGGTGCAGGCGATCGACGTCTACAAGGGCTGGCTGGAGATCGACACGTTCGAGGACTACCGGCGCGCCTGGGCCCTCATCAAGGAGTAGGAGCTTGCTCGCCGTCCTCCTCGCGGCCGGTCGCGGCCGCCGCCTCGAACAAGCCGAGCCGAAGTGCCTGGTCGACGTCGGCGGAAAGACGCTCCTCGAGCGTCACCTCGCGGCCATGAAGACCGCAGGCATCACCCGCGTCACCGTCGTCGTCGGGTACGAACAGCAGCAGATCCGGGATCGGGCGGCGCGCCTCGCGTCGCCCCTCCCCATCGAGTTCGTCGAGAACCCGGACTTCGTCCGCGGCAGCATCGTCTCGCTCCAGAAGGCGGCGGGCCGCCTCACCGACGCGGGCGGCCTCTTCATGGACGCGGACGTGCTCTACCCGGCGGAGCTCCTCCGCAAGCTCGTCGAGTCGAAGCATGACAACGCCGTCCTCGTCGATCCACGCTCCAGCGAGACCGGCGAGGAGATGATGGTCGGGATCACCGCCGGGCGGGTCCGGGCCATCGCACGGCGCGTCAGCCCGCTCGGGACGTGGGACGTCGTCGGAGAGTCGGTGGGCTTCGCCAAGGTCGGCAAAGACGG
>JAEUKE010000172.1 GCA_016794345.1 Myxococcales bacterium
CCTCGCGCTCTCCCTCGACAGCCGTCCCGGCGTACAACGCCTCGAGCTTCCGGAGCTTCTCGACCAGGGTCCCTTCGAGGAACATCCGCCAACGCTAGCCGAGCCGCCAGCCGACCGCGATCGGCTGCCGTCAAGCACGTCACGCCGCGCCAGGGGAGAACGGCCTGAAGGGGTTACGGTTCAACGGCCTCTCCATCTGCGTCGCCTTTCTCGAGGTGCTCAGCCGGAAGGTCGTCAAGGCGCACTGGCCGTGCCCTTGTCGGAGCCGACGGTCGCTTCGCGACTGTCACTCCGCTCGTCGAGCGGGTGCGCCACCGAGCCACGCTGCCTACCCGCCGATTCCTGCTCGCCCGGGCGCGCGAGCATCTGGCGGCACCGACGGCCAAGAAGAGCTGACCGGCCGTGATGGATCGAGAGGCGCGAGGTCGGAATCCGGCCCGTGCTCGAACCATCCGTGTTGGGCGAGTCAACTCGACGGCGATCGTGGGGTCTCGTATGCACGACTATGAAGCGGTGGGTAGCGTCTGTAGGCTGCCACCTGGGGCATCGAGCGAAGTCGACAGTCGACAGTCGGCGAGACGCGCCGCCTCCAGGCGATCGATCTCGTCGGCCATGCTCGCGTGCCGTGAGCAATAGGCGGACGTGCCCGGTCCGGAGGCAGCCCTGCCACAGGTAGAGCCCACTCGCCCATGGACGCGGGCTCGAATCGAGGTACGTACGCGCAGCCGAGCGGGTTCAGTGGCTCTCGGGTCGAACGTGACGCTGCTCGCTGTAGCGGCTACGCTACCGGTCGACGATGCTGAAGATGGAACAGCTTCTGAAGCGGCTGTCTTCCGAGCGGGTGGAAACCGTGGGGGAGGCACTCGACCGCAAGAAGGACGAGTGGGTCGACGACCTTCGTAGTCTCCTCGCTCAACTTCGGGCATGGCTCGCAGATGGTGAGGCCGCCGGAACTGTCAGCTTTCGCGAGCATGAGATCGAACTCGCGGAGGAGGACCTCGGCCCATACATCGTCCCTGCGCTTGAGATTCAGGTCCGGACGCGGCACCCAGCGTCGGTTCATATCCTACCGCGCGGGATGAGGGTGCTTGGGGTCGTGGTTGCGGGGCCGACCCGGCTCGTGGGTGCGTGCGGCCGGGTCGACATGATGTGCGGTCCGAGCCGGGTGATCCTTTTGAGGTTTCGCTCCGAAGGGGCGACTTCCTGGAAGGCCGTACTCGACGACGGGAGGACCGAGATCCTCGACAAGGACGGCTTCGCAACCGCGCTCTCGTACCTGCTTGCGCTCGATGAATGATCGCGATCGACACTGTACTTGAGCACTATCGCGACGTCGTTGAGTGCCTTCGACTAGTCCACCTCCACGGAATCGCGGACATCCGCTTCGCGGGCCTGACACAGGCCCAGCTCTCGGACCGCCTCGCCGAGGTTCGTGTGGAGTTGGATCGGCAAACAGTGCTGGCGCTCGTCACCAGCGCGGAGGCGACGATACGTCTGGACTTCATGGAGAGGCTGATCGCTGGGCCGCGCCATTTCTTTCTCCTGCGCCGTCTGGCCTTCAAGCTCCGGCTTCCGCCCAGTTGGTGGCAAAGGCTGGGATCGCTCGAGGAACGATTCTGTGATCTCGAGGTGCGCTACGGCAAGAGAGTCCCGCTCGAAGAGATCCTTGCCGCTTGGAAAATGGACGGCGCGGATGCGCACAAGGTGGGGGCCTTCAAGCCGATACTCCGGCACCGGCACTGGTTAGCGCACGGTCGGTACTTCCCGGACAAGAGTGGCTACGCTGTTCCCCCCGCCCCGCCGATGATCCATGGCGCGATCGGCGCCCTCTTTGCGGAGCTAAAGAAGAGGCGGGCGGACTTCCCTCGCCCGTAGGCGCGAGCAGTCGGGGCGGGCGCGACCCACGCGCGACGGCGCCCTAACTTGCCCCCACCTGTTGCCCATCTGTTGCCCACTCCAGGTTACTTCCCGTCGCCTCTTGTCGCGTCCCGCCGAGCCGGGGAAGTGAGAAAACGCCGAGCAACGTAGGGATCTCGCGTGATCGACCGCGTTTTGAAAATCCCCGGCGTCAAATCCCACCTCCCCGACTCTGTTTGCGGGGGCGCAAACCTGCTGGTGGGCTTCGGCCCTCTCGCGGACTCCCTCCACTTCGGGTCTAATTCCACGGCCGCGGGCTCGTTCACGTCGACCCGTGCAACGCCATGGCTCACCTGCTCGCTCCTCATCCGTCAGGGCGAAAAACAAGCGGGAACGCTCACGGCGAAGCGGGCGCCGCGCGGATCCGGCTCGGAGCGCCCACCCCGCGAACGTCGGGAGCTGACGGGATCACGAGCGGCATGGCGCGCCCGGGCGGCCCTTTCATCCTCGGCGCGCTCGGGCTTGGCCTCGGCGCTTGTGTCGCCGAGCCCGCGCGCGGCCCCTCCCCCGCCGGCACGTCGGTGCCTTCTGCGTTTGGTGACACCGCGACGCCGGCTCCGAGCGCAGCGGTCGCGTCGGCCGAGAGCGAGCGCCTCCGCGGCCCCAACGTGCCCGCGCGGCGCATCGCCCTCGGCGAGCGGATGGGTTGCTCCGTCCTGGTCGACGGCGGCCTCGCGTGCTGGGGCATCGACGTGGGCGCCACGCCGAGCCGCGTCGCTGGGATCTCCGACGCCGAAGACGTCGCCGTGGGCGACGACGTGGTCGTGCTCCGCAGAGGAGGAGGGGTCTCGGTCTTCGTCGGTGGTGATCTCGCGTCGTCGCCGATGCCGCTGATCGAGGGTGCCCGCAGCATCGCCGCGCACGGGTCGACTCTGTGCGCCGTGCGCGACGACCGCCGCGTCGCCTGCTGGCAGGGCGGTGTCCGCGGCACTTCCGGCGCTCCGCGAGCACCACGCGTCGCTCGCCTCGAACGGGTCGTCTCCCTCGCCGTGGGCGCGCAAGCCTGCGCCGTCGTCGAGAGTGGACGCGTGAGCTGCTTCCAACCCGACACCTCGAGCGCTTGGACCCTCCCCGGCGTCCAGCGTGCAACGGCCGTCTCGGTCGGATTGCGGCGCGTGTGCGCCCTGCACAAGGACGACGCGACCACGACCCTCGACTCCGCGATCTGCTTCGATTTCGACAACCCGGCGCGTAGCTCGGTCCTCATGGGCATCGGCGAGGCCTTGGCCATCACCGCGCCCCAGTCGACCGACACGCCGCTCACGTGTGTCGGGCACCGAGAAGAGATCGAGTGCAAGCGGCGGAGCACGTTCGGCCCGTTGATGACGCCGCCGACGCAGGCGGGGGTCCCCGAAGGGACCGTTAGGCTGCCCGCCGGGCGCAAGGTGAAGCAGCTCGCGGCTGCGCGGCGCGCCATCTGCGCGCTCGACGACGCTGGCATCGTGCGGTGCTGGGGGCAGAACGCGGCCTCGTTGCTCGGCTTACCCGACACGCAATGGGTCGCCCGCGCGACGAAGGTCGAGGGCGCGCCCCCGCTGCGGTCCATCGCGGCCGGGAGAGGCTTCACCTGCGGGCTCTCGACGAAGGACGAGGTGGTCTGCTGGGGAAGCCAGCGCCGCGCGGCTAGCGAGACGAAGCCGCCCCGCCTCGATCCGCCGCGCACCATTCCTGGATCCGCAGGCGCAGCCCGCCTCTTCGCGGATGCCGCTTATGCCTGTTGGTTCACGAAGGACGGCGCGGCCTCGTGTTTCTACGCCGAGCGCACACCGGGCACCCCGGTCCGCGTTCCCGCGCTCGACGGCGCTCGTGAGCTCGCGCTGCCGCCATTTGGTATCCAGGCCCCCGTGGCGCTCGTGGACGCCAGCGGCAAGCTACGCATCGGAACGACGGCAAACGCCAAGGGCCTCGAAGGTCTCGCCGTCCGTCCGGTGGATGGCGTAACAGGCGCGCACGGGCTCGCGCTCCGCTTCGGCCCGGTGCCCGGGACGGTCCTGCCGGACCTTGTCTTCGCGCAAACCGACGGCGGAATCGTCGCGGTCGAGGTGGAGCGCGACGGCACCGCGACGGTCGCGCCGTTCTCCACGTGCTCCGGCACGCTTCAGATTCGGGCCGACGGCCTCGCCCTCTTCTCCGGAGGCAAGGTCGCGCGATGCATGCCGGGCGCGCCGCCGAAGACACTCGTCAACGCTTCGCCGCTCGTCGCGATCGCGCCTGGCAACCGCGTCTGCGGAACGACCGGCGACGGTAAGTTCGGGTGCATCGCGCACGGTCGCTTCGTGCCCCACTTCGAGACGTTCGTCCAGCTCGCGTCCTCGGACTCACACGACTGCGTCGTCGACGCGAAGGGCGAAACATGGTGCCGCGGTGACAACGACGCCGGCCAGTGTGGCACCGACGCAGGGACGTTCCGCGCCGAAGAACCGGTCGAGCTCCACTTCGAGTGAGACGCCACACAGCTCCCCCGCCGCGCGCGTTCACGCCGACCCGCGGAGGGGTGCGCTCCTCCCGAGCCCCTGGTGGAGTCTCCCCGGCGTCGCACCATGCCGCCCTTGCCTCGCCGGCCCGTCCGCTGTCTCCTCCGGGTCGTGAAGCAGACGCTCGCTCTCCTCGGGTCCTTCCTCTTCCTGGCGTGCGGTGACAGCGAGGGCTCCGGCGGCGCCGGCGGCAGCACGGGACAGACGACGACCGGACAGACCACGACGGGCGCGACGATGACGACGAGCTCGTCGAGCTCGACCGGGACCGGCGGGGACGGCGGCGCGCCGCCCGTGACGGCGCTCGAGCACCTCGTCGGTCGGTTCGACGAGTCGGACCCGGCGGGGCCCACCGCGACGTGGTCGGGCACGTCGTACCTCACGCGGATCGACGGCACGGATCTCTCGATCGATCTCGAGGGCCCCGCGGGCGTCTTCTTCCAGGTCGTGGTGGACGGCGCGCCGACGGAGGTCTTCCAGACCGAAGCGGGAGCGAGCCCCTACGTCGTCGCCTCGGGGCTGCCCGCCGGGACACACGACGTGCTCGTGTACCGGCGCGTCGAGGGCTTCTTCGGCGCGGTACAGTTCCGCGGCTTCGTCCCCGGCAACGGCACGACGCAGGTCGAGTCCGCCTCGCCGTACGTGCATCGCGTCGAGTTCATCGGCGACTCGATCACGTGTGGGTACGGCGTCGAGGGCCCGAACGAGTCCTGCAACTTCTCGGGCGACACCGAGAGCGCGTACGAGACGTACGCGGCCATCGCGTCACGCAACGTCGGCGCGGCAGCCCACCTCGTCGCGTACAGCGGCAAGGGCGTGTTCCAGAACTACGGCGGCGATCCGAACGAGCCGATGCCCGTCCTCTACGAGCGCACCCTGACGGACGACTCGGGGCCCACGTGGGACTTCGGCAAGTTCACCCCCGAAGCCGTGGTCATCAACCTCGGCACGAACGACTTCTCCGCGCCCGTCGCCGAGGCCGACTTCGTCGGGGCCTACGTCGATCTCCTCGGGACGGTTCGCGGCCATTACCCCAACGCGGCCATCTTCTGCGTCACGTGGCAACACTGGGGCGCCGAGAACCAAGGCTACGTCCTCAGCGCCATCGATCAGTTCGCCGACTCGAACGTCCACTCCGTGGAGTTCTCGATCGATCCGAACGATGGTTGGGGCTGCGACTATCACCCCAGCCTCGTGACGCACCAGAAGCTCGGGCAGGTGCTCACCACCGCGTTCGAGCAGACGCTCGGCTGGTAGGCCCGGCTCGCTCCGCGACGCCGGCGCGAAGCTCAGCCCACGATCCCGCGGCGCCGGAGCTCCGCCAAGGCGCGGAGCGCCTCGTGCTCCGCCGCGCCGGACATGTCCACGATGTCCGCGACGGTCGTGACGCCGTCCACGCGAGAGAGCAGGAACGCTTCGAACGGGTGGAGGTCGAGCGAGACGATCCTCCGGGGAGAGATCTTGAGCCGCAGCGCGCAGCGATCGCCGCCGAGCTCCGCCTTCGCGGCGGCGGCGATCTCCTGGTGCGAAGGTGGGGGCTCGGCGTCGTCGGCGTCATCGGCCGCGAGCATCGACTCCACGCGGGAGCCGAGCCACGACACGTCGGACGCAGGGCCGAACTCCCAGGCGTCGACCGCGCGGCGGATGGTGGGGGACGACCCCGCGCGGCGCGGGCTCGCCAATCCGATCGGGGCGGGCAACGTGGGGACGTGAGACGGCCTCAGCTCGAACTCCCCGACGCCGCCTTCGCCGAACGCCCAGGCCGCCGCGCTCCGCGCGGAGCCGTAGCCTGCGTCGATCGGATAGGTGATCCGGCGTGTCCCGGACACGTGGCTGGCCGGTCCGTCCGCATCCTCTCTCGCTGGTCGTTTGGTGTTGGCTGCCATGGTGTTTCCACCCCGGCGCCAAGATTACAGGCAGCGCGCGCGCTCGGTCGAGCCTGGCTTTGCGCGATCCAGAATGGAGAGGAGCGAGATGTGATCCTTCCTCGCCGCTCCGCCGACGCCCCGAGCGTCCGGCGAAATTCGCCACTCAGCGATGGGGGACACACTCGCCGACGACGGCATAACAACATTCGTCGGGCGCGAGCCAAGGTCCGTCGAGAACACTTCCGACAAACGAGCAGCCCGCGCCGCCTGCGCAGTTCGCAGCAGGAACAGACGGCCGACCACGCCGCCATCGTACCGCGCGGAGGGAGGCCGCGCTCCGTGATACAGATCGCGACCGCATGAGCACCGTCATCACCGGCGCATCGATGGGCATCGGCCGCGCGCTGGCCCTCGCGTGGGGAGCGCGCGGCGCGACGGTCGTGCTCTCGGCACGCAGCGCGGACAAGCTCACGGAAGTGGCGCGCGAGGTCGAGTCTCGCGGTGGTCGAGCCCTGGTGATCGCAGGGGACGTGACCGACCCCGCCCATCGGCGAGCGCTCGTCGACGCGGCTCTCGCGCAGGGTGGGGTCGACGTGCTCGTGAACAACGCGGGCCGCGGCTACTACGCGACCGTGCCGGAGATCGACCTCGCGGCCCTGCGCGCGCTCTTCGAGCTCAACGTGCTCGCGCCGCTCGCGCTCACGCAGCTCGCGCTGAGCTCGCTGCGCGAACGAAAGGGTACGGTGGTCATGTTGTCGTCCGTCGCGGGCGTCGTGGCCGCGCCGAGGTACGCGGCGTACTCCGCCTCCAAGTTCGCGCTCGAAGGGCTCAGCATGGCGATGCGCGCCGAGCTCGCAAAGGACGGCGTGCGCGTGCTCGTCGTTCGGCCCGGCCCGGTCGACACGCCGTTCCGGCAGAACGCGGAGCGAGGCAAACACGAGACGGGCTACACCCGGCCCGACCCCAGGGCGCAGCCCGCCGAAGAGGTGGCGCGGCGGACGCTCCTCGCGGTGGAGCGCGGCCGGGCCGTCGACGAGACGAGCCTGTTCGTTCGATTCGCCTCGGTGGTCGCGCGCCACGCACCGCCCGCCATGCGGAGCGCGCTCGCGCGGATGGCCCAAAGACCGCCGCCGGCGTGATCTCCCTCGCGCTCGCCAGGCGCGCGACCGGCGGACCGCGGTCGATTCACTGTTGACCAACGGTCAATAGCGATTCAGACTCGCGTCGTCCCCATGAGCACACCGATCCACGACGTGATCATCATCGGCGCCGGGTTCTCGGGCCTCGGCATGGGAATCGCGCTCGACAAGGCGGGCCTACACGACTTCGTGATCCTCGAGCGGGACGACGAGGTCGGCGGGACGTGGTGGGCGAACCAATACCCCGGCTGCGCCTGCGACGTGGAATCGCAGCTGTATTCGTTTTCGTTCGAGCTGAACCCACGATGGTCCCACGTCTTCGCGCGGCAGCCGGAGATCCTCGAGTACCTGAAGGGCGTGGCGGACAAATACGACCTTCGCCGGCGGCTCCGCCTGAAGACAGCCGCCACCTCGGCCGTGTTCGACGAGAGCACCTCGACGTGGGAGGTCACGACCGAGCTCGGCGACAAGCTCCGCGCTCGCGCCGTGGCGTCGTGCGGAGGCGGGCTCAGCCAGCCCTCCTTTCCCCAGATCGAAGGCCTGGGAACGTTCGCCGGGAAACAGTTCCACTCGGCGAAATGGGATCACGCCACGTCGCTCGAGGGCAAGCGAGTCGGCGTCATCGGGACCGGCGCGAGCGCGATCCAGATCGTCCCCTCCATCGCGCCGAGCGTGGGGGAGCTTCACCTGTTCCAGCGCACGCCGCCGTGGATCGTCCCCCGGCTCGACCGCCCGATCGGCGACTTGGAGAAGCGCGTCTATGCCTCCTTCCCGGCCCTGCAATGGCTCATCCGCGCGCAATATTACTGGCGCCGGGAGCTTCTGATCGGACCGGCGCTCGTGAGCCGCGGCCGGCTCACCGCCTTCCTGGAGAAGCTCGCGCGCGCTCACCTCGAGCGGAGCGTGGCCGACCCCGCGCTGCGCGCGAAGCTCCTGCCGAGCTACGTGATCGGCTGCAAACGCATCCTCATCTCGAACGACTACTACCCTGCCCTCCAGCGTCCGAACGTGGAGCTCGTCACCGACGGCATCGAGCGGGTCGAGCCGAACGGCGTCCGCACACGCGACGGCCGGCTGCACGAGCTCGACGCGCTCGTGCTCGCGACCGGCTTCGAGGCCGCCGAGCACGCGGTACGTTTCCCCGTGCTCGGTCGCCGCGGCAAGAGCCTGGCCGACCAATGGAAGGACGGGATGGAGGCCTACCTCGGCACGACCGTCTCGGGCTTCCCCAACTTCTTCGTCATCCCCGGACCGAACATCGGCGGCGGCCACAACTCCCTGGTCTTCATGATCGAGGCGCAGATCCACTACGCGGTCGAAGCATTGAAGACGTTGCGAGCGAAAGGCGCGGCGTTTTTCGACGTCCTGCCCGAGGCTCAGGCGAGGTACAACCGCGCCATCGCCGGCCGATTCGAGAACACCGTGTGGGCTTCGGGGTGCCGGGCCTGGTACCAGACGCAGACGGGGAAGCAGACGGTGCTCTACCCGGACCTCACCTACAAGTTCTACCTGGCCACGCGGCGGTTCGACGCTGACAGCTACGAGATCGTCGACCGGAGAGCCGCGAGCCGGGAGGCCGCGCAGGCTCCCGTCGCCACGGCCTAGGGTCAGGGCTCGCTCGGCTCGACCTCGATGACGGTGTCGTCGCCTTCGTCTTTCGCAGGTCCAGCCTCCGGATCACGCATCGGCGCGGGCGAGCCACGCACCGGGATCTCGGAGAGCCCCGCCTCGAGGTCCTCGTCCGAGAGACGCTTGACCTTGTTCGCGTGTTTCAAGAGCGTCCGCAGGTTCCGAAGCCAGCCCGGGGAGAGCGCGCCACCCGCGCCGAAGTGCTGGGCCTTCGGGCTGGGCAAGATCGACGCGAGGTAAAACGCTTGCGTCAGCGTGAGGCGCGAGGGCGACGTGCGGAAGTAGTGCTGAGCGCCGGCCTCCACGCCATAGACCTTCGGGCCCAGCTCGACCACGTTCAGGTAGAGCTCGAGGATCTGCTCCTTGGTGAGCGCCTGCTCCAGGTAGAGCGTCAGGAAGGCCTCTTCGATCTTCCGACCGAGCCGCTTGTCCCGCGCGAGGTAGAGGTTCTTCGCGAGCTGCATGCTGATCGTGCTCGCGCCGCGGACGAAGCGCCGTTGGCGCACGTTCTCGCGGATGCTGTTCCGGATCGCTTCGTGGTCGAAGCCCTCGTGACGATGGAACCGGCCGTCTTCGCAGGTCATGACCGCCGGCTCCATGAAGCGAGAGATCGCGTTGTACGGCGCCCAGTTGGCGCTCCCGGGCCCCGTCTCGAGCTCGAGCTCCTTCTCTCCGGTCGGCGAATACACCTGCAGGCGGAACGGCTTCTTGAACCGCTCGACGTCGATCGCCGGCGGCACGTCCGTCACGCGGCAAGAGCTCGCGAGATCGTAGTCGAGGGAGAAGTCCTTATCGAGCGTCTCGGTATCGATCTTGGCCTTGCCCTTCAGCGAAAACGACCCGGCGAGGCGCATGCCCTCCACGTGAGGCAAGAGGCCCGCCGGCGCTGCGTCGAGCAGCGCCTGGCAGGGCACGAGCGGGACCTCGAAGGTCGCGCCCAGCTTGTACCGAGGCTTGGGTGGCTCCGCTGGTCCGGTCCCCTTGGCCGCGGGGCGCGGCGTCCCGTTCTCGCGAACGAGATCGAGCGTGGTGACGAGCCTGACGTTGCCGATCTCGATCTCACCGCCCTGGACGCTGACGTTGCTCCCGTCGAGCGCGCCGCGGACCTTGCCCCGGAAGGACGCTCGGAGCCCGCGCACAGGGTCCTTGGCGATCGGGTCGAGCAAGAACCCGAGCTCCGCCACGCTGGCCTCCCCGTCGAAGGATCCGACCTCGCCGTGCTCGTCGACCTCCAGGCGCGCGTTCATCCGCAACATCGCCAGCTCGGGATCGACCAGGTGCAGATCGCCTTGCCTCACGCCGAGCGCCCCGAGCGAGATGGGTCCGCCACGCACGTCCACCGCGAAGGGCTCACCTTCGACGGGTAGCCGGGTCTTGATGACGAGACCGTCGCTCGTCGCGAGGTCGACGACCGCGGCCCCGGCGCGGTACTCGAGGTTGGTCCGCCCCGCTTCCCTGCGCAGCCGGACGCTCGCGGGGCCGACGGCGAGGCTCTCGCCGCCGCGGGACACCTGCGCGCGAACGCCGTCGAGCTCGATCTTCGCGTCGGGCGAGAGCAGGCGAGACGCCTGCGATTCGACCTGCGACAGGCGCGACCGGAGCGACGTCAGCCGCTTCGCTCGATCTTCCGGCGCCCCCTCGCTCGTGGGGACACCTGCCGCCTCGAGGTCGAGCTTCACCGAGAGCGCGGCGGTCCGCAGCGCCTGGAGACGGAAGCCCTCCTCGTGTTTTTCGATCTCGAGCGACGCGCCGGCGACCTCCGCCGACGCGCGCTGGGTCCTGTATTCGGCCGACTCGAAGCCCACCGAGAGGCCCCCGTCCCGTCGAGCCGCTCGTAGCCCCTTCACCTGGACCGACACGCCCTCGGCTGAATAGGAGACCACCAGGCCGTCGGCCGTAACGGTCGTGCCGCCGCCGCCGCCCCCTTCGCCGCGCGGCAACCGAGCGCGGACGCGCTCGACCTGAGCGAGGAGCTCGTCGACACTGCCGGTGAGCTCGATCGTCCCGCCGCGGACCTCCACGGCGCGAGGCGCGCTCCACGAAGCGCGCACCGACTCGAGCTCGACGCGCACGCCGGGGGCCTCCGGGTGGCGCACCGACACCCCGCGCAGGACCACACCTCCCCAGGCGGGCAGCACCCAGGCGATCTCGACCTCCGCGCCGTACCGGGAGGCGACCTGCCGGGCTCGGCTGCGCACGAGCGGAGCGAAACCGAAGACGACGGTCAGGACCGCCGCCGCGACGATGCCGGCGATGACGTGACGGCCTCGGAGCTTCTTCAAGGCTCCCACATCGTAGCAACGCCGGAAGGGGGGGGCCCTCTTCTCGGCGGGGCCGAAGTTTTCCCGCGCGGAGTCAGCCGGTGGTGGGTTTCACATCCGGATCACGGCGCTACCCCAGGAGATGCCCGCGCCGAGGGCGCAGCAGAGCACCGTGTCGCCGGGCCGCACCTTGCCCGCCCGCACGCTCTCGTCGAGCAGGATGGGGATGCTCGCGCTCGAGGTGTTGCCCACCCGATCGATGTTCACGAGCATCTTGTCGCGCGGGACGCCCAGCTTGGAGACAGCCAGGTCGATGATGCGGATGTTGGCCTGGTGCGGGCAGATCCAGTCGAGGTCCTCGCCGGTCATGCCGAGGGCGTCGAGCGCGGCCTGGCTCGACCCGTGGAGGTTCTTCACGGCCACCTTGAAGATGTCCTGCCCCTTCATGTGCACCTTGTGGAGCTTCTTCTCCAGCACCTCCGTCGAAGCTGGCGCCACGCTGCCCCCGCCGGGGATCGTGAGCGACTGCGCGAGCGTGCCGTCGCTCTTGATCTTGGTCGAGAGGATGCCACGCGGCTTCCCTCTGGCGATCGCGCCGCTCGCGGGGCCCACCACGGCCGCGCCCGCGCCGTCACCGAAGAGCACGCAGGTGGTTCGGTCGGTCCAGTCGACCACCCGGGACAAGAGCTCCACCCCGACGACGAGCACGTGCCGCATGGCGCCCGTCCGGATGAACTGATCGGCGATGGAGAGGCCAAACACGAACCCCGCACACGCCGCGGAGAGATCCATCGCGGGGCAGGCGCCGGCGCCGAGCTTCTGCTGGACGAACACCGCCGTCGCGGGCATGGGGCAATCCGGCGTGACCGTGGCGACGAGGATCATGTCCAGGTCCGACGCCGAGAGCTCGGCCATCGCGAGCGCACGCCGGGCGGCCTCGGCCGCCATGTCGCTCGTCACCTCACCCGGGGCGGCGATGCGCCGCTCGCGGATCCCCGTGCGCTCGACGATCCAGGCGTCGGAGGTCTCGACCATCTTCTCGAGGTCGAGGTTCGTGCGCACCGTCTCGGGGAGATAGTGGCCCGTTCCCAGGATTCGGGTCGCCGGCTGGAGCGTCATGGGTCGGCCGTAGCGCGTGCGACAGCGACTGGGAATGCACAACACGATAGCTGACCGTGTCGTCACCGATCACGCGAGACGATCGATTGGTGACCGACTGGTCCGTCACACTTGTGCGCCGCGCCCAAGCACGACCCAACACGCTGACAGGATCGTTATGTTCAAAAGCGGCTCAGTCGCCGGTCGCCCATTCCACGGCGCTCGGCGTCACGCTGCCGTCGAGGCCCACGCGGAACGCAAACACACCGCTGCGCGAGCCGAGCAAGAGGACGGCGTGATCGTCGCCGGCGACCAGACCGACGTCGCTCACGCTGCTCACCGTCTGCGCCTTGCCGTCGTAGACGAGGTCGTCGTAGACGACGACGTCGCGCGCCTTGTCGAGCTCGGCCGCGGGAGCGACGCGAACGCGAATCCCGCCGCGCTCACCGGCCGCCCACACCGCGACGACCTTGTCGGCGACGGTCACCACGTCGTAGAGCTCGTTCCGCGGGGCGAGGTGCGGGCGCTTGTCGACCAGGTCGGCGGAGGTGGTCGTGCAGCTCGCGCTGGTGCACCGCGTCTCGGTCACGACGCCGCTCTTGGAGATGAAGGTGAGCGCCGCCCCGAGCGAGCTGCAGGTGAGACGGCCATCGAAGAACTGCCCGGAGTGTGGCTTCGTCCACTTGCCGTCGACGTAAAACGCGAGGAAGTCGTTCCGCCGGCCCTTCACGCGGACGACGCGGTAGTCCTTCGAGCGGCAGCCCGAGATGTGCGGCCGTAGCGCGTTGTCGCTCGTGATGAGGCCCGGCTCGGGCAGGGTGCCGATCGGCACCTCGGGCCCGAGCTTTCGCTTCGCGACGTCGATCTCGCGCGCGACGAGCACGCGCTCGTTTTTGTCGTCGATGCCCCGCACGAGGACGTGATTCCAGAGGAGCGCGGTGTTGTAGAAGTAGTTGTTCGTGTCGACGTCGAGCTCGAGCTCGGTGCGCTTCGCCTGTTTGTCGGTCGGCGAGCGCGAGACGAAGTAGAGCTTCCGCTCCTCCTTCTCCCATCCCAGGAGGAACGTCGTCCGATCGGGCGCGACCCAGCCGCCGTACGCATAGAGCGAGTCGACGACCTCGCCCGAGTCACCGAAATGGACGCCGCTCTCGCCGCGGTCACCGGCGAAGAGGAGCGGGACTCCGCCCTTCTCGGCCGTGCCGAGCAAGCTCAACGTGTGACCTCCCGGAACGGCCTTCGGCACCCGGCGACATTTCACCGCTGCAGCGGCCGGTGTGCAGAAGAACGCCGGGGGATCGATCGTCGCGTCCTGCACCAGGAACGTGCGGTCCTCCCCCTGGTGGAGCTCGACCGCGACCTTGTCGAACGCGAAATAGCGGGAGGTGACCGGCCGCATCGACGAGAGGTCCTCGAGCCCGAGAGGCTTCTCTTCGGCCGCCGCCGGACCGGGCGCGCTCGCGAGCGGCGCCGGCGTCAGCTTCGCCGTCTTCGCGGCCGCGAAGACGGCGTCGATGTTCGGCGACAGGTCCATCTGGAACGAGTCTGCTTGCTCGAGCTGCTTGGCGAGCAGCTCGGCCTGATGAGCCAGAGACGCATCACCTTCGCCGGCAACGCCCGCGGCGCGGGACGCGTCGATCAGCCGAAGCGCGCTCTTGCCGCAGCGCTTCGGCCAGGGCGCGCCCTCGATCACGCCGCGCTCCGGCTCGGGGAGCGTCATCGCCGCGAGCTGGTGCCGCCGAAAGCGAAGCGAAGGAGCGTCGTCGGCGAGGCCCTCCGAACCGACGAGGCACTGCGCGAGCTCGCCCCACGCCTCGTTTGCGGCCTTCGCCTTGGCCTTCTGGGAGAGATACACCGCCGCGCCGCCGGCCGCGGCCAGGAGGACGAGAACACCGGCCACCGCGAAGACGACCCCTCTTCGCCGCTTGCCGAACTCCTGCTCGAGAAGCTCCCCGCTGGAGGGGCCCGTGGCGGCCTCGTTCGCGAGCGTGACCTTGTCCATGGCGACGGTCTTCTCCTGTGTGCAAACGCCGTCAAGTGGCCACACGCGAGCGAATCGGGGAGCAGGTCTTGTGGGTGCTCGGGCCGTGAGCGAGAGTTCGAGCAGATGCCCCGACAAGCGACCGACCTCGATCCGTGGACGCTGTCCCCGAGCGACGTCACCGCACGGCTCGAGAGCACCGCGGACGGGCTCAGCTCCGAAGAGGCCGAAGAGCGGCTCCGCCGCTTCGGGGCCAACGAGCTCCGCGAGGAGCGCGCGCTCTCCTGGGCTCGGACCCTGGCCAACCAACTTCAGAGCCCGCTGCTCCTCCTCCTCGTCTTTGCGGCAGCGGTCTCGATCGCGACGAGCGAATGGGCCGACGCCACCATCGTGCTCGCGATCGTGGTCGTGACCGTCGTCATCGGCTTCCGTCGCGAGTACGCGGCCGAGACGGCTGCCGCCGCGCTCCGGGCGCGAGTCAAGACGCGGTGCACGGTCTTGCGCGACGGACGAACGGCATCGATCCCGGTCTCCGAGGTGGTCCCGGGGGATGTCGTCCTCCTGGCCGCCGGTGCGCTCGTGCCGGCGGACGGCGTCGTGCTCGACGCAACGGATTGCTACGTGAGCGAGGCCGCGCTGACTGGCGAGAGCTTCCCGGTCGTCAAGCGCCCGGGCGCTCTCCCCGCCTCGACACCGCTGGCCAAGCGCCGGAACTCCGTCTTCTTGGGGACGAACGTCCGGAGCGGAACCGCGAGGATGCTCGTCGTCAAGACCGGCCTCTCGACGCAATACGGAGCCATCGCACACAAGCTCTCGCTACGCCCGCCGGAGACCGAGTTCGACCGGGGCGTTCGACACTTCGGCTATTTGCTGAGCGTCGCGATGCTCGTCATGGTCTTGCTCGTCCTGGTGGCGCACCTGCTGCAAGGACGGCCCCTGGTGGAGACGCTGCTCTTCTCGATCGCGCTCGCGGTCGGCCTGAGCCCGGAGCTCCTGCCGGCGATACTCGGCGTGAACCTCTCGCGGGGAGCGGAGGCGATGGCACAACGAGGCGTCCTCGTACGCAGGCTCAACGCCATCGAGAACCTCGGCAGCATGGATGTGCTCTGTACGGACAAGACGGGCACCCTCACCGCCGGGGTCATCGAGATCGGAGGAGCCTTCGGACCGTCCGGCGCGGAGTCTGCCGAGGTTCTCGAGCTCGCGGCCACCAACGCCGCGCTCCAGACAGGGCTCCCGAGCCCAATCGACGACGCCATCCTCAAGAGTCATGCGCCCGACCTCTCGCAGATCCGGAAACGAGGCGAGATCCCGTTCGACTTCGTCCGCCGGCGCCTCAGCGTCATCGTCGAGGACCGGACAGGCCGGACGCTGCTCATCACCAAAGGGGCCTTTCGCCCCGTGCTCTCCGCCTGCGTCTCTCTCCCGGACGGCGCTCCGCTCGACGCTCCGAGGCGAGAAGACCTCGAGCGCCGCCATCGAGACTGGAGCAGCGAGGGGATTCGAGTCGTGGCCGTCGCCTACCGCGTGGTCGATCAGCGCGCCGCGTATTCGCGCGAGGACGAAGCGAGCTTGACCTTCTTGGGCTTCCTGACCCTCGTCGACCGCCCGAAGGAGGGGGTGAGCGAAACCCTCGCAGCGCTTCGAGGGCTCGGTGTGAGCGTGAAGATCATCACCGGAGACAACAGGCTCGTGGCTGGGCACGTCGCCGAGCTCGTCGGACTGAGGCGCGCGCGGATTCTCGGCGGCGACGAGCTCGACGAGCTCCACGGCGAGGCACTCTGGACCGCCGCCGAGCACACCGACATCTTCGCGGAGGTCGATCCCAATCAGAAGGAGCGGATCATCGCCGCCCTGAAGAGGACCGGGCACGTCGTCGGCTTCCTGGGCGACGGCGTGAACGACGCACCGGCGATGCACGTCGCCGACACCAGTCTCTCGGTCGATCAAGCGGTGGACGTGGCTCGAGAAGCCGCTGACTTCGTCCTCCTGGATCGCGACCTCGACGTCATTCGCCGAGGTATCGAGGAGGGCCGCAAGACGTTCGCCAACACGCTCAAGTACGTGCTCACCACGACGAGCGCGAACCTGGGGAACATGGTCAGCATGGCCGTCGCCTCGATGTTCCTTCCCTTCTTGCCGCTCCTCGCCGGCCAGATCCTGCTGAACAATTTCCTCTCGGACATCCCCGCAGTCGGGATCGCCTCCGACAGCGTCGATCCGGAGCTCGTCGGCCAGCCGAAGCGCTGGAGCATGCGCTTCATCGGGACCTTCATGGTCGCGTTCGGTCTGCTCAGCTCGCTCTTCGACTTCCTGACGTTCGGCGTGCTGCTCTATGCCTTCGACGCCACACCGAGCACGTTCCGGACCGGGTGGTTCATCGAGTCGCTCCTCACGGAGCTTGTCATCGCCCTCGTCGTGCGGACTCGACGCTCGGTCTTCCAGAGCCGCCCGGGGAAGGTCCTGTTCTGGTCGACCCAGATCGTCATCATCCTCACGTTCGCGATCCCCTACCTGCCGCACGTCGGCGTGCTCGGGTTCACGCCGCTTCCGTGGACGCTCGTCGCCGCGCTGATCGCCATCACCTTCGTCTACGTGGCCGGCGCCGAGCTCCTGAAGCGAGGCTTCTACAAGACGCGACTCTCCCAGCTCTGATCGGCTCGGCCGCGCTGACCCGCTCCGCCGTCGTCAGCGGGCCGTTTCGCGCCGGCCGAGCGACGGACGGCCGCGTCACGGAGGACAAAAAAGAAAAGGCTCGTAGCTTGTGGCTACGAGCCTTTGAAAAAGATCCCGGCGGCGTCCTACTCTCCCACTGAGTCTCCCCAGCAGTACCATCGGCTCCGAAGAGCTTAACTTCCGAGTTCGGAATGGGATCGGGTGTGA
>JAEUKE010000174.1 GCA_016794345.1 Myxococcales bacterium
TCAGATCCCGCTCGCGTCGCCTTCGCTCGTCGCCACCGCCCAGCTCATCGTCGAGGTCGACCGCGCCCAGGCGTACCTGCCTGCCCTGTCGATGGCGATCACGCCGCCAGTCGCTGCGCCCTTGGCCGACAACACCGCCAACACCTCGCGGAGCACCGCTTCGAGCTCACCCCCTCCGGCCAGGGCACCCGCGATACGCTGCGCGAAGCCGACGAGGAGGATCCCCTCTCCGTCACCCGTCGCCGAGATCGCCACGGCGTCGTCCGCGAGCGTTCCGGCGCCGACGATCGGCGAGTCGCCGATCCGGCCCGGCAGCTTGCCGACCACCCCACCCGTGCTGGTCGCTGCGGCGAGGTTGCCGGCGGCGTCACGGCCGACCGCGCCGATGGTCCCGCCGGCCCAGCCGCGCGGCGCGGTGCCCGCGCGCACCCGCTCGAGGGCAGCCCGCGCCCGATCGGTGATCAGCGACGCGGGGTCGACGCGACCGATCCCCGCGCGCTCGGCGAATCGAGCCGCGCCTTCCGCACAAAGCAGGACGTGGCGCCCGTCCCGCAGGACGGCGCGTGCGACGTCGATCGGGTTCTTGAAGCCGGCGAGCCCGGCGACCGCCCCCGCGCGGAGACGCGCGCCATCCATGATGGCGGCGTCGTGCTCCACCGTCCCGTCGGCTGTGAGCGCGGCTCCCGTCCCTGCGTTGAACTGAGGCAGGTCCTCGAGGCGGCGCGCCGCGATCTGGACAGCGTCGAGCGCGGAGCCGCCGGTCGCGAGCACGCTCTGTCCGGCTCTGGCCCCGTCGAGACAGCCGGCCTCATGGCTCGCCTTGCGCTCCTCTTCGACGGTCCCTGCTCCACCGTGGACGAGGACTCCCGCCTCGAGACGGCCGCTCCCCGAGACAATCTCCATCTTCGCTCTCCCAGGTTTGTTGGCCCCTGCTCACACGACGAACGAGGGTGCCCGCACCATGCGAAGGGTACTCCCAATCCTCGTCGTCGGGCTCACCGCATGCCTCGAGCTCGGGCAGCAGCCCTCGTCCGAGAGCACCGAGACCACGGGGTCGAGCGCGACGCTCGGACGCTACGAGGTCACCGCCTCGCTCGACACGCAGACGTGTGGCACGGGCAGCATCGTCTTCCCCGAGACGCTCACCTTCGTCATCGAGCTCGACGAAGAGGACAAGCAGCTCGTGTGGGGTGACGGCGCCCTCGCGCTTCGTGGCCGGCTGGCCGCGAACGGCGTCGAGTTCTCGGTCGAAGCGAAGAAGGTCGTCGACGCGCGCGGCGACACCGAGGCGGAGAACCTGCCGCCGTGCCTGATCGAGCGGACCGACGCGGTGCAAGGGGCGCTCGATGACCCCGAGGCCCCGACGGGCTTCGAGGCCACGCTGGAGATCGACTACGCACCGGAGGCCGGGTCCGATTGCGAGGACCTGCTCTTCGGCCCCGACAGGCTCGTCCAGGCGCTCCCTTGCCAGGCCCGCTACGAGCTCGTCGGCTCGCGGAGCGACTGAGAGGGTCGAAAAAGAACGAGCGCCGCTCCCACAGGGGAAGCAGCGCTCGCGGGGTTTCTCTCCATCCGAAGGCCGGCTCGCGTTCACCGGAAGGCCAACACCAGAGGGCACCTGCCCTCCGTCGTGAGCGCACGCCGTGCCGTCAGAGCCGTCGGAGGCCCGTCACGTCACCCGAGCTCGGACCTCCGACAGGGGAAACCAAAGGACTCTTGCATGGTGACCAACCCTCCTCCGGCGTGCGCCGGCACCTCGAGGCGCGCTCGAGCGGGACGTACCGCATAGGCGGCCTCGTCGCGGTGTTCCTCGTCGTGCTCGCCCCCGATACGCCCCCGAATGGAGCGGCTCGACGGCGCAGCACGCCTCGCTCGCAGCGCCGGGGTGCTCCCCAGCAGGACCGATCCCGGAAGGGCTTCCCTCCGCGAGCACATGACGAGAAGGTATCATCGCTTCTCGCGCCTGCAAGGACGCCCGCGCACGTGGCGCGCTGACAGCACACAGTCGCCGGGCGAGAAGTGCTAAGGTCCGCCCGCGGTGAGAGACCTTCTTACTCGGCTTCTGCAGAGCTCCTTTCCAGACAAGCTGAGCCAAGCGCTCGCGATCGCCGAGCCGGTGGCCTGGCTCCTCCTTCTGGCTGGCCTCTACTTCGGCCTGAGGGACCGCCTCTTCGGCCGCGCGAAGGCGCTGCTCAACATCGTCACCGCGGTGGTCGGCGCGGGGCTCTCGGTCCTCCTGGCGGGCGGCATCGGCGAGGTGCTCCCGCAGATGGGCTCGGACTCGGCCCACGCGCGCGCCTGCGACGTGATGAAGGTCTTCATCTCGCTCGGGGCGGCCGGCTTCGTCTTCTTCGAGATCCACCGCATGGGCCAGAAGAAGCCCGTGGCCGAGCGGTGGCAGAAGCTCGTCCTCATCAGCCTCGCGGTCGCCTCGATCGTCGTCTACTTCCAGTCATTCCGCTTCGGCTACCCGCGGTTTTACCACCGGTGGGATCAGTACCACTACTACATGGGGGCCAAGTACTTCCCCGAGATCGGCTACGACGGTCTCTACAAGTGCACGGCCATCGCGCAGGACGACCTCGGGGACGGCGTGGAGCTCGAGGTCTTCGGGCAGAAGCGAAAGTTCGACTTCCGTAAGGAGGTCCGTAAGCCCGACAAGAAGATCCGCAACCTCTCGGGCGACAACCTCCTCATCAAGGCGGAGGAGGTCCTCGCGGATCCGGAGCAGTGCCACTCTCGCTTCACCCCGGAGCGCTGGGAGCAATACAAGAGCGACGTCGCGTTCTTCGGGTCGCAGTGTTTCCTCGACAGCTACTGGACCCAGATGCAGCACGACCACGGGTACAACCCACCGCCGGTGTGGACGCTCGGCGGCTCGTGGCTCGCCAACCTGCATGGGCCCGGGCTCCTCTTCGAGCTCGGCGGGGAGCAATACGTCTACGCGCAGGTCATCGCCCTGCTCGACGTCGTCTACATCCTCGGCGCCTTTGCGCTCATCTGGTGGGCCTTCGGCTGGCGCATCTTCGCGGTCGCGGCGATCTTCTGGGGCTGCCAGTCCTCGGCGCCCGCCTACTGGACGCTCGGCGCGATGCTCCGCCAGGACTGGTTCTTCTTCTTCGTCGGCGCCGTCTGCTTCGCGCGCAAGCGCTACTTCGGCCTGGCTGGCGCCTCGATGGTCTACTCGGCGCTCCTTCGCATCTTCCCGGGCCTCGCCGTCGTGGGCTGGCTCATCGTGGCGGGCATCCACCTCGTCCGCCACAAGCGCATGAAGGCCGACCACGTCCGCGCGCTGGTCGGCGGGACCGTCGCGGCCGCCGTCCTCATGGGGGGCAGCCTCGCGGCGGTCGGCAAGGACTCGTACCAGAAGTTCTACCACCACACGATCCAGGTCCACGACCAGACGCCGCTCACCAACCACATGGGCCTGCGCGTCCTCGTCGGGCACGACATCGGCGAGGCCGCGATCGATCCGATCGCGGCCTTCCTCCAGCGCCGCGGCGGCCCGCTCAAGAGCGTCGCGATGAGCTACGACCTCGAGGCCGCGAAGGGGTCGGGCCGCATGAAGTACACGAAGGACGTCAAGGAGACGGACCCCTTCAAGATCTGGAAGCAGATGCGTCTCGACCGGTACAAGGACTACCGGCCGCTCGCCTACAGCATGATCGGCGTCACGCTCCTCGCGAGCATCCTGCTCTTGCGGCGGATCAAGTCGCTATGGATCGCGCAGTGCCTGAGCCAGGTCTGGATCATCCTCCTGAGCCAGCTCACCTGTTATTACTACTCGTTCATGATCATCTCGGCGCCCCTCACGCGGGTGCGCCGTGACATGGAGATCTGGCTCTTCGGCTTCGCCGGCGTGAGCCAGTTCATCTGGAAGATCCTGGGCTACAACGACGACAAGTACACCGTCCTCACGCTGATCTCGCTCATCCTCTGCTACGCGATGATGTTCAGCTTCGGGAAGCGCGAGACCGCCGCGGACGACAAGCCCGCCTCGTGGCTCGACCTGCCCGGCCACAAGCTCGCCGCGCTCGTCACGTTCGTCCCGGGCGTCGTGATGATCGGCAACGCGGCGTTCCTCCGCGACTGGTCGACGGTCGCCGTCGGCGTCGTCGTGGTGTACGCCGGCTATTGGCTGTGGGGGTGGGGCAAACGGCAGGCGAACCTCGCGGCCGCCCAATCGAAGCAAAGCGCATGAGCACTCGTCCTCCGTTCCCTTCCGAGCCCACGATCGAGCCCACCCACCAGAGCGTCGGCGCGTTCCGCAAGGTCCCGCGCACCGGCGTCATCTACGTCATGGGCGAGGCCGCGAAGCTCGGCTACGCCTACAAGGCCGAGCCGGGCGAGGACGACTGGTGCAACCTCGGGCAGGGCATGCCCGAGACGGGGCCGCTGCCGGGCGCGCCTCCTCGGTGCGAGTCGATCCCGATCAGCGTCGACGACCAGGAGTACGCCCCCGTGCCGGGCCTCTGGGAGCTGCGCGAGGCCATCGCGAGCTTCTACAACCAGGCCTACCGCCGCGGCATGCCGACGCAATATTCGGCGGAGAACGTGTCGGTCTCCGGCGGCGGGAGGACGAGCCTCACCCGCGCCGCCGCGGCGCTCGGCCAGATCAACCTCGGCCACTTCCTCCCCGACTACACGGCCTACGAGGAGCTGCTCGACATCTTCCGGCTCTTCTCGCCGATCCCCATCTTGCTCGAGGGCGAGCGCCAGTACGACTTCAGCGTGCGCGATCTCCGTCGGGAGATCCTCGGCCGCGGGCTCGGCGCCATCCTCATGAGCAACCCGTGTAATCCCACGGGCAAACACGTGCGCGGCGAAGAGCTGGCCGCGTGGGTGCGCACGGCCGGGGAGCTCGACTGCACGCTCCTCATCGACGAGTTCTACTCGCACTACGTCTACGGGGAGGGCGCCGGCACGTCGGCTGCGCCGATGGAGAGCGCCGCCCGCTACGTGGAAGACGTGGAGAGGACGCCCGTCGTCATCTTCGACGGGCTCACAAAGAACTGGCGCTACCCGGGCTGGCGCGTCACGTGGACGGTCGGCCCGAAGGACGTGATCGACGCGGTGGCGAGCGCCGGCAGCTTCCTCGACGGCGGCGGCTCCAAGCCCATGCAGCGGGCGGCCATCGATCTCCTCTCGCTCGAGCAGGCAAAGAAGGAGACGATCGCCATCCAGCGCACCTTCGCCAAGAAGCGTCACCTCATGCTCGAGGGCCTCCGGCGCATCGGCGTCTCGGTGGACGTGCCGCCGGAGGGCACGTTCTACGTCTGGGGCTCGGTCGCCGATCTCCCCGCCGGCCTGAACGACGGCATGTCCTTCTTCCGCGCCGCGCTCGCGCACAAGGTCATCACGGTGCCCGGTCAGTTCTTCGACGTGAACCCCGGAAAGCGCCGCGCCGGTCGTGCGAGCCGGTTCTCGAAGCACCTTCGGTTCAGCTTCGGTCCCGCGGAAGAGGTCTGCGCGCGCGCCCTGCGCCGGCTCGAGGCCATGGTTCGCGGCTGAGCTCGCGCGGCCCGCGCGCGGGAGCGAGTGAATGAACGGGCGCGTCGGCCGTCCATGGCGAGTCCCGACCGGGGCGGCTTTCTCCCTTTGCACGTTCAGGCTTTGGGACTAGGGTCCGCCGCGTCATCGGGGGGCCCCGGGCGGGGCTGCCGTCGGGACATCACGGAGCGAATATGAAGCAGATTGCCTTGACCCTTCCTGTGCTCGCCGTGCTGGCCGCGGGTTGTTACACGACCGTCCCCTTCGAGGGCGGAACGCCGATCGCCATCCAGGGCGAGGCGCCGGCGAAGAAAATCGTCAAGAAGCCGCCGGCCGCGCTGAAGGCCGTTTTGACGGACAAGAAGATCGAGATCAAGGAGATGGTCCAGTTCGATCTCAACAGCCCGACGATCAAGCCGGAGAGCTTCCAGCTCCTCGACGACATCGCGAAGATCATGAAGGACCACCCCGAGGTGAAGAAGGTCGCCATCGAGGGCCACGCCAGCGCCGACGGCGACGACAACCAGAACCTCGTCCTCAGCGACGCGCGCGCCAAGAGCGTGATGGCCTACCTGGTCGGCAAGGGCGGCGTCGACGCAAAGCGCCTCACCGCCGAGGGCTTCGGCGAGAAGAAGCCGATCGCCGACAACAACACCGAGGAAGGGCGGATCAAGAACCGCCGCGTCGAGTTCAACGTCGTCGAGCGCGACAACTCGGCCGCGAAGAAGTGAACGGAAAGGGAGCCACAATCATGAAGAACAAGCTTTTCGCCCTCCTTCCCGTCGCCCTCCTCACCTCTGCCGCGGTCGGCTGTGGCGGTTACACGCGCACGCCGGAGCAGTGGACCGAGGACACCCGCCAGGTCTTCGAAGCCCAGAACGACTTCATCAAGACCTGCTACAACCGCGAGCTCAAGCAGAACGACAAGCTCGAGGGAACCGTCACCGTCACCTTCCTGGTGGAGAACGACACCGGGCGCATCAAGAAGGTGAAGCTCGATGACTCGAAGACCACCGCCGGCGATCCCGCCCGCAAGTGCGTGATGGACAACATCAAGGACCTGCGGGTCAAGCCGGCCGACTGGAACAACGGCAAGGGCTCGTTCACCTGGGAGTTCAAGGCCACCGTGCCGGCCCCGGTGGAGACGCCCGAGGAGACGCCCGCCTCCTGACGTCTCGCCTGAGCCGCAAGGCACGCTCCGTCTGGAGCGGTGTCCTCGTGGATTCACCCCCCTGCCCCCCTCACGTCGTGAGGGGGGTTCGTTTTTTCTGGAGGGGCGCTCAGGACAGGGCGCGACGCCGCGGCGCGCTGGTCGGGAGCTCGGAGAGCTGCGCGCGCAGAATCGTGCGCGCCATGCCGTCCATCCCGGAGAGCTCCAGACCGAGGCGCGGGCCCTCGTCGCCCAGACGCCGACCGTGGATGACGCGCGCCACGACCGCCTCGGTGTCGAGGAACATCCGCGTGAACGGAGCCATGAAGCTCACGATCAGGCTCTCGCCCGTCATGACGCGCAGCTTCGGGACGACGAGCATGCCCGAGTCGCTGAGCTCGACCATCTCGTCGGCGATCAAGCGAAAGTCCCGCTCCCGGACCACCTGGCAAGCGAGGCGGATCCGGTGACGGCTGGGGCGACGTGGCACATAACGGGCGAAGGAGCGGGAGCGCATGGCAAACCTCCGCCCGAACGTTACCGACCCTTTTGCGTAGAGGACCAATGTTCTACAACGCCTGCTCCAGCGACGAAGGAGACCACCGATGCCGACAGTGAACTTCAGCCACGAGATCAACTGCGACGAGGCGACCTTCTGGGAGCTCTTCCTGGACAAGGAGTTCAACGAGAAGCTCTACAAGCAGGGCCTCGAGTTCCCCGAGTGGTCGATCGTCGAGCAGACCGAGACGGAGAGCGAGGTTCGCCGCACCACGAAGGGCCGACCGAAGCTCAAGAACGTCCCCGGCCCCGTCGCGAAGATCCTCGGCGACAGCTTCGGCTACACCGAGACCGGCACGATGGATAAGAAGAGCAAGGTCTGGAAGTACAAGCTCACGCCGAGCGCCATGGCGGACAAGATCCGTCAGGAAGGCACGCTCCGCATCCAGCCGGCCGGCGAAGGCAAGATCCGCCGCATGGTCGAGCTCGTGATCGAGGCGAAGATCTTCGGGATCGGCGGCATGGTCGAGAGCACGACCGAGAAGCAGCTGCGCGACGGCTGGGACACCAGCGCGGTCTTCATGAACAAGTGGCTCGCCGAGCACAAGAAGTAGCGTCGTGAGGCGCCTGGAGCGCCCAGCTGCGCGCCAGCGCACGTTCTCGTGGATTCCTCACCCCCTGCCCCCTCTCCGCGAGCGGAGAGGGGGTGACGCGAGTGCTCTGGCAAATGGCAGGGGTTGCCCTTAGATAGAAACGCGGAGGGCGAATTGAGCGAGGCTCCGCATGTGGTGATCGTGGGTGGCGGGTTCGGTGGGCTGTACGCGGCGAAGGCCCTCGCGCGTGAGCCCGTCCGCGTGACGTTGCTCGACAAGACCAACCACCACACGTTCCAACCGCTCCTCTACCAGGTGGCGACGGCAGGGCTGAACCCGGGCGACATCGCGGTTCCCATCCGGCGCGCGCTCCGCAAGGCGGAGAACGTCACGGTCCTCATGGGGGAGGTCACGCGGATCGAGGTCGACGCGCGGCGGGTCCACCTCGAAGACGGCGCCAGCATCGATTACGATTATGTCATCCTTGCGACCGGAGCCACCCACTCCTACTTCGGTCACGACGAGTTCGCGCCGTTCGCGCCTGGCCTCAAGACGATCGACGACGGGCTTCTCGTCAGGCAACGCATCTACCTCGCCTACGAGGAGGCCGAGCGCGAGACGGACGAGCGCAAGCGCCGCGCCCTCCTGACGTTTGTCGTCGTCGGAGGCGGGCCGACGGGCGTCGAGATGGCCGGCGCGCTCGCCGAGATCGCGCGCAAGACGCTGCCGCGCGAGTTCCGGCGCATCGACCCGAGCAAGGCCAAGGTGATCCTGCTCGAGGGCGGCGACCGCGTCCTCGCGTCGTACGTGCCGGCGCTGAGCGAGAAGGCGCAGAAGCAGCTCGAACAGCTCGGGGTCGAGGTTCGCACGCGCGCGCTCGCCACCGCGATCGACGCGGACGGCGTCATCGTGGAAGGCAAGAAGATCGCCTCCAAGACCGTGATCTGGGCGGCCGGCGTGGCGGCGTCCCCGCTCGCGCGCTCGCTCGGTGTCCCGCTCGACAAGGTCGGCCGTGCGATCGTCGAGCCCGACCTCTCCATCCCCGGTCACGCGGAGGTGTTCGTCGTCGGCGACCTCGCGCACATCGAGCAGGGCGGCAACCCCTTGCCCGGCGTCGCGCAGGTGGCGATCCAGAGCGCGAAGTGCGCCGCCGACAACATCGCGCGCACGCTCGACGGCCGCCCTCGCCGCCCCTTCCACTACAAGGACAAGGGCAACATGGCCACGATCGGCAAGGCAGCCGCCGTCGCGGATCTCGGCTTCGCGAAGCTCGCCGGCTTCTTCGCGTGGCTCGCGTGGGCCGTCATCCACGTGTTGTTTCTGATCGGCTTCAAGAACCGCGTCATCGTCATGGTGCAGTGGGCCTGGGGCTACTTCACCCAGGATCGCGGCTCGCGTCTCATCCACGGCATGGTGCACGAACGGGAGGCGGAGCCTCCCGTCTTGCCTTCACGGCGCGGCGCAGAGCTGCCCGTCCCCGCGGCGACCGTCCCGCAGCTCAGCCCGGCCCAGCCATCCCCGGCATCGGCGGCGGCGTCTCGTTCAGACTAGCGACGGCACGCTTCGCGCGCCGGCGGATGTCGACGTGCAGGTTTTCGTCGAAGTTGATGGCGCTGAAGCACGCGCGCGCCTCGACCTGTCGGCCGAGCCCCTGGTAGGCCTCCGCCTCGTTCCAGCGCAGGCGCCAGTCGCGCGTCTTCATGTCACCCAGCGTCGACGCGTTCTTGATGATGTCGTCCCACTTCTGCTGCTTCGCGAGCTCGGTCCACCACTCGCTGCGGAGGTCGTCGTCCGCGGGCGCCAGCGTCACGGCCTTCTCGAAGAGCTCGAGCGCCTCCGGCTCACGGCCGACGACGAGGTAGGCGCGCGCGAGCGAGCGGACGGCCCCGGGCGACGACGCGTGCGCGTCGACGAAGGCCTGAAGCGCGGGCACCCTCTCGTTCATCTGCTTGATGTCGTTCGGGTCGTCCGGCCAGAACTTGAGCACGATGGCCCCCAGGTCGCCGGGATCGATCTCCAGCGCGCGCTCGATCGCGGCGCGCGCCTCGTCGACCTGACCGGCGGCTGCGTAAGATCGCGCGAGCTCGACCTGCGCGCCGGCCGACTTCGGGGCGGCCTCCGCGTAGGCCTTCGCCGCGGAGAGCGACTCCTCGAACTGGGACAGGTTGCGCAACGCGCCGATCTTGGCGAGCTCCGCGCGCTCCCGGTGCGGGCCGTCGCCCGCGGCCTTGGCGGCGCGCTCGGCCGCGGCGAGCGCGACGTCCCAGCGCTTCTCACGCTCGTGGTACGCGAGCTGCTCGAGGAAGAAGCTCGCGTCGCGCTCGGCGCCGCCTTCGAGCGGCTTCTCCCACTCGCCCACGAGGTAGTCCTTCACCGAGTCGGCCCGAACGAAGAGGAGCGACGTGGCGTCGCGCGGGTTCTCGTAGATCTTCACGAGGACGCCGAGCTGCGCGAGGGCGTCGAGCGCGGCCTGGTTGTCGGGCTTCGCCTCGAGCGCGAGGACGAACTCGTTCGTCGCCTCGTCTTTGTTCGCCATGCGGAGGTGCACGTGCCCGACCGCGACGTGGAACTCTGGATCACCCGCGTACGTCTCGCGGATCTGCTTGAAGAGCTTGAGCGCGGGCTCGTACTGCTGCGAGTTTGCGTAGGCGCTCGCGAGGTTCAGCTTGGCGGCGTGATCGTCCTCGCTCTGCACCGTGATGCGCTTGAGCGTGCTGATCGCCTTCTCGAAGTCGTTCTCGGCGAAGGCCTTCTGCGCCTTGTCCCAGAGCGGGCCGGTGTCGAGGAAGGACTCCATGGCGACGACGAACTTCTGGTTCTTCTTCCGCCACGCGCTGTTCTTCCCGATCTCCGAGTTGTTCAGGAAGTCGCTGCACCACTTGCGAGCCTTCGCGGTGGGCAGGCCCTTGTCGGCGAGGCCCTCGAACTCGTCCTTCGGGACGGGGATCTGCGGCGGCAGGCCCTGCCGCTTGGCCATCTTCTCGTCCAGATTGATGAGGACCCACTCAACGCCTTCGCTCATAGATCGTTTCCTCTTCCGGCTCTCCGGCACGGTACGCGTCCGGCGCGGTCCAGATCAAGCCGCGTCTCAGCCCACGATCAGCGCGGCGAGCACGACCAGCGCGAGCGCCACGGCGAAGGCGACCCCGAGCGCGACGGGAACCGGGACGCCGAAGACGTCGCCCGAGAGGAGCAAGCGGAGCTCGTCCGAGAACGACCGCGGCGGCGGCGGCGCGCTGGGCATCAGGCTCGGTCGCGGGGCGTCGGTCAGCGAGCGGACGAGTAGACCGGGCGAGTGAGCACCGCTCGAGAGCGCCGCGACGGGAAGCCCCGTCGGCTCCGGTGGCGGTGGGGGAGACAACCCCATCCCGGCAGGCGGAGGGACGGACGGGTAGATCGGGGGCGTTAGCGCGCTCACCGCCTCGGCGGGAGCGGCCGGCAAATACGAGGAGCGGTTGTTCGTCTCCCGCACACGCGGGCTCTCGACCTGAGCTTCGACCGACTGGGGCTCGAGCTGAGCCTCCCCGCGACGGAACGAGGCTTCGAGCCTGGCGGCCTCACGCAGCATCGTCTCGGCTTGCACCCGCCCGGAGACGGCCGCGACCCTCGCGGCCTCCCGCGCCAGCTGCGCTGCCTCGTTCGCGAGCTGCGCAAGGACCGCGCGCTGCGCGGCGATCTTGGCGGCCCGTTCGGCGGCGAAGTGGAGGCGCTCGGCCTCGACTGCCAGGCGATCTGCGTCGGCTCCGAGCTCGGGGTCGAGCGCCGCAGGGCCGCCGGCAACGCCCGGCGGTGCCCGCAGCGGATGGGTCGGGACCTCCTCCGACTCGGGGTCGACCATGGCCTGGGGCATGTCGAGCAGGGTGTCCTGCGACGGCGGAGCAGCGAGCGCGGAGGCCAGCGGTGAAGGGGGCGCGAGCAGCCCGGTTCCCCCTGCCGTGCGGGGCCGCGTCGGCGAGGAGTCGGTCGGAACGTCGGAGAGGCGCGGCCCCGGCGGCGGGGTCGCGACGCGCGGCGGCGGCAGCTTGCGAAGGAGGGAGCCCGTGCCGAGCCTGTCGGCCGCGGGCGGCACCGGACGCTGCTGCTGTTGGTGCTGCAGGTGCGCGTCGAGCAGGAGCTTGGGCTTGACGGTCGTCGTGCGGTTGTCGCTGTCCTCGTCAGGGACCTCGGCGTCGTGCAGCGCAGGCCTCCGCGCCGGAGGCGCCATCTGCAGCGGCGCCGTCGGCTTCACGACCGTGGGCACCTCCTCCGACCACTCACCGCTGTTCGGGTCCTCCATCGCGGCGGGCACGCCGTCCGGCGTGGTGGTCGCGAGCCGGCTGTCCAGGCGCGAGCGCTTGCCGAGATCCTGCCCGCGGTCCGTCACGTCGGTCGGGTCTTCCCCGCGCCTCCTCCGGCGGGAGGAGACCGCCGCGCTCCTGGCTCCGCCGGGGCTCTGGCTGGGCGAACGTGGCCGCGCGGAGGGACCGAGGCGCGCCTTCGCGCGCTCCGCCTCGGCCTTGAGCTCGCCGCCGATGGCGCGCTCGAACCAGCGCATCTGGCGCATGGCGTTCCGGCGAACGAACCGCGCGACGCTGTCAGCATTGTCATTCTTGTAGCCGTGCGTGTCCAGCCACGACAGGAGGCGCACGCGCACCTCGTCGGCGTGCTGGAAGCGACGCGCCGGGTCGCGGTCGAGCAGCCGGTTGACGACGAGCGCGAGCTCGCGATCGATCTTGGGGCGGAGCGACTGGATGTCGGCGGGCGGCTCGTTGGCCATGACCCGGAAGACGTCGAGCTCGTTGGCGCTCGTCCACGGGTGGCGCCCGGTGAAGAGCTCGAAGAGAACCACGCCGAGCGAGAACAGATCCGCCCGGCCGTCGATCGCCCCCTCGCGTCCCTGCTCGGGCGCCATGTACTGCGGATGCCCCTTGAGCAGGCCGGTGAGCGTCTTGGTGACGCGCTGCTTGGCCTTCGCGAGCCCGAAATCGGCGATCTTCACCTGCCCGTCGAAGCCGACGAGCACGTTTCCGGGCGTGAGATCGCGGTGAACGAGGTGCAGCGGGTCGCCCTCGGGGCCACGCAAGCCGTGAGCCGCGGCGAGCCCGGCGCAGATCTCTGCTCCGAGGTGGACCACCATCCGCTCCGTGAAGGCCTCGCCGGTCTCGAACACCGTCTTCATGAGCCGCGCGAGCGAAACGCCCTGGACGAGCTCCACCGCGAGGTAGGTGCCGTCGGCGTCGGTTCCCCACCCCGCCACGCGGACGACGTTCGGGTGCATCAGCGCCGCCGTCATCCAGACCTCGTCCACGAACATGCTCGCGAACTGCGGGTCTTCTGCGATGTGCGGATGCAGCCGCTTCACCGCCAGGAGCTGCCCGCGCAGCGGGTCCGGGTCCCGGACGCGACAGAGCTCCACGCGCGCGGTCGGGCCGGTCGCGATCTCGGCGAGCAGCTCGAAGGCGAGCGGGGGCGGCCGGGTCAGCTTCGAGAGCAAACCATCATTTCGCGGCCCACGAGGGGGCGGGAAAGCCGCGTCCGGTGGCTCGGAGCGGTGCATGACTCGGGGAGGCTACCTCATTACCCGAAGGACCGAGTGCCCTGATTCGGTCCTTCGTCGAAAGAGAGGATCGCCGCATCCGAAGCAAAGGGCTGGGCGCCGGGCAGACGGCTCAGGTGCGCGCGGCCGAGATCGCGACGGGCAACCCCGAGAGTGAGGCCTTCAGGTAGACGTCGAGGTGGTCGTCTTTGCTGCGAATGCCTCGAACACCGAGGACCGGCGTCGCGACCGCGAGCGCCTTCTTGAACTTGGGATTTTCGGCGAGCTTCGGCACCTTCATGAGATCGAGCACGATGCGGTCGTCCTTCGCGTCCACGATGAGCGCCGGTCGCTTGGGGATGAAGGCGACCAGGTTGCCGGGCTTGGAGAGATCGAGCGCGCCCGACTGCACGAGCGCCGCGACCGGGGTCTGGAAGCCGTCGAGGACCTTGAGCGACAGCTCGGCCACGCGGAGCGCGACGCGGACCTCGTCCGTCGAGACGCTCACCTCTTCGATGTAGAGGATCTGCGAGACCCGGAGCGTCGAGCCGACCGCCTCGACGGTCATCGCGATCCTCAGCCCGGGCGGCGCGCTGTCGAGCTCGATGTCTCGCGGCAGCTTGGTGCCGCCGGTGAGCTCGCGCGCGAGGTAACGGAGCGCATCGAGGGGCACGCCGAACCGCAGGCCAAACGCGCCCCGGAGCACCCGCACGATCTCCTCGGGGTGGTCTTTCAGATAGTCCGTCGCACGCGAGAGGATCACCTTGGGGTCGGGACGCGGCATAGAGGCGGGAGAATCCAAGGCATGCGAACCGGAATCAAGATCTAACCGCCGATGACGCGCCTGTGACGCAGGCTCGGCAGGCTCTTGCGCACGGCGTCGACGCGCGCGCGCTCGACGCGGCCGACCGCGACGCCCGGACCGTCCGACGCTTGCGCGACGACGTCGCCCCACGGATCGACGATGCAGGATTTGCCGTAGGTCCTCCGGCCTCGCGGGTGCGCACCACATTGCGCGGCGGCGAGCACCCAGCTCTGGCACTCGATGGCGCGCGCGCGGAGCAGGACATGCCAGTGATCTTTGCCGGTCATCAGCGTGAACGCGGCGGGCACCGTGAGCGCCTCGGCTCCGCGGTCCACGAGCGCCTGGTAGAGCGCCCCGAAGCGGACGTCGTAACAAACCGACAGGCCCGTCACGAGGCCGCCGAGCTCGACCGTCACCGCGCCGTCGCCGGCGGTCGTCGACGACGACTCGCGGTACGATTGGCCGTCCCCGACGTCGACGTCGAAGAGGTGGATCTTCCGGTAGACCGCGAGCACCGATCCGTCGGGACCAACCGCCACGCTGGTGTTGAACGGACGCCGCGGGTCACCGCTCGCCTCGGGCATGCCGCCGGCGACGAGGTGGAGCCTCTCCCGCCGGGCCAGCTCGCGGAGGGCTCGAACGATCGGCCCATCGGCCTGGCCGCCCGGGCCGACCGACACCACCTCGGCGATTGCCCGCCGGTCCTCCTCCGCTCCCATGAAGGCGAAATTCTCGGGCAGAATCGCGATTTCGGCGCCGAGCCGCCTGGCCCGGGCGACGAGATCGGCCGCTCGTTCGAGGTTCTCCTCGAGCCGATCCTGGCTCTCGAGCTGAACCACGGCCACCGTCCACTCGCCGGGCGTCTGGGTTTCCGAGGAGGTCACGAACGGCATGCTACAAGCCTGGGTTCGTTTCGGTATCCTCTCGTCGTCGTGGCGCCCGGCACGAGCCGGGCGCTCGCTCCAGTCAGGACTATCTCGCGCGATGTCGAGCCGCCAGCCCAGGACCACTGCGGCCATGCAGCAGTACGGGGCCCAAGCCTCTCCGGACAACCCCAAGGGGACCCGGGCTGGGCTCGTCTTGCTCTACGCGCCGGACTGGCCCCGCTTCGCCCCCGCCTACCTGCTCAGCGAACGGGAGCTGACGATCGGGCGTGACCCGGCGTGTGGCATCTGTGTCCCGGAGGGCGCGGTCTCGCGACAACACGCGCGCATCCACTTCGAAGGTGGGGCCTGGGTCATCCGCGATCTCGGAAGCCGCAACGGGACGCTCGTGGACGGCCAGTTCGTGACCGAGCTGGTCCTGGAGGACCTGCACGAGATCCGCGTCGGAGACGCGATCTTCAAGTTCGTGGCCGGCGGGGCGGAGAGCTTCGGGAAGGTCCGCATCGACGGGACCAACCTGGACGACGCGACCGGCGTCGGAGCCGTCCGGAGCGTGACGGGGATCGTCGGAGGCCACCAGATCCGAACCCTCTTGCGTGCGCTGCACCGCGTCGCCAAGAGCGAGATCTCCGTGGTCGTGCTGGGCGAGAGCGGCACCGGGAAGGAGCTGTTCGCTCGCGAGCTGCACACCGCGAGCGGCAGGCGCGGGTCGTTCCAGGCGGTCAATTGCGCCGCTATTCCGGGCTCGCTCCTCGAGAGCGAGCTCTTCGGCTACAAACGCGGCGCGTTCTCGGGCGCGGACCGCGACAAGGTCGGCATCGTGAAGGCCGCCGACGGCGGGACGCTTTTCCTCGACGAGATCGGCGACATGCCCCTCGACGCGCAGGCCAAGCTGCTCCGCGTGCTCCAGTCCAAGGAGATCATCCCCGTCGGGGCCACCGGCCCGGAACGGGTCGACGTGCGCGTCGTCTGCGCGACGCACCGCAACCTGGCCATCCTCCAGAAGGAGGGACGATTCCGGGGCGATCTCTTCGCGCGGCTGAACGAATACAGCCTGGCGCTCCCGCCGCTCCGCGAGCGGAAGGAGGACATCTACTCGCTCGTCGCAGGGCTGCTCTTGCGGCACGGCCGGCCGAGCATGAAGGTCAGCTTCCCGTTCATGACAGGCTTGTTACATTACGACTGGCCCTTCAACGTGCGGGAGCTCGAGGCCGCCCTCAAGCGGGCCGTCGCGCTGGTCGAGGGGGACCTGCTCGACGCCGAGCACCTGCCCGACACGATCAAGATCGCCATGGAGAGCTACGCGGTGCGGGGCCACGGTGCGTCGAGCGAGGGCCGGGCGGCGGCGTCGTCCGGAAGGGCCACGACGCCTCCACCGCCCGACGTGACGGCCCCTGCCGCGCACGCGTTGCCCCGCCCTGCCCCGGTGCCGCAGGCCCCGAGCGGGCCTCCGACGGAGCAGCAGCTGCGGGCCTTGCTGGCCCTGCACAAGGGGAACGTCGCCGCCGTGGGGCGCGAGTTCGGCAAGGAGCGGATGCAGGTGCACCGCTGGCTCAAGCGCTACGGCATCGACGTCAGCCAATACCGCTGAGGCGCGCTACTGGCAGGCTTCGGCCGGGCACTCGGCGCCGCAGGTGTCCTCGCACGCACACTGGAAGAAGTTGGCGAGCACCGACACGCCGGGGCCGTTCACCAACACGGCCGCGTCGATGCAGTCCTGGTCGTAAGGGACGATGCAGTTCGTGAGCTCCATCACGATGTTCTGGCAGAGCGTCGAGGCCAGGCAGGCTTCCCACTCGTCGAGGCACGCGAGCGTCTGGCTGTCCTCGATGCACGTGCTGCAGGCCGGCGTCGTCCCCTCCACGAAGCTCTGGGCGCAGCCGCAATAAGGCGTGAGCGCGGCGCCGAGCCCCGAGCTCGAGCTTCCCCCCGTTCCGGTCGTCGACGACGACGTCGTCCCCGCGCCGCCCGCTCCTCCTGATCCTGTCGTCGCCACGATCCCTCCGGCCGCGACGCCGACGGTCACGCCGCTCTCGAACGGCGGCGGCGGGTCACGCTCCTCGAGCTCGCAGCCAAAGGGCACGAGGACCAGCGAGAACAAGACGAAGCGACGCGCCATGGGGGGGAATCGTACACGGACTCGGGCTGTCCCCGAAATTCACCGTGCTTCCGGAGGCAGCTCGCCCCGACTCACTCCACTTCCGGCGCGTCACCGCGGAGCCCGGCGCGAAGGAAATCACCCATCCCCATCGCGAGGTCCGCCGGCAGCTCGCCGGCACCGAACGCCTTTACCTCGCGGATCTCCAGCCCGTTGAGGGGCGGCCGGGACGGAGCGTCGACCTTCGCACGCACGACGACCGTCACCGCGTGGAAGCGCGGGTCGCGATCCGGTCGGCTGTAGACGCCCACGAGGGTCCCCATCGTCGCGCGTTCGATTCCCGCTTCCTCCAGGAGCTCCCGATGGAACGTGGAGACCAAGGTCTCGCCCCACTCCACCGTGCCTCCGGGGAGCGCCCAGGTGCCGGTGTCGCCTCTTCGAATCAGCACGACCCGCCCGTCCTCCTGCTCGGCCACCACCGCGAGCCCCACGACGGGCCGCCGCAGCACGTGGCGGAGGATCTCTTTGCCGAGCCCGACGACGCTCTTCGGGAGCAGCGAGAGGGGTGCGAGCGACCGAGTTTGCACCGCGGCACTCTATCGCAGGCGGAGGTTGTATGCTGCAGCGCCATGTCGGACCCGAGCCTGCCGCCGCCGCCGCACAACGAACCCGTCCGCGCCTACGCGCCCGGCAGCCCGGAGCGCACCGACCTCAAGGCCGAGCTCACGCGGATGCGCGGCGAGGTCGCCGACATCCCGATGGTCATCGGCGGGGCCGAGGTCCGCACGACGACCCAGATCGACGTCCGCTCCCCACACGATCGACAGCTCCTGCTCGGGCGCGCGCACGAGGGCTCGGCCGAGCACGCGGAGCGGGCGATCAAGGCAGCGCTCGGCGCCCATCCAACGTGGTCCTCGATGCCGCAGCGCGAGCGCGCCGGTGTCTTCCTGCGCGCGGCGGAGCTGGCTGCGACCACCTGGCGCGCGCGCCTGAACGCCGCGACCATGCTCGGGCAGAGCAAGACCGCCTACCAGGCGGAGATCGACTCGGCGTGTGAGCTCGTCGACTTCTGGCGGTTCAACGTCCATTTCGCGAGCAACCTGCTCGAGACGCTGGTGCAGCCGCCGAACACCTGGAATCGGATGGAGTCGCGGCCGCTCGAGGGCTTCATCGCGGCGATCACGCCGTTCAACTTCACCGCCATCGCAGGGAACCTGCCGACCGCGCCGGCCATCCTCGGCAACACCGTCGTCTGGAAGCCGTCCCCTCTCGCGTTGCGCAGCGCTCACGTGGTGATGAGCCTGCTGCGAGAGGCGGGCCTGCCCGAAGGGGTCGTCAACCTCGTGATGGGCCCGGCCGAGGAGATCGTCGGCGCGTGCCTCGACCACCCGAGCCTGGCCGGTGTCCACTTCACCGGGTCGACGAGCGTCTTCCGATCGATCTTCCAGCGGGTGGGGACGAACATCGCGAAATACCGAAGCTACCCGCGCCTCGTCGGGGAGACCGGCGGCAAGGACTTCGTCTTCGCGCACGCGAGCGCCGACCTCGACGCGCTGGCGGTCGCGCTCACCCGCGGCGCGTTCGAGTTCCAGGGACAGAAGTGCTCCGCCGCGTCGCGCGCGTACGTCCCGCGCTCCATCTGGCCGAGCCTGCGCGATCGCCTGGTCGCGCTGATGGACACGATCCGCGTCGGCGACGTGACCGACTTCCGCAACCTGATGGGCGCGGTGATCGACGCGCGGGCGTTCGCGCGACACCGCGGCGTGATCGAAGAGGTGAAGGCGTCGAGCGCGGACGCGCTCGTCCACGGCGGCAAGACCGACGACGAGATCGGCTACTTCGTCCACCCCACGCTCGTCGAGTCGGACAGCCCTCGGTCCCGCCTCATGACGGAGGAGTTCTTCGGGCCCATCCTCACGGTCTGGGTCTACGAGGACGGCCGCGAGGACGAGGCGCTGACCGAGTGCAACGAGAGCAGCAACTATGCCCTCACCGGCTCGGTGTTCGCGCGCGAGCGCGTCTTCGTCGAGCGCGCCACCGCCCGCCTGCGCGACGCGGCGGGGAACTTCTACATCAACGACAAGCCGACCGGCGCGGTCGTGGGCCAGCAGCCTTTCGGCGGAGGCCGAGGCTCCGGCACGAACGACAAGGCTGGCAGCGCGCTGAACCTCTACCGGTGGATGAGCCCGCGCGCGATCAAAGAGACGTTCGTCCCCCCGACCGAGCTCGGCTACCCGAGCATGCTCGAGCCGTAGCGAAACGGCACAGCCCTCCGGGCTCCTCAAAAAGCAGGCCGTGCGCCCCAAGCGCACGGTTTGCCTCTTGAAGCTGGCTGCTCCCCTGACTAGGAGTGTTGCTTCCTTGAGAACTGGTCGATCGAGGCACTCCGAGGGGGGCCCGTCGACGCTACCGGAGGCACCAATGAAGTCGAACATTCTTGCAGGTTTGAGCGTCCTGGGGTTGTCCGTCGCCGCGTTCGTCGCGGTCGGCTGCGGTGACGACTCCGGTGCCGGCGGCAGCGGCGGCAGCGGCGGGTCGACGACGTCGACCACCACGAGCAGCAAGGCGACCGGCGTCACGGGCGCCACGGTCACGTCCACCGTCAGCACGGGCACGGGCATGATGGGCGACGGCAACGACACGTTCGCCGAAGCCGACCCGATGGAAGAGTCCATGGGCGTCCCGTTCGTCGCCGACTCGGCCGAGCTGAACCCGCCGGACACGGACGTCGACTTCTACACGTTCAACGGCCTCGCGGGCGTCGCCAGCATCGTCGCCTACTCCAAGCCCGACGGCGATCCCTTCGCCTCGACCGACCCCGACATCGTGTTCGAGCTCTACGACTCGGGCATGAACCTCATCGCGACGAACGACGACCCGTACCCGCGCGACACGCAGGACTCGAACATCATCACGGTCCTCCCGGAGGACGGCACGTATTACCTGAAGGTCTCCGAGTTCTGCGCCACGCCGAACGCCGGCTGCGACGCCGCCTACTACGACGGCCTGGACGACCTCACGTACGGCGTCGAGATCTACATGGAAGCGGCTGGCGCCCTCGCCAACCCGATCCAGGAGGCCGAGCCGAACGATACGGTTGCCAACGCCACGCCGGCGAACCTGCTCGAGACCACTACGGCGGGCCAGTATTTCGCCACCCTCGCGTACGGCGAGTTCGGCTCGATGACCGACACCGAGTACTTCTCGTTCACCGCGCCGAACAACGTGCCGATCACCCTCGGCGGCCGCCTGACGACCAACATCGTCTTCCAGCCCCCGGGCAAGACGGCCGGCAGCGGCTCGGCGCGCTTCACCGGCGTCGTCCGCCTCGAGGACACGATGGGCAACATCGTCGCCCTGCAGGACTGGTCGACCGAGACGGACGCGACGGACTACGCGGAGATCACCGCGGCGCCGCTCGAACCGGGCGTCAACTACGTCGTCCGCGTCACCGGCGGCCCGAACGAGGCCGACGGCCCGCTCGCGCCGTTCTTCGTCTACTCGCACGGCGTCAGCGAGGGTAACCCCCTCGAGACCGCCGACGTGACGAACAACCTCCCGGCCACGCCGGAGGTTCTCGTGCACCCCTCGGGCGACACCGACAGCTACTTCGTCGACGGCAACCTGGGCGCGGGCGACACCGACCACTACCAGATCGCGGTCGAGGGCCAGCCGATGTTCGCTTACACCTGCATCGCGCAGCGCGGCGGCTCGGGCATCCGCGGCCTCACGGTCGACATCCTCGACGCGGGCGGCGACGTCATCTCCACCGGCACGGAGGACGCGACGACGCAGCTCTTCGTGTTCGACGTCGACCCGATGGGCGAGACGAACCTGACCGTGCGCATCACGAAGACCTCGCAAGACGCGCTCGTGACGGGCGACTACTACCGCTGCGGCTTCAACTTCTACACGCCGCAGTGAACGCGACGAGGCGCTGAACAAGCGCTGGAGAGAAAGGCGCGGCTCCTCGGAGTCGCGCCTTTCGCATTCCATCCTCCCGTTGCGCGGGCCAGCCGGCGCTCTGGCGGCTCGGCCGGGCGCCCGTTCACGAACCTGACAGCTCCGTCAGTCCGTGTCGTAGAGGCCGAGCTTGTGGCGGAGCTCGAAGGCCGCGTCCGACACGGCGAACGCGAGGATCTCGAGCTCCCGGTCGCGTTGCTCCTCCGCGTCGCCGGGCAGCGTCCGCGCGGTCTCGATCGCGACCGAGACCTTGCCTGCGAGCAAGAAGCCGGCGCGCAAGGCGGCGCGCTCCGCGGCGCGGACGAACGCGCCGATATCGGCGCGGGCGCCGGCGGTGTCGAAGTCGATCACGGCCTCCTCCAGGGCCGACTCGTCGTCGTCGCCGAGGTTGTCCTTCACGCCGGGCAAGAGGAGCTCGACGAGCGGGCGCAGCCGGTCGGGGATGGGCGTATCCGGGACCGCCACGACGACGGCGGTCACGAAACACGCCGCGAGATCGTCGACGTCCGCGCAGAGGCGCACGAGGCGGTGCTCGGGCCGCTGCATGGCGAGGTGGAAGCCGGCCAGGAAGGAGAGCTCGGCCAGCGTGCGACCGCGCAGCGCTCCCGACCCCACGACGGTGGTGGGAAGCTCGCGCAGCGCCGGCGTCATGGTGAGGGCGCTCGAGTCGTCCAGGTAGACACGCGGGACAGGGACCGAGAGCGCCTTCGCGGCCCAGAACACACAACGCGCCGCGGTGACCGTGCTCGTCTCGGGGTCGGCGAGCTGCGCATCGTCGAGCGGGACCAACCGGCCTGCGCGGCGAGCCACACCCGTGAGCGCAGCGGCGATCGCAGGACCGGCGGCGGAAAAGATCCGCGCGACCGGCTCGACCATCTCGTCCTCCGCGCCGGGCTCGAGCGCTTGCCGGAGGAGCGCCCAGTCTTCCTCGGTCAGGGCCCCACGCGGACGGTCCGCGATCGCCTGCGCACCGAGGACGGCTCGAGCACGGTCCGAGGCAGCGCCGAGGTGCGCCAGCACGGCCGCCACGTCCGCGGCGCGCTCGAGCCGTTCGGTCCGCATGAAGAGATCGAACAGCCCGCGATGCACCTCGGCCCGCGACGGGCCGAGCGCGGACTGCGCGAGGAGGTGGACGATGGCGCGGTCGAGGTCGCCGACGGCCTGAGCGAGCGTCGCGGCCTTGGCGCGAGCGACCGGCTCGCGGGGGCGCGCTCGAACCGCGACCTCGAAGGCCTCGAGCGCGCCGGCGGGGTCCTCCAGGTGATCTTCGAGGAGCACGCCGAGGCGGCGACCGATCTCGTGCTCGAGGCCTGCGCGGAGCGAGTCGTCGGTGATGCGCGGGAGCCGATCGAGCATGCGACGATACGCGCCCTCGAGCTCGCTCCACTCCTGTCGCTCGGCCAAGAGCTCGCTCAAGAGCGCGAGCGGCTCGAGCTGCGAAGGGTGAGCCTCGAGCGCAGCCTCCAGCACGTCGAGCGCCTCGTCCTCGCGCTTGTGTTTCGTCACGAGGTCGCGAGCGAGCGAGAAGAGGAGCGCACCGCGCTCGGTCTCGTCCGGCTCGAGGTCGGCGAGGCGCCGCCGGAGCGCGAGGGCGTCCTCCGTTCGGCCCTCCCGCTGCGCGAGGTCGAGCAAGAGGCGCTGGACCGAGAGCTCCGCCGGCGCGATCGCCGCCGCCTGCTCGAGGGCCTCCCGGGCGCGCAAGGTGTCGCCCACGTCCTCGAGCCACGATCGAGCGAACACGACGAGCGCGCGAGCCGTCTCGATGGGGTCGTCGATCCGGGCGAGGATACGCTGCTGGATCGCCGCGGCCGCGCGGTGGTCCTTTTCGCCGAAGTAGAGGCTGAGCAACGTCTTCATCACGCTGTCGCCGCCCTCGATCGTCGGATCGAGGCCGAGCCCCTTCTCGAAGCTGGCGATCGCCTCGCGGGCCTTGCCTTGCCGCAGCTTCACCTCACCGATGCGCACGTAGATGCGGGCGCGGTCGGCGTCGCTGTCGGCCGCTCCGGCCGCGAGCGCGAGGGCCTTGCGGTAGCGCGCGAGCGCTTCCTCGTCTTTGCCCTCGCGAGCCAGGTCGTCCGCCTCCGCGATGATGGCGCCGGCGCCCGGTGGGGGCGCGGGCACGGACGGCGCGGCAGGAGGGACGTCCGGCGCCGGAGGAGGCGCGACCTCGGCGACCGGCTGCCCGGCGACCGGCTGCTCGGCAGCGGAGGGCTCGGCGGAGGAGGGCTCCGGCTCGGCGGCGACCGGCGGCGGCTCCGGTGAGGGTTGAGGCTCGGCCTCCACTGCCGGCGGCGGCTCCGGTGAGGGTTGAGGCTCGGCCTCCACGGCTGCCGGCTCGGCGGTGAGCTCGCCGCCGTCACCTTCGAGCACCACGAACGAGACATCGAGCCCGCCGTAGGCCATGGCGGGCACCGCGCCGAGGACGTGCCCGCTCTCGCGGACGGTCTCGTAGAGCGCGGCCGCCGTGAGGCCCGTGCGTGGGTCGGCGCCGTCCAGCGCTTCGAGCATCGCGCGGGTGAACGGCGAGCAAGCCGGCGCGTCGAGCTCGGCGGCCTGCGAGCACCGGCGGACTCCGACCAGGAGCTCCGTCTCGCTCGCCTTCTGCGCAGCGCGAGCGAGCCTCGCGACCTCCATCGGCTCGAGCTCGTCGGTCCCGGGATCGATGCGGAGATCGAGCACGGCGACGACCGGCCCCTCGACGCCATCCCGGAGGGCAGCGAGGATGTCCGCGAGGGCGTCACCGGTGTCCGGGTGCTCGGTGTCGAGCAGGAGGAGGAGCTCCCCGTCGGCTCGCATCGCTCGGGCCGAGACGTACAGGAGCACCTCGTCGGCCGGCGGCTGCGTGTCGGCGAGGCGCTCCTCGATCTGCGCCGCGAGATCGTCGCGGGGGTCGACGTCGTACAGGATGAACGCGGCGTCGGGCTGGCCGAGGCGCTCGCGCACCGCGTCCGCGTCGAGCATGCCCTGCCCGCCACGGATCTCCGACGTTTGGGCGGTGCACGCGAGAAACGCGATGCGGACGGGCATGGTCCTGTTCGGGTCGGCGCCGCGTTCGGCCAAACCTAGCTCTCCCCGCCGTTCATGCAGGCCTCCACCGACTGTGCCTCCTCCGCCGAGATGAAGCAGACGTTGTCGGTGAAATCGAGGAGGCACTCGGCGTACTGCTCGCGCTGCCCCGAGCACTCGGACTGCGCTTCCGTGACACCCTGGTCATCATCTTCGGGCAGCCCTTGGGCGCAGCCGCTGGCCTCCGCCTCTTCGGCGACCTCGTCGCAGACGTTGTCGCAGCCGGCCGCGAAGAAGGAGATGCCGGCGATGACGATGGCTCGGACCGCTCGCATGGGCAAGGAACGTAGACGATCGAGGTCCCGCGGCGCCACAGGACTCTTGGGGACCTTTTCGGAGTCCCTGAGCAGGGGCGGCCCCGCTCGGAGCGACAGGACGACGGAGGTCAGGGCGGGCAGTCGGCGGCGCACGAAGCGGCAGCCTCGCCGTAGCCCTTCGCGTCGCAGAGGCTCTTCCCCGAGGCGAGGAGGCAGTCTGCGCAGTTGGCCTCCACGTCGGTGCACTCGTCCCCGGTGTCTCCGCCCGCGGAGCCGCCTTGACCGGCGGCCGGGCACGCGGCGAGCTCGTCCACGAGGTCGTCACATCGGGTGGCGCAGCCCCACGCCACGAGGGCGACGAGCGCCGCGGCGCACGCGAGCCAGACCCTCATGGCGTGACGTCCTCGCACTCGGCGATGCAGGCCGTGCGAGCGGCCAGATCCCCCTGCGGATCGCAGAGATCCTCGTTGGACTCGAGGAGACAACCCGCGCACTTGTCCTCCGCGTCCGAGCAGTCGTCCTCCGTCGCCGCGCTTCCGCCTCCCTCCCCCGTTTGGGCGCATTTGGCGCGCTCCGTGGCGAGCTCATCACACTTGTTGCTGCACGCGGCCGTCGCGCTCGCGAGGAGCGCGGTGAGAAAAAGGGCTTTTGCTCGGGAGAGAATCATGACCATCCGTCCACTCCGGTTCGCGGCGCATACTAGCCTTCAATCAAGCGCTGTCGCGCTTGAAGTTGCGCGGCTCCGCCATCCGCCCTGCGCGCGGGGCCCCGACCCCGCTTGCCTGCGCTTCGGAGGCCGTGAGCCGGAGCTCATGGCCTCGAGCCGGGTCGGAAACGTGCCGGCTGCGACCTACCCTCGCGTGATCGATCCGGCGAACAGGGCGCAGAGGGCGTCACCATCGTCGGGACGCTCGACAGCGGGCGCCAGACACCGCGCGACGAGCGCGCCCAGGGATGGCTGGGACTCTCCGAGCGCGTCGAGGGCATCCTCGAGGGCGCGGCCGTACCCGTACACGTCGTCCTTCGGCGAAGCGGGCGCGCCGGCCAACCGCTCGGGCGACAGGTAACCGGCGCTTCCTCCTCCTCCGTCTGCGCCGATCGCTCGAGCGATCCCGAAGTCGGCCAGGAGAGGCTCGCCCCTCGCCTTGAAGAGCACGTTCGCCGGCTTGACGTCCGAGTGGACGAAGCCGGCTCGGTGGATGCGGCGCAGCGCCTCCGCGAGCGGGCGAGCCCAGCTCTCGACGGGCTCGAGCACGTCACGCCGGCCGGCGCGCAAGAGGTCCTTCAGGCTTCCGAGCGGCGCCCACTCGAGCGCGACCCAGCCGCGCTCCGGCGCGGCGTCGAGCACGTGCACCACGCCGCTGCCCGAGAGCCTCGACGCCAGGCGGATCTCGCGCTCGATCGCGCCGCGAGCGCCCGATTCGCCGTGGTAGACCTTGAAGGCCACGCGACGACCCAAGAGCTCGTCCGTCGCTTCGTACACGGCGCCGGCGCCGCCGCGCGCGACCTCGCGGAGGATCGTGAACGGGACCCCCGAAGGTGCCGCCGCCACCATCGTCGCCTCGTCGTGTTTGGCGGCGGGTCGCACGCGGAACCCAAGGGTAGAGGCCCATCGCTCGCGCCGCTCCATCGCTCCCGGCGTGTCGATCGCCTTGGCGAGGACCCGCTCCACCGCGCCGAGCGCGCGCGCGAGGTCACCGCTCGCAGCGTGCAGATCGGCTTGCATCATCAGGGCGGCTGACGAACGCGCGCCGGCGAGGATGTCGAGCGCCCGCGGCTCCTGGCCTCGAAGCACGAAGAGCTCCGCGACGGCGAGCCTGACCGAGTCCGCGAGCGGCTCCGGGCTCCCGACGATGGCGGCGAGGGCCTCGGTCTCTTCGGGCGTCCCCCGCACCCGCGCCAGGAGCTCGAGCGCGGCGGCTTCCCCTCCAGCGCCTCCGAACACGCGGCGGGGCTCGGCTGGAGCGGGCAGCGCCGGGGACACCGGCGCTGCCTCGGCCGGCGCCGCTGGCGCCTCGGGCGCGGCCTCCTCCGCGTCGCGCCCGCCGAGGCGGTCCTTCAGGCGCTGCCAGAAGCTCATGTGGGCGTCGCCTCCACGACGAGCGAAGCCGGCCCGCCCCGCTCTCGCGAGACGCGGTCGCCGACCGCGAGCTCGATGCGCGCGGGGGCGACGAGGTCCGCGAGGAACGCCGGGGACGCTGCGGTGCTCTCGAGCACGACGAAGGTCTCGCCTTCCTCGCCGCGCTCCACATCGACGCTCCACCCGGCGACACGGAGCGGGCCAAGCGGCGCGCGGAACCGCTCTCCGGCGACCGAAATCATGACACCACCGTCCTGATGTGGCTCGACGCGGCAGGGCAGGTCCGAGCCGAGGACGAGCGAGACCCCCTCGCCGACGGGCACGGGCCCGGCGAGGCGCGCGCCCGCCAGGAACGTCCCGTTGCGGGTGCCGAGGTCCTCCACGACGGCGCCCGCCGGGTCGCTGCGGACCGCGACGTGCTCGCGGCTGACCGAGCGCGAGGCGACCACGACGGTCGCCTCGCCGCGCCCGATCGTCACCCGGCCTCCGAACGCGACGAGCGTGGGCTCGCCGTCGATCGAGAAGGCACACGTCGGGCCCCGCACCAGGCGATGCCGGATGACGCGGACCAGGTCCTCCAGGCGCTCGTCCGGTCCGGCGCGCAAGGCGCCTTCGGCGACGCGGAGCGCGGCGCGGCGCTCGCCGCCGCGATCGAGGTCGGCGGCTCGACGGATCGCGAGGGTGCGGTCTTGCTCGACCTTCGAGGCCGCCGCGTCGCTGCGCAGCCTCTCTTCGAGCTTGTCGATCGCGCCCGCCGCGGTGAGGGCGCGCACCTCGCCCTCCGTGTCGCCGATCGCGCGGTAGGCCTCGGCCGCGAGCTCGTGCTCGCCCGCTCCCTCGAGATCTCCCGCCGCTCGCAAGAGCTCGCTCCGAGCGAGCGTCCCGTGCGATCGCACCAGATCGTAAGCGAGCCTCGCCTTGCGAGCCCGGGCCATCCGCGCGAGCTCTGGGTCCGCGGCCGTCGCGGCGGCCTGCTCGAAGAGCGCGACGCGACGCTCCAGGCTGGGCTCGGCGTCGGCCCTGAGCAGCAGCACGCGAGCCGCTTCGTCCGGCACCTCCGCCTCCAGGTAGGCGCGCGCGGCCCCCGCCAGATCCCCCGACGTCTCGAGCTTCTTGGCAGCTCGAGCGCGGTACCCGTCTTTCCCGAGGCCGCGGATCCGGTCCCAGAGGCCCATGACCTTCCTAGAGTGTGCGAAAGCACCCTACTCCGGCAAGCCGTTGACTGTGTGCGCCCGGGCATCGGACGATGAGCGCAGCATGGCCAGCGGCAACCGACTCGGCGAGCTCCTCGTTCGAGAGAAGCTCATCAGCCTCCAACAGCTCCGACAGGCTCAGGACGAACAGCGCAAGTCGGGGTCCAACCTCGGCTACACGCTGGCGAAGCTCGGGTACATCTCCGACGGCGAGATCACGAACTTCCTCTCGGCCCAGTACCGAGTCCCAGCGGTCAACCTCGACGAGTACGAGCTCGACCCGAACGTGCTCAAGCTCGTCTCGAAGGAGGTCTGCGACAAGCACAAGTGCATCCCGCTGTCGCGCTCGGGCAATGCGCTCATCGTCGCGATGGGCGACCCGACGAACCTCCACGCCATCGACGACATCAAGTTCCTGACGGGCTTCAACGTCGAGCCCGTCGTCGCGTCCGAGACGGCCATCACGGGCGCCATCGAGCGCGGCTACAACCTGGGCGCCAACGCCTACGACGACATCATCAAGGAGTTCGGAGACGAGGAGGTCGACTTCGGCGTCGACGACGACGACTTCAACGCGAGCGAGCTCGAGAAGGCCGCCGAGGACGCGCCGGTCGTCCGCCTCGTGAACGCCCTCCTGCTCAACGCCATCAAGAAGGGCGCGAGCGACATCCACGTCGAACCCTACGAGCGCAAGCTCCGCATCCGTTACCGCATCGATGGCGTGCTCCTCGACGAGATGGAGCCGCCGCTGAAGTGGAAGGCAGCCATCGCCTCGCGCCTCAAGATCATGGCCTCGCTCGACATCGCCGAGCGCCGCTTGCCGCAAGACGGGCGCATCAAGCTGAAGCTCGGCGGCGGCAAAGAGATGGACTTCCGCGTGAGCGTCTTGCCGACGATCTGGGGCGAGAAGATCGTCATGCGTCTGCTCGACAAGTCGAACCTGCAGCTCGACATGACGAAGCTCGGGTTCGACGTGGGGCCGCTCACCGACTTCAAATGGGCCATCGGGCAGCCCTGGGGCATGGTGCTCGTCACAGGTCCCACCGGGTCGGGCAAGACGACGACGCTCTACTCGGCGCTCTCGGAGCTGAACCAGACCGACGTGAACATCTCCACCGCGGAAGACCCGGTCGAATACAACCTCCCCGGGATCAACCAGGTGCAGATGCACGACGAGATCGGGCTCAACTTCGCCGCCTCGCTGCGATCCTTCCTCCGGCAAGACCCGGACATCATCATGGTCGGCGAGATCCGCGACTTCGAGACCGCCGAGATCGCGGTGAAGGCGGCCCTCACCGGCCACTTGGTTCTCTCGACGCTCCACACGAACGACGCGCCCAGCACGATCTCGCGCCTCCTCAACATGGGCGTCGAGCCATTCCTCATCACGGCGTCGGTCAACCTCGTGCTCGCCCAGCGCCTCGCTCGCAAGGTCTGCCTCGATTGTCGGGCCCCCTTCCGGCCGGAGCCCGAGCAGATGCGCGACTTCGGCTTCAGCGAGCAGCAGGCGCAGGTGCAGCAGCTGCTCCGCGGCGCGGGTTGCAAGAACTGCAACGGCTCCGGATACAAGGGCCGCGTGGCGCTCTACGAGGTCATGAAGTTCACCGAGAGCCTCAAGGAGATGGTGCTCCAGGGCGCGTCCACCGCCGAGCTGAAGACCGCGGCGATCAAGAGCGGCATGAAGACCCTCCGCGCAGCGGGCATCGAGAAGATCATCGCAGGCACGACGACCATGGAGGAGGTCGGACGCGTGACGATGGGCGATTAGGCGAACGTGCGATCGAGGAAGTGAGGGTGGGCAGAAGATTCCGATGACGAACTTGTTATTGCCGCATCTCCCTCACCCCCCGGCCCCCTCTCCTCGAGGGAGAGGGGGAGAAGAGCCATGACCCAAGCCGCAAACGACAGCCTCAAGTTCTCCATCCTCCAGCTGCTGCAGGCCGTGGTCGAGAAGGGCGCCAGCGACCTCCACCTGACGACGGGCACGGCGCCGCTTCTGCGCATCGACGGGAGCGTCTTCCCGCTGAAGCTGCCTCCGCTGAAGAACGTGGAGGTGAAGCAGCTCGTCTACTCGATCCTCACGGAAGAGCAGAAGATCAAGTTCGAGAAGACGAGCGAGCTCGACTTCTCCTTCGGCGTCCCGAACCTCTCGCGCTTCCGCGGGAACGTGTTCGTCCAGCGCGGCAGCGTGGCCGCCGCCTTCCGGCGGATCCCACACAAGATCCTGAGCTTCGAGGAGCTCGGTCTGCCGCCCATCGCGCAGGACATCGCCAAGAAGCCCCGCGGCCTCGTCCTCGTCACAGGCGCGACCGGCTCGGGCAAGAGCACGACGCTCGCGAGCATGATCGACAAGATCAACTCGGAGCAGCGCGTCCACATCCTCACGATCGAGGACCCGATCGAGTTCGTGCACGATCACAAGCTCGCCATCGTCAACCAGCGCGAGATCGGCGCGGACACACACGGCTTCAAGGACGCGCTCAAACACGCCCTCCGTCAGGACCCCGACGTCGTGCTCATCGGCGAAATGCGCGACCAGGAGACGGTCTCGGCGGCCCTCACCATCGCCGAGACCGGGCACCTGGTCTTCGGCACGCTCCACACCAACTCGGCCATCTCCTCCATCACGCGCATCATCGACGTGTTCCCGCCGCACCAGCAGCAGCAGGTCCGCGTGCAGCTCTCGATGGGTCTCGTCGCGATCTTCTCGCAGCAGCTCCTGCCCCGCGCCACCGGCTCGGGCCGCGTGCTCGCGATGGAGATCATGGTGCCCAACCCGGCCATTCGGAACCTCATCCGCGAGGACAAGCTCCACCAGATCTACTCGCAGATGCAGGTCGGCCAGTCCGGCAGCGGCATGCAGACGATGAATCAATCGCTCGGGTCGCTCGTTCTTCGCCAAGCGATCTCGCTCGACGAGGCGTTCCTCGCCTCGGGCGATCAGGACGAGCTTCGTGTCATCCTCCAGCAGACGCGACGCTGATCGATCAGCGAGCCCACGGGCGCGACCCGTGCGCAGAAAGCACTGCGCACATTCCCTCGACTGACCGCTTTTGCCGGTCTGGACAGCCTGTGGAGCGCCCCTCGTACAAGATCGATTTCCTTGAGGAATTCGGCGAGCAAAAAGAAAAGATGATCCCGTAACTGCACCGAATTTGACTGGCTCTCACACGTTCAGTAGCCTTGGCGGACCATGCAGGGGCTCACCGACCGCCAGCAGCAAGTCCTCAAGTACATCCGCGACTCGATCACCACGCGAGGCTATCCGCCCACGCTCCGGGAGATCGGCGCTCACATGGGGATTCGATCCACGAACGGGGTGAACGACCACCTCCGCGCGCTCGAGCGGAAGGGCTACCTCACGCGCGAGGACATGAAGAGCCGAGCGCTTCGGCCAATCAACCTGCCCGCAGGTCTCGACGCCGAGCCCGGCAACGACACCGGCACGGACGTGCGCGCCGCCAACGACGACTCGAGCATGGTGGAGATCCCGCTCCTCGGCCGCATCGCCGCGGGTGCCCCCATCCTCGCCCAAGAGAACGTCGAGGAGACGCTGCGCATCGACCGCGACATGGTCCGTGGCGGCCGGGACGTGTTCGCGCTCCGGGTCCAGGGCGACTCGATGATCGACGCGGGCATCTTCTCCGGCGACACGATCTTCGTCCGCAAGCAGACGACGGCCGCGCGTGGCGAGATCGTCTGCGCCCTCATCGGGGACGAGGCCACGGTGAAGTACTACTTCCCCGAGAAGGACTACGTGCGGTTCCAACCCGCGAACGGGTCGATGGCCCCCATCCTCGTCCGCGCCTCCGACTTCAAGCCGACGATGTTGCTCGGCGTCGTGGTCGGCGTGTTCCGACGTCTGTAGCTGTAAGTCCTATTGCAGTCAGGGGCGAAAACTTGTAGCTCTGCCGGGGCCGAACCGCTGCCGTCGCGTGACGAGCCGGTTCAGCCCCGTCGCGCCCCGGAGGAAGCTCGTGGCTTCGAGACCTCAGAAGATCTGGATAACGCTCACCCTCGTCGCCACCACGCTGCTCGGCTCGCAGTACGCTGACGCCGCCGGCAAGAAGGACAAGGAAGCGAGCAAGCTCGTCACCCAAGCGCTCGACGAGGACTACCTCAACCTCGACTTCGAAAAGGCCGAGGCCAACCTGAAGAAGGCGCTGAAGACCTGCGGGAAGGACCAGTGCTCCCCCGAGGTCGTCGGCAAGATCCACGTCGCCCTGGCGACGGTGCACGGCGTCGGCCAGAAGAAGCTCGACGCGGCGAAAGAGGATCTCGTCAACGCGCTCAAGGCGGACCCGAACGCCAAGCTGATCGAAGGTCTGAACCCGCCCGAGCTCGAGGCGAAGTACAAAGAGGCCAAGGCCGAGGCGGGCGGCTCCGGTGAAGGCGGCGAAGGTGGCGAGGGCGGTGAGGGTGGCGAAGGCGGAAAGGGCGAAGGCGGCGAGAAGCCTGCTGGTCCCTCCGGTGACTTCAACCACACGCCCCCCGAAGAGCAGGCGGTCAACACGCCGGTTCCCGTGTTCGCGGAGATCCCCGATGAGCTCGGCGCCGAGAAAGTCATCGTGCGCTTCAAGCCTTACGGCGGCTCGAAGTGGGAGTCGCTGAACCTCGAGAAGATGGATGGCGGCTTCGGCGGCGTCATCCCCTGCGACGCGGTCACCACCACGGGCGAGCTGAAGTACTACATCATCGGGACCGATGCCGGCGGAACGCCGGTGGCCACCGCGGGCTCACTGAAGAACCCGTTCAAGGTCCGCATCAAGAACAAGATCAGCGGCGAGAAGCCCAGCTTGCCCGGGCAAGACCCGCCCAAGAAGTGCGTCATCGCATCGGACTGCCCGCCAGGCCTCCCCGGCTGCAAGGGCGACACCGCTCGCGGCGACAAGGAAGAGGGCCGCAGCTGCGACGCGACGAGCGAGTGCATGTCGGGCCTCGTCTGCCTCAACGGCGTCTGCACGCCGGGCGGCGAGGAGGACCCCTCGAAGGCTGGCGACAAACCTTGGAGCACCAAGGGAGCGCACCACTACATCAGCCTCGGTGGGCAGATCGACCTCGCGTACATCGGCTCGGCGGAGGACGTCTGCTCCAAGGGCAGCAGCGCCACCTACGTCTGCACGAAGGACGGCACCGACGACCAGTTCTACGGAACTCCCGGTGACGTGAAGGGCACCAACGGCATCAGCGGCGGGCTCGCGCTCGGCGGTGCCCGCATCCTCCTCGGCTACGACTACGAGTTCGACTTCGACTCGGTCGGCCTCGGCATCGGCGCCCGGGTCGGCTACGCCTTCGGCGGTCCGCAGCTCTCGGACGCCGGACCCAACGAAGAGAAGGGCGACGATCCGAAATTCCCGAAGGGCAACTCGTTCCTCCCGTTCCACGGCGAGGGTCGCGTGCAGCTCCGCTTCATGAACCCGTCGATGCAGGGAGGCGACTTCGCGCCCCACGCCTTCATCGGCTTCGGCGGCGGGCAGGTGAACGCGAGCGTCCCCGTGACGGTCTGCAACACCACCGCGACCGATCCGGGCGACAACGCGAAGTGCCCGGGTGAGACAAAGGTCAACGCCTACCAGCTCACCGGCCTCACCTTCGCGAGCTTCGGCGGCGGCGCGACCTACATGTTCGTCGACAACTTCGGTCTCTCTGCCGACATCAAGTTCATGGTGCTCTTCCCGACGGTCGGCTTCGTGATCGCGCCGTCGATCAGCCCCGTCGTCGCGTTCTAGCAATCTGCTGACAAAGGCGAGACGCCGGCTGGTGCTCGAGGCCGCGGAAGCGGGTTCTACGGACGCCGACGACGCCCTATCCAGCCAGCACCGCCCTCAGCCGGCGTCGAACGCCTGCGCCCCAAGCAACTGAAACAGGGCAAAGAGGCTCCCCTGCTCCTGGTGCTCGAATCGAACGCCGGCGCGCGCCGGGCGGTCGGGCATGGCCTTGCGCGCCCACGCTATGCGGGCTCGAAGCACGAGAGGGTCCCAGAGGCTCGGCGCCGTGACCTCCACGATCAGGGTGGCTTCCACCCGAAAGAGCGCCGACTCCACCGGGGAAAATGGCGGTAGCTCCAGGCAAGCGCCGCCCAACCCGAGGTTCCGGATGCGCGCCTCCTCGAGGATGGTTCGGTACTCGTCACGCACGCTGGCCGGAAGGTTCACGTTCCTTCGGCCGTGCGCCCTGAAGTGATCCCGGACTCGCATCGATGGGGGGAAAGGCGCGGTCTCGCGCGGCGCTCCCATCGTGGGAACAATCGGCGGACCGTCCTGACGCAACATGGCTACTTTACCTGGCAGGTAACCGCCAAGTACCATCGATGCTACCTCGGCTTCGCCCCTTCGCGGCGAAGAGGTATCGGAGACCGGATGGCTCAGGACACTCGCAAGGACCCGCGCGCCAAAGTGCTCAGCATGACCGTGCGCTACAAGAGCGCAACAGTCGATGAGTTCATCGAGCATCACGCTCAGGACGTGAGCCGCGGGGGTATCTACATCAAGACGCCTTCGCCCTTTCCGCCTGGCACCCTTCTCAAATTCGAGATTCGAATCGCCGACGAGCAATCGGTGCTCGCCGGTGTCGGCCGGGTCGTATGGAAGCGCGAGCCCGACCAGGCCGCGCCCGAGTCGCCCGCAGGCATGGGCGTGAAGTTCATCAAGATCGACGACAAATCGAAGGGCGTGATCACGCGGCTCGTCGAGAAACAAGGCGGCAAGCCGAGCACCTTCGATCGCGGCGCAGACGGCGCCGGCAACGGTGCCGAGAGCGTGCCCCCGGAGGCCGCCGCAAAGGAGCCGGTCCGCGCCGCGGTGAAGACGGAGAAGCGCGCCTCGACGATGTTGGGCCTGGGCGCGATCGGTGCGCCCGAGAAGGCGCCGCCGCCCGCTCCCCCACCCCCGACCGACGACGCAGGGGATGGCGGGTTCTTCCCGAAGGCCGCGGCCGGCGAGGCCGACATGCGGCCGCCGGAGGAGCGCACCGTGATGAAGCAGGCTGCGGAGCTGCTCCAGCAGGCGCTCAACGAGGCGGGCGGGACGCTCGACGAGATCGGCGCGCCCGAGCCGAAGAAGGCCAAGGAGCCGGAGCCCAAGCCCGAGCCCAAGGAAGAGGTCGTCGAGGAGAAGCCGATCGCCAAGGGGGAGGCGAAGCCCGAGCCCGAGGCCAAGAAGGCGGACGCGGAGCCGAAGCCGAAGCCCGAGCCCAAGCCCGAAGCGAAGCCCGTCGCCAAGGCGGAGCCCAAGCCCGAGCCCAAGAAGGTCGACTCCGTTCGCCCTGCGTCGGCTCGAGAGCCCGTCTCTGCGAAGATCGAAGCGGAAGAGGAGTCGAAGGGCAGCGGCAAGATCGTCCTCTTGCTCCTCGCCGCGGCGGTCGTCGCCGGCGTCGGCTACTTCCTCTTGAAGGGCCCCGAGCAGCCCACCACCGAGCCGAGCGCCAAGCCCACGGCGGCTCCCACGACCGCCGTCACGGCGACGCCGACGCAGACCGCCACGGCTGCGCAGACGGCCGCCACGACCGCCGCGCCCGCAACGTCGACGGCCCCGACGGCAGAGCCGACGGCCGAGCCCACCGCGGAGCCCAAGCCCACGGCCGAGCCCAAGGCGACGGCGGAGCCCAAGCCCACCGCGGAGCCCAAGCCCACGGCCCCGCCGACGCCCAAGCCGACGCAAGAGAAGCCGCCGACGCCGCCGCCGACGCCCAAGCCGACGCAAGAGAAGCCGCCGACACCGCCGCCGACGCCCAAGCCGACGAGCGGGGGCGACGACATCTACGGCTGAGATCGACCACGAGAAAGGAAGAGGCCCGCGATGATGCTCAAGTCGCTCGACAAAGCGCCTGGGCTCGCGGGCCTCGGCCTTTTTTGTGTGGTGGGCGCCGTGGCCGTCCTCCCCCTCCTGCGTGATCCCCAGGTCGTGACCGCGATCGAGCAGGCGGACGCCTCCCCTTCGTCGAGCGCGGTCGCGCCCGAGACCGACGCCCCGAAGCGCGCGAGCACGGCGGCGTCGGCCGATCCCAGCGCGAGCGCGAGCGCGAGCGCCACGCCCACCGCGCCGTCGCTCCTGCCCGGAGACGTCGCGCCGAACGAGGAGCTCGACCGCGCGAGCACGGTCGACGCCCTCCGCGCGCTGGCGGAGAAATACCCCAAAGACCCGAAGCTCCTCACCAAGCTCGCGAAGGCGCTCAGCGCCGGCAAGAACGGACTTCATGACGCAGTTGTCATGTCGAGACGCATCTTCGAGCTGAACCCGAAAGCGACGACCGATCCGGAGCTGCAGATGATCGTCAAGCGCGGGGCGAGCGGGCAGCCGGCGACGAGCGATCTCGCGCTCGACATCATGGCGTCGTCGATGGGCAGCACCGGCCCCGATCTGCTGTTCGAGATCTCCCTCGCGCGGGGCGTATCCGCGAACGTGCGAACGCGAGCCACCGACCTCACACGGACGGAGGCGGTGAGAAAGCTCGTCACGCCCGCGTTGCGTGTCGCGCTCGATCTCCGCGACGTGGGCGGCTGCGAGCGCCAGAAGCTCTTCGCCGACGCGGAGAAGCTGGGCGACGCCCGGTCGCTCCAGTACCTCACGCCGCTCCAGTCGAAGAAGGGCTGCGGCCTGTTCCGCCTGAGCGACTGCTACGCGTGCCTGGGCAACCGCATGGCCCTCGGCAAGGCCGTCAGCGCCATCCAGGCGCGCGTGAAGCAACAAGCCCCCGTCCACCGCTAGCATCGAGCGGGGGGGGCCCGCTCGCTCAAATAGCATCGAGCGGGGTTGGGGCCCCGCTCGGCAACTTCGTCTGGTGGGCGCAGCAGGGTTCGAACCTGCGACTTCGACCGTGTGAAGGTCGCACTCTACCGCTGAGTTATGCGCCCGAACGAGACCCGTTGTTACCCGAAGGACAACGGGCCCGCAAGACCTTGGAACACTCAGGCCTTCTTCGCTCGCTCGACCGCCGCCGCAAACGCCGCGAGGCCGCCCTGGATGTCCGCCTCGGAGCAGGCATAGGAGAACCGCAGGTAGCCAGGCGCACCGAAGGGCGAGCCCGCGACCGTGGCGGCGTGCGCCTCGCGGAGCAGCCACATGGCGATCTGTTCGTCGGTCTCGAGGCGGCTGTCCCCGTCGCGCAGACCGAGCAGGCCGCGGACGTCCGCGAAGGCGTAGAAGGCCCCCTCGGGCATCCGGCACTTCACGCCCGGCACCTTCCGGAGCCCCTCCACCATCAGGGTGCGCCGTCGCTCGAAGGCAGACCGCATCTGCTCGACGCTCTCGCGCGGGCCGCGGAGGGCAGCCGCAGCCGCGGCCTGGGCCACCGCGGCGGGGTTTGTGGTGCTCTGCCCCTGGATGGTCGCGAGCGCCTCCGCAACGCGAGGCGAAGTGATGCTCCAACCGATGCGCCAGCCGGTCATCGCGTAGGTCTTGCTGACGCCGTCCACCACGATGAGGCGCTCGCCGAGGTCCGGTGCGAGCGCCGCGAGCGAGCAATGCTCGAACCCGCCGTAGACGAGGTCGCCGTAGATCTCGTCCACGATGACGTAGTAGTCCCCCTTCTTCAGCACCGCAGCGAGCGCGAGGAGGGCATCCTTCGAGTAGGCCGCCCCGGTCGGGTTCGACGGCGTGCAGAGGATGAGCGCCTTGGTCCGGGGCGTGACCCGCCGCTCGAGCTCCTCCGGCGTGAGCACGAAGCCGGTCTCCTCTTTGGTCTCCGCGATCACCGGCGTGGCCCCGACGAGCCGGACCTGCTCCGGGTAGCTCACCCAGTACGGTGCGGGGATGATGACCTCGTCCCCGGGCTCGTAGAGGGCACAGGCGAGGTTGAAGAGGGCGTGTTTGGCGCCGACCGAGACCGTGATCTGCTTCGGCTCGATCTTGTGCTTTCGGTCGCGCAAGGTCGCATCCACGATGGCGGCCTTGAGGTCCGGCGTCCCGGTCACGGCGGTGTACCGCGTGGCCCCCTTGTCCAGGGCCTCCTTGGCAGCTGCGACGACGTGAGGCGGTGTGGGGAAGTCCGGCTCCCCCACGCTGTAGGGGTAGACCTTGACGCCCTGCGCGGTCAGCTGGGCGGCCTTGGCCGCCATCGCGAGCGTGGCGCTCGGCGCCACGGCGGAGAGGCGTTGGGCCAACGAGGTGGGCATGGCGGGACAAAAGCAGGCTGGGCGATCGAAAGCAAGGCCAGGGGGCATAACCTATCGAGAGGGCGAGACCGGCCCAGTGAACGAAAGCCGACCTCTGGGCTCCTCAAAAGGAGGGGCCCAGACGATGGCGGCGCCCTCCAGAGTGTTTAGGAAGATGCAGATGCCCTCGCTCCTTCGTCCGCTTCGAACCCTCCTGGTCCCGGAACGGCCCGTGCGCGGGCAACGCGAGACCGGTCGCCGCGGCCTGCTGGGCGGCCTGCTCGCTTTGCCGATTGCGCCGCTCGTGTCCGGCGCGGCGGGCTGTGCCGCTCTCGCTGGCGAGGAGACGATCGACGCCTTCTTCATGGTCGGGAAGAACGCTGGCCCCGGCTTCAACGGGTGGTCCGAATACAACCTGGACGAAGCGCCGGATCCGGATCAGGCGGCGACCCTCGAGCGCATCATGCTCAACGCCCCGGATGGCGCGAAGGACCTCACGTTCATCACCGAGGTGTTCGCCGAGGCCGTGCAACCCGACGGCACGCGCACCCCCATCGCGTCGGGGAGCAACTTCCCCAAGAACGACACGATCGCCGCGATGGACATTCTCTTCGACGGCAACCTCCGCAACCTGCTCTACCCGGACGGCAAGAAGCTCCGCGTGGAGTGGGAGGGCAAGTTCGATCCGACCTACCCCTACCCGGAAGGCGGCGCGCGGGTGAACGCGCAGGTCATCATCGAGATCTTGTGAGGCGGGTTACTTGTTGTCCGCGCTCACGGCTTTGGGCGGCGGGGCGACCGTGACGTCCGGCTTCTTCTCGTCCTGCTTGATCGAGTAGCGGACGAGCGCGCGGAGCACGTCGTTCCGCTGGACGTTGCCGAGGACGACCTTCAGGTCCTCGTAGACGGACGGGTCGACCAGGAGGCCGCCGACGGTCCCCTTCCCGGCCCGCATGTCCGAGACGATCGCCCGGACGTCCGCCGTGATCGCCGTGACGTTCTTGAGCGCCTCCGCGCCGTCCCCTTTGCCCCCGTAGAGCGCGTCGTGCACGAGGCTGTCGCTCTCCCGGACGCCCTTGAGCGTCAGCGCGATCTCGTTCGCCGCCGCGGCGACCTCGGTCACCCCCTTCGGGGAGTCGCCATAGATGATGTCGTGTGCGAAGCCCGGCCCTTGCTCGACCCGAGCGAAGACCCGTCGGGCGTCGCGGAGCAGGCCTTCGGCCTCGTGGGCGGTGCGCTCGAGGCTCGCCACCGCCTTGCTGATGCGCTCGGCTTCCTTCGGATCGCTGAGGAGCTTGGTCGGGTAACCCTGACCGTGCGCGACCTCGTTCAGGATGTGGTTCATGTTGGCGACGGTGCCCTGGATGTCGCGATGGAGCTTCTCGTCCCCGAGAGGCTTCGTCGCCTTCGCGATGTTGTCGATCGCGATCTCCGCCTTGCCCGCCATCTCGCCGACGCGACCCATCATGTCGTCCGCGGCCTCGCCGTCGAGCACCGTCCCCGGCGGGGCGGCTTCCTCTTTTCCGCCCATCGTCAGCTCGACCATCTTGTCGCCGAGCAGACCCTTCGTCGCGATCTTCGCCCGGGTGTCCCGGCGAATGCGGCCCTTCTCCGTGTCCGACACCCAGAACGTCACGTAGACCGTGGGGTCCTCGGCGTTCTTCTTGTCGTAGCCGACGTAGCTCACCTGCCCGATGTCGATGCCGCCGAGGCGCACGGGCGCGCCCGGCTTGAGCCCCGACACATCCAGGAAGGTGGTCTTGAACTCGACCGACTTCGAGAACAGCCGCCGCTCGTCACCGATGAGGAAGATGACGAGCCCGGCGAAGAAAAGCCCGAGCACCACGAAGATGCCGACCTTCATGTCTCGCGAGACGCTCATCAGGCGACCAGGATAGCAGCGAGCGGGCCGACCGCGAGCCCCATGAAGAGGAGATTGCTGCTCCTCATCAGGACTGGAGCAGGGTTGCGACGTCCTCGTTCACGGGGGCGATCCCGTGGATGAAGTCGTGTACGCGCGGGTCGGTGCTCCTCCTGAAATCGTCGGGCGTTCCGCACAGGATGATCGACCCCGAGTGGACCATGGCCATGCGGTCGGAGATGCTGAAGGCGCTCTTCATGTCGTGGGTGACGACGATGCTCGTGACGTCGATGGCCTTCTTGAGCCCGTTGATCAGGTGGTTGATCCGCTCGGTGTTGATCGGGTCCAGCCCGGTAGTCGGCTCGTCGTAGAGGAGCACCTCCGGCTGAACGGCGATGGCCCGCGCGAGGCCAACGCGTTTCTTCATGCCGCCGGACAGATCCGCCGGGCGCATCGCTTCGATGCCGGGAAGCCCGACGAGGGAGAGGGCCCAGTGCGCGCGCTCTCGCATCTGCTCCGGCGTCATCTCGTGCCGGAAGTGCTCCCGCAGGCCGTACTCCACGTTCTCGCCGACGCTGATCGAGTCGAAGAGCGCGGCGCCCTGGAACAACATGGCGATCCGCCGCCGGACGTGGCTCACCTTGAGCTCGTTCATCCGGGTGATCTCTTCCCCGTGGAAGGTGACGGAGCCGGCGTCCGCCTCGAGCAGGCGGATGAGGAGCTTGAGCATGACGCTCTTGCCCACGCCCGAGCCGCCCATGATGGTGATGGTCTCGCCTGGATAGACCTCCAGATCGAGGTTGCGATAGATGACCTTCGGGCCGAAGGCCTTCTTCACGCCTCGGAATCGGATCAGCGGCTCGGCGAGCGGGGGCATGCGGGCAAGAAGAATAGCGGCCCGATCAGCGGGGTCTCGAGATTTTCTGGACGTGGAGCTCCGCGCCCCCGGCGAACGTGTTCCGCCGCAGGAACCCGACGGCGTCCACCACTTGCCCGGTGACCGCCGGCAGGAGCTCGGCGCGCCCGAACGCGACGCTGGTCAACGTTCGCTCGCCGACGCCCAGCTCGAGCTTCAGGTGCCCCTTGAGATCGCGCGCCGAACGGACGATCGCGCCGGCGCAGAGGAGCGCGGGCGTCGGGTTCTGCTCTCCGAAGGGCTCCAGCCGCTCGAGATCGCGCAACACCATCGCCGGCTCGTCGCGCGGGTCGAGCCGCGCCGTGGGCTCGCCGAGCTTCTCGAACGTCCTCCCGGCGCTGATCGTCGCGCAAGCGTCGGCCCACGCGCTCCGCAGCGCGTCGATCCGGTCGGCGCGGACGTGCACGCCAGCGGCGGCCTGGTGGCCGCCGAAGCCGACGAGCTCCCCCCGGCACTGGACGAGCGCGTCATAGAGCGGAAAGCCGCGCGGCCCGCGGACCGAGCCGCGCCCGGTGCTTCCCTCGATCGCGATCACGATCGTGGGCTTCAGGGTGGTCTCTGCGACCTTGCCGGCGACGATACCGACCACGCCGGGGTGCCAGGCCTCGCGGGCGAGCACGAGCCCGCCCAGCTCCGCCATGCCGCGCTCGGCCACGTCCGCCATGGCCTCTTCGACCATCTGGGCCTGCACCGCCCGGCGCCGCAGCTGCGTCTGCTCGATCGACGCGGCCAGCCCCTCGGCCGTGGTTCGATCGCGGCTGAGCAAGAGGGCGAGCGCCTCGTCCGGATCGCCGAGCCGGCCGGGCGCGTTGATGCGCGGGGCGATCCGGTACGCCACGTCTTCCCCGCCGACCCCCGCCGCCAGGTCGACCTTGGCCAGCCCCGCGAGGGCGCGGAGCCCCGGCCTGGCCCCGGAGGCGAGCACGCGCAGCCCCGCGCGGGTGAGCGCGCGGTTGTCCCCGACGAGCGGCACGACGTCCGCGATGGTGCCGATCGCGACGAGATCGAGGAGCGGCCGCAGATCGAGCTGCGCCTTGAGCTCTTGCCTGAGCGCGGCGGCCATCGTCAGCGCCAGCCCGCAGGAGGCTAGGTGCTTGAACGAGAAGCCACACTCCGGCCTGTGCGGGTTCAGGAAGGCGAAGGCAGGCAGCGTCTCCTTGGGGACGAGGTGGTGGTCGATGACGATCGTGTCGACGCCCGCCCGCCGCGCCTCGTCGATGCGCTCGTGATCGCTCGAGCCGCAGTCGCACGTGACCACGAGGCCCGCGCCGCTCGCGCGCACGCGCGCGAGCGCCGGCGCCGAGAGGCCGTAGGCGCCCTCTGTGCGCGTCGCCAGGAGCGGCACGGCCTCGCCACCCAGCGCTCGGATGGCGGACGTCATGACCGCGGTCGCGGTGATGCCGTCGCAGTCGTAGTCGCCGAAGACGCAGATGCGCTCCTTGCGGCGGATGGCCGAGGCGATGCGCTCGGCCGCCGGCGCGCGACCGGCCATGTCGGTGGGCGGCGTGAGGTGCGCGAGCTTCGGGTCGAGCCAGCGCTCCGTCTCGTCGCCGGGCGCGCGGCCCGCCCGATGGACGAGCTGCGCCGCCGTGTAGCTCAGCCCGTAGGCGGCACGCAGAGGGCCGACGAGATCGCTCGTCGGCCCTGGATCGATCGGCGGGTCGTCGAGGGTCAAACGACCGCGTCGGCCTTCTTCTGCGCCCGGACCCGCGTCACCTTCTTGGCGCGCTGCATCCCGCCGGCGAAGAAGCGGCGGTCGACGAACTCGGTGACCGGCGCGGCGATGTAGATGGAGGAGTACGTGCCGACGCCCACGCCGATGATCATGGCGAACGCGAAGTCCTTGATGACCTGCGTGCCGAAGACGAGGAACGCCGTGAGAGACAACAGCACGGTCAGGTTCGTGATGATCGTGCGGCCGAACATCTCGGAGACCGAGAGGTTCACGAGCTCCGGGAAGGTCTTGCCGCGGTACTTACCCAGGTTCTCGCGGACGCGGTCGTAGACGACGACCGTGTCGGAGATCGAGTAACCCATGATGGTGAGGACGGCGGCGACCGTCGTGAGCGTGATCTCGCGGCCGGTGAGGCACATGGCGCCGAGCGCGATGACGACGTCGTGGAAGAGGGCGATGATGCCGCCTGGCGCGAACCGCAAGTCGAACCGCAGCGCGATGTACGCCATGACGAAGATCATCGTGATGGCGATGGCCTTGAGCGCCATGTCGCGGAGCTCCGCGCCGGCCTTGGGGCCGATCCACTCGACGCTCTCGGGGTGGTCCGGCACGGCCGCACCGAACTTGCCGCGCAGGCCGTCCATCAGGGTGTCGCCCTTGGAGGCGAGGTGGACCTCGACCTTGCCGTCACGCTCGCTGACGAGCTGGACCGCGGTGGCGGTCTTCGACAGGCTGATCCCGGGGACCGCTTCGACCCTCCGCGTGACGTCCGCCACGACCTGGTCCTTGCGGGCCTTTCGGGCCGCGTCGTCGAGCTTCTCGAGCCCGAGGTCATAACGCACCACGACCTTGTCGCCGCCGGGGCTGAAACGCAGATCCGTCGGAGTCGTCAGCTCGGTGCAGTCGGCGGGCCGATCCGACTCCGAGAAGCAGACGGCGCGCGTGATGGAGGTCTTCACGTCCTCCGAGAGCGCGCTCACCTCCTGCACGCGGATGAGGAATGCGTTCGGCTTGTTGGGGACGCTCACCACCTCGGGCGAGTTGAACTCGGTTTTCCCCTGCGCGTCCTTGATCTGCTCCACAGCCTCGCGGACGGCGCTCGCCTCGACGGGCTGCGTGAACTGAACGACGACCTCGGTGCCGCCTTTGAAGTCCGTCCCCCATTTCGGACCGGGGACGAAAAACGAGAGGATGGCCCCGCCGATGAGGAAGAGGGAGAGAAGGTAGAACGCCTTCCTCTTCCCCATGAAGTCGTAGACTTTGCCGTGCTTGAAGAGGACCAAAAAGACCATCGTTCGATCACCCTTCAGCCGAGGCTGAGCTGCTTGACCTTCCGCCAGCGGACGGCGTAGTCGAACATGAGGCGCGTACAGATCACGCCGGTGAAGAGGCTCGCGACCATCCCAATGATGAGGGCGACCGCGAAGCCTTTGATGGGGCCCGACCCGTACTGGAACAGGATGAGCCCCGAGATGAGCGTCGTCATGTGGCCGTCGATGATCGCGGAGAACGCGCGGTCATAGCCGATGTCGACCGCCTGGCGCGGGCTCTTGCCGGCGCGCAGCTCGTCGCGGATGCGCTCGTTGATGAGGACGTTCGCGTCGACCGCGATGCCGATCGTGAGCGACAGGCCGGCGATGCCGGGTAGCGTGAGGGACGCGCCGAACATCGCGAGGATCGCGACCTGGATCACCAGGTTGAAGATGACGGCGAGGTTCGCGATGAAGCCGGCGCGCGAGTAGATGACCACCATGAAGACGAGCACGAGGACGGAGCCGACCACCGCGCCGCGAACGCCCTGCTCGATCGCGTCGGCGCCGAGCTGCGGACCGACGACCTGCTCGTTCTTGTGGAAGATGGGCGCCGGGAGCGCGCCGCTCTTGATAACGAGCTCGAGGCGCTTGGCGTCCTGATACTGCTGCTCGGGGTTGTTGCGGCCCATCGTGATGCGGGCGCTGCCGCCGGCGATCTTGCCCTGGATGACCGGGGCGCTCTCGACGACGTCGTCGAGGATGATGGCGAAGCGCTTGTTGATGTTCGCGCCAGTGACCTTCTCGAAGCGGTCGGCGCCGATGGGCGTGAACTCGAGGCTGACCTGCCAGCCGCCGAGCCCGCCGCCGTCCGACTGGTCGCGCGCGGCCTGGGCTACGCGGATCATGTCGCCGACGACGTCGGCGTTCGACTGCACGTAGTACGTGCGCCAGCCGACCTCTTCGAACTCGTTTTTCTCCGGGATGAACTCGGTGACCTTGCCGAAGACGATCTGGTGGGTATCGGGGACCTGGAGCGAGCGCGTCCACGCCTCGAGGCGCTTCTTCGCGTCCACCATCTTCTCGCCCTCTTTTTTGGCGAGCAGGGCGTACGCGCGCGGCTCGGTCTTGCCAGCCCCGAGCGGCGCGTCTTCGAGGCGAAACGTGATGCCCTCCTCCGCGAGCTTCGGATCGGGCGTCGGCGAGTTCGCCATCTCGTCGAAGAAGCCGGCGGTGTCGTCGAGCATCTTGAACTCGAGGCGAGCCGTCTGGCTGATGATGCTCTTGATCTCCTCGAAGGCGCGGCGGTCGTCACCTGGAACCTCCACGACGATGTCCTCGCCGCTGCCGCCGGGCGCGATGGAGACCTCTTTCACGCCGAGGCTGTCGATCCGGCGATGGATCTTCTCCTTCGCCTGACCCACCGCGTCCGTCCGGACGCGATCGACGACCTCGCCCTTGATCTGGAAGCCGAGCACCTTCCCCTGACCGCGCGTGATGTTCATCTCCTGCATGAACCGCGCGAGGAACGCCTCGTTGTTCGCCTTGGCCGCGTCCTCCTCGCTGACGAACTCGACGTTGATTCGAGTGACGTCGTCGCGGGGCTTGGTCACCTTCACGCGCTCGGCGAGCTTGGCGAGCTGCTCGAGCGTCGGCAGGGAGTCTTCGCTCGTGATGCCGAGCGTCCGCGCGAGCTGGGTGCGCAGGTCGTCGAAGTAGCGGTCGCGCTTGTCCTTGATCGCTTCCTGCACGTCGACCGCGTACTCGACACGGAAGCCGCCCTTGAGGTCGAGCCCTCGAACGAGCCGGAACGGGATGTTCGCCCGAACGAAGCGGCCGACGCCGAGCTTGCCGCTCTTGGCGTTCGCCTCGAGCTCGGCCTGCTGCTCCTGGCTGAGGTTCGGGTCGACCTCCGGGCGGCCGAACCGCTCGTCCATGTACGTGGGGTACAGACAGAGGCCGGCGCCCAGGAGCAGGAACACGCAGAAGCCGACCTTGGCCCGCCAGGCGGAGTCGATCCAGTCACCCGCGGTGACGAGCGCCCAGGGGATCATCAACGTGGCGACGGCGCCGAGCCAGAACACCTCGTAGTGGGCGCAGCCTGCGCCGACGGCGGCGCTGAGGGTGGCCCAAACGAGCGGGCCGCGCTTGGTCTTGACCGCGTAGGCGGCGAACGCGAGCACCACCGCGAGCGCGGCGAGGCCGTACTTCAGGTAGACGTAGATCACGACTTGTCCTTCTCGGCAGAAGGCTTGGCCCCCTTCGTTTCTTTCTCGTCCTTCTTCGCGTCAGCCGCTTTCTTGTCGGCGGGGGCCGCCTTCGGATCGGTGGCGTCCTTGCCTTCGATCGCGGTCTTGAGGAAGGCGACGAAGACGCCCGGGGCGATCTCGATCTCGGCAGTCTTGTCGCCGAGCTTCGTGACCTTGCCGATCATGCCGGCGCGCGTGACGACGCGGTCGCCGACCTTCAGGCTCTCTTCGAGGTCCTTCTGCTTCTTGTTCTGGCTCCGCGTCATCCAGAAGATGAGCAGGACAGGCAGGAGCAGGAACAGCATCGAGCCGAGGCCGCCGCCAAAAAGGCCGCCGCCACCGGAGGGAGGGGCGCTGCCGCCAGGATCGGGCGCGGGAGCCGGAGCACCAGGCTCGGAGGGTTGGAGGATGATCGAGGTCACGGGGAGCCGTGCTGTCTAGTCAAGATCCACGGGGTCGGCAAGGACCGGGCTGATTTGGAGGCGCGTGCCCTCCCCCGGTCCGGGGCGCGTCGTGCTCGGTCGTCGCGCAACGCCTCGGCGCTGCCGCGCGTTTCGGACCGTGCTCGGCCGGAAGCCAGGGCGGCGCGCGGATCCGGCCGTGGCACGTTTCTTGGTTTCTCAGGCGAGGTGATAACGCTCTCGCGCGGCCCTCGACGTTGTCTGGACGGGGAGACGCCCGAGGCCGAGGGCCAATGCGCCAAGGCGATCGAGCAGGATGAAGAGGGTATCTATTGCCCGAGGCGGTGCGCTCGAAGACGCCTCGTCCCGTCGAGTGATCGCACCCCAATGACGAAGCGCCCGTGAGCCGCGCTGGGTAGCAGCGGCCACGGGCGCCCGCGCGCCGAGCGGCTCTCGCTCACTCGTCGTCGTCGTCGTCGTCGTCGTCCTGATCGGCCAGCTGCTGCTCGAGCTTCGCGATCGCGTCGTCGCGTTGCTGTTGCTCGAGGTCGGCCTTTCCGCCCTCTCGTCGGAGCGCCTTGGCGGCGGCGGCGCGCGCCTGCTGGACCTTCTGCATGACCGCCGGGCGCGGCGCCATGAGCAGGGTCATCGTCCGCTGCTCCATGGAGGGCCGCAGCTCCACCGTGGCGAACTCGTCGAGCTTTTGAACGATGCGCTCGAGCTGGCCCTGCGCGACCTGCGGGTGGGTGATCTCACGGCCCCGGAAGCGGACGGTGAACTTCACCTTGTGACCGGCCTCGAGGAAGGCCTGCGCGGCGCGGGTCTTGAAGTCGAGGTCGTGGTCGTCCGTCTTCGGGCGGAGCTTGACCTCTTTCACGTCGAAGGCGGCCGTCTTGATGCGGGTCTCGCGCGCCTTCTTCTTCTCGTCGTATTTGAACTTGCCGTAGTCGAGGATCTTGCAGACCGGCGGCTCCGCCTTCGGGTTCACCTCGACGAGGTCGAGCCCCTTCTCTTGCGCGCGCCTGAGGGCCTCGTGCGTGGCGAGGATCCCGAGCATTTCGCCGTCATCCCCGATGACACGAACTTCCGGGACTCGGATTCGCTGGTTGATACGGATCTGCGGTCCGCGTTGCTGTGCACGGGGGTCGAAGCGTCGCATCGCCATGTGGGGCTCGGGATCTCCTCAAACGTTTGTGGTGAAGACACAGATGACGGGCTTGCCACCCTGGCGAGCCCGTGACCGCACGTTCCTCCCCCTGGCCCCCTCCGCGAGCGAAGGGGGAGCCACGGGCAGGCCGCGGAGCGGGATGAGAGACGATGTACGGAGGGCTCGCAAGAGGAGAGTCATCGGGGGGGCCGGGACTCACCCAGGAGGAGCTCCGCAAACGACTCGAGGGGCATCGCCCCCAGGTCCTTGTTCTGGTCGCGCGACCGCGGGGCGACCTGACGCCCTGCGGCCTCCTTGTCGCCCACGACCACGACGTAAGGCACGCGCAGGAGGCGCGCCGAGCGGATCTTCGCGCCCAGCTTGTCCGGCGAAAGATCTGCGCGAGCGCGGAGCCCCTTCTCGGCGAGGAAGCCGACGACCTCCTTCGCGTAGGTCTCCTGCTTCTCGCTGACGGTGACGATGACGGCCTGCTCCGGCGCGAGCCAGGTCGGGAAGGCCCCACCCACGTGCTCGATGAGGACCGAGAGGAAGCGCTCGAGCGAGCCGAGGATGGCGCGGTGGAGCATGACGGGGCGGTGCACGACGCCGTCGGTCCCGACGAACTCGAGCTCGAACCGGTCCGGCAGCGCGTAGTCGACCTGGATCGTGCCGAGCTGCCAGGAGCGCTTGAGCGCGTCGAGGATGTGGAACTCGAGCTTGGGGCCGTAGAAGGCGCCCTCCCCTTCCGCGACCTCGTAGGCGAGGCCGGCCTCGTTCAAGGCGTCGGCCAGGGCCTTCTCGGCCGCGTCCCATTGCTCGTCCGTCCCGATGCGTTTGTCGGGGCGGGTCGCGAGCTTGATGTCGACACGATCGAACCGGAAGGCCTTGTAGACCGCGTAGAGCAGCTGGATGAAGCTCGAGATCTCGCCCTGCATCTGGTCGGGGCGGCAGAAGATGTGCGCGTCGTCCTGGCAGAAGCTGCGCACGCGCGCCAGCCCGTGGACGACGCCGCCGCGCTCGTAGCGGTGGAGGCGGCCGAAGTCCGCCATGCGCCAGGGGAGCTCGCGGTAGCTGCGCTTGCGCTGCCCGAAGATGAGGCAGTGGCTCGGGCAGTTCATGGGCTTGAGGCCGAGCCGCTCGACCTCGTCGAGGTGGGAGACGACGGCGTCGTCACGGACCTTGTCGGCGTGCTCGTAGCCGTCTCCGTGCGCGTGCTGCACGCCGACTCGGAGCGCCATCTTCGCTTCGTCGAGCACCTCCGACGTCATCGGGAGGTACATGTTCTCGCGGTAGTTCGGCAAATGCCCGCTCGTCAGGAAGAGGCGCTTGTCGAACACCTGGGGCGTGATGACCTCCTCGTAGCCGAACTCGACGTAGAGCTCGCGCATGAAGGAGACGAGGCGGTTGTAGACGAACGCGCCGCGCGGCAAGAGGAACGGCATCGCCGGCGCGTACTCGTGGAACATGAAGAGCTCGAGCTCCTTGCCGAGCTTCCGGTGGTCGCGCTCCTTCGCCTCCTCGAGGAGCTTCAGGTGCTCGTCGAGCTCCTTCTGCGTCGAGAACGAGGTGCCGTAGACGCGCTGGAGCATCGGGTTGCGCTCGTCACCGCGCCAATACGCGCCGGCCACGCTCGTGAGCTTCACCGCGCCGATGAAGCCGGTGTCCGGGACGTGCGGGCCCTCGCAGAGGTCGAGCCACTGGCCCTCTTCGTGGCCCGGCGCGGCGCCCTTGGCCGAGCCGTGTTTGTAGAGCGAGATCTCCTCGCCTTCGGGCAGACGGTCGACGTGCTCCGCCTTGTACGTCTCGCCGAGCTTCTGGAAGAGCGCCCGCGCCGCGTCCCGCGAGATGGCCTCGCGAACGAAGGGACGCTTCGCTGCGACGATCTCCCGCATCTTGTCTTCGATCTTCGCCAGGTCCTCGTCGTTGAACGCGCCCTTCGGGCTCTCGAAGTCGTAGTAGAAGCCCGCCTCGGTCGAGGGACCAAACGTCACCTTCGTGCCGGGGAACAGCCGCTGCACCGCGTCTGCCATGACGTGCGCGGTCGAGTGCCGGATCATCGAGAGCCCGTCCGGGTCGGTCGTCTTGACCGGCTTCAGCTGAGGGCCGAGCTCGACCGGAACCGACGTGTGCAGGTCGTACACGCGGCTGCCGGCGCGCGCGCCGATGATCGTGGAGTCCTTGAGGAGCTCGGAGCCGAGGAGCTCGCGAACGTTCTTCTTGTCTTGGGGGGCCGCCATGACGAATCGGGAGATTTTGCAGCACCAGGCCGCAAAGCTGCCTTACCTGGGGATCCGGAGGGGAGCCAGCCTGAAATGTCGCGGGGGACGTCACGACAACGTCACGAGTCGGCCACCGCGCTCCCCCAGTAGGCGGCCATCCTCGGGATCGTGATCGCAGCCTCCCCCGCCCTGTCCAGGAATGCGCTCCGCGCCCCGGCGCTGCCCTTCGCGCGCGGGGTCGACCGCCCGGCGGAGGATGCGCGGACCGACACGAAGATGCGCGCCGAGGGCGTGACGATCGCCTACGGCGGGCGGCCCGCCGTGAAGGACGTCTCGCTCGGCGTGAACGCCCACGAGGTCCTCGCCCTCATCGGCCCGAGCGGCTGCGGCAAGAGCACGTTCCTGCGCTCCCTGAATCGGATGAACGACACGATCCACGGGGCGACGACGTCGGGCCGGATCGAGCTCGAAGGCCAGGACATCTACGCCCACGGCGTCGACCCGGTCATGGTCCGGCGACGGATCGGGATGGTCTTCCAGAGGTCCAACCCGTTCCCCAAGTCCATCTTCGAGAACGTCGCGTACGGTCTCCGCATCGCCGGCGCGATGGGCAAGGCCGACATCGCAGGGCGCGTCGAGAAGGCGCTCCGACAGGCGGCGCTCTGGGACGAGGTGAAGGACCGGCTGCACGACTCCGGGCTCGGCCTCTCGGGGGGCCAGCAGCAGAGGCTCTGCATCGCGCGCGCTCTTGCCGTCGAGCCGGACGTGCTCCTGATGGACGAGCCGGCGAGCGCCCTGGATCCGATCGCGACCGCGAAGCTCGAGGAGCTCGTGCTCGAGCTTCGGAGCTCGCTCACGATCGTCATCGTCACGCACAACATGCAACAAGCGCTGCGCATCTCGCAGCGCACCGGGTTCTTCAACCTCGGCCGTCTCGTCGAGATCGACGAGACGAGCGTCATCTTCTCGAGCCCCCGCGAGAAGGAGACGAAGGACTACGTCGAGGGCCGATTCGGATGAGCTCGACCGGAGGGCTGGCAGCCGCCGCTCTCGTCTTGTCTCTGATCGGCTGCACCCGGACGGAGCCGGTCGGCGGCGACGGCACGACGCTCGGGCCCGGCAAAGGCGCCATCGCGGTGAAGGGCTCTGACACGATGGTCATCCTCGCTCAACGATGGGCGGAGGAGTTCATGAAGGCTCACCCCGGGGCGACCGTGCAGGTCACGGGCGGCGGGACCGGGACTGGAATCGCCGCGCTCATCAACGGCACCACCGACATCTGTCAGGCGAGCCGGCCCATGAAGGAAAAGGAACGAGCCGACCTCGCGCAGAAGAGGGGCGCCGAGGCCGTCGAGACAAAGGTCGCCCTCGACGCGATCGCGGTCTACGTCAACGAGAAGAACCCGATCTCGGAGATCTCGGTCCCCGACCTGGCGAAGGTCTACACCGGCAAGACGACGAGCTGGAGCGACCTGGGCGGCGGCGCGGACAAGATCGTCGTGTACGGGCGCGAGAACAGCTCGGGCACCTACGGCTACTTCAAGGAGCACGTGCTCGGGAACGCGGACTTCGACCAGACCGTCCAGACCCTCGCCGGCACGAGCGCGGTGGCGGCTGCCGTGAAAGGAGACCCGCGCGGCATCGGGTACGGGGGGATTGCCTACCTCGAGGGGATCAAGGCCCTGAAGGTCAAGCGCGACGCTTCCGCTCCGGCGATCGCGGCTTCGCCGCAGACGGCGCAGGACGGAACCTACCCGCTGGCGCGCTCGCTCCTTTTCTACACAGCCGGCCCCGCCAAAGGCACTTCCAAGCGGTTCATCGAGTTCGTCACCGGAGCCGAGGGCCAGAAGGTGATCGAAGAGGTCGGTTATTACCCGCTTCCCCAATGAACCTCCAAAGAAGGCCGAGCAGGGGCGAATGGGTCGCCGAGGCCTCCATCCGCGCGGTCGCGGCTGGCTCGGTCGCGATCGTCCTCTTGATCTTGCTGTTCATCGGCAAGGAGGCTTTTGGGATCTTCTTCGATCCGACGGTCCGCGCGGAGATCACCTTCACCGGGCTCTTCCGATCGCACGACGGCTCGAGCGCGTGGCAGCCCGTCAGTGAGATCCCGAAGTACAACGTGTTGCCGCTCTTCGTCGGCACGCTGAAGGTCACGCTCGTCTCCCTCCTCATCGCCGTGCCGCTCAGCGTCGGCGCGGCGGTCTACGTGGCGGAGTACGCGAGCTCACGGGTACGCGAGCTGGTGAAGCCGGCGATCGAGCTCCTCGCCGGCATCCCCTCGGTCGTGGTCGGCTTCTTCGCGCTCGTCGTGCTCGCGTCCTGGCTCCAGGAGGCGCTCGGCCTCGACCACCGCCTCAACTCCATCGTCGCGGGGACCGGGCTCGCGTTCGCCGTCTGCCCGGTGGTCTTCTCGGTCTCCGAAGACGCGCTGCGCAGCGTGCCCACGTCGTATCGCTCCGCGGCCATCGCGCTCGGATCGACGAAGGCCCAGACCGTCCTCCGGGTCATCATCCCGGCCGCTGGCCCAGGGATCGCGGCGGCTGTGGCCCTCGGCTTCGGACGAGCCGTGGGTGAGACGATGATCGTGGTGCTCGCGACGGGGAACGCCGCGATCCTGGACGCCTCGCTCGGCACCTCGACGCGCACGTTGACCGCGACGATCGCGCAGGAGCTCGGGGAGGTCGTGGTGGGGAGCCCGCATTTCGCGGTGCTCTTCATGCTCGGTGCGCTCCTGTTTCTCACGACCTTCGCGATCAACCTGGGAGGTGAGCGCATCGTCGCCTCGATGCGCCGAAAGCTGGGGGTGTCCCAGTGACCGCCCCCGCATCCGTGAGTGAGCGGCTAGCCGGGCGTCCCGGCGTCGTCCTCGACACGGTCACGAAGGCGCTCTGCGCAGGCGCGGTCGTCGTCATCCTGGGCATGCTCGCGGTCATCATGGGCACGATCGTCCTGGGAGGCGCGGGAGCGATCTCCTGGACCTTCTTGACCAAGGCACCCGAGAAGGGCCTGACCGAGGGCGGCATCTTCCCCGCCATCTTCGGAACGGCCGCGCTGACCCTCCTCATGACGGTCGTCGCCGTCCCGGCAGGTGTGCTCACGGCGGTCTACCTCACCGAATATGCCCCGCCTGGCTCGCTCCTCGCGCGGCTCGTTCGCGTCTGCATCGCGAACCTGGCCGGCGTCCCCTCGATCGTGTTCGGCCTCTTCGGGCTCGGCTTCTTCGTCTCCACCTTGGGGCCGGCGATCGACGAGGTCGGGTTCGGGGGCGCGCCGACGTATGGCAAGCCTGCCTTGATCTGGGCTGCGCTGACGCTGGCCGTCCTGGCGCTCCCGGTCATCGTGGTGGCGACCGAGGAAGCCCTCCGAGCCGTGCCCCGAGAGATACGCGACGCGAGCCTCGCCGTCGGAGCGACGAAGCTCCAGACCATCGTCCGCGTCGTCCTGCCCGAGGCGCTCGGCGGGATCCTGACCGGCAGCATCCTCGCGGTGAGCCGCGGAGCTGGCGAGGTGGCGCCGATCCTCTTCACGGGCGCAGCGTATTTTCTCCCCTATCTCCCCGCGTACCTGAACGACCCGTTCATGAACCTCGGCTACCACGTGTATGTGCTTGCGACGCAGTCCCCCGACGTCGACAAGACGAAGCCGCTGCTCTACGGGACCGTGCTCGTGCTGCTCGGGCTGACGTTCTCGCTCAACGTGGTCGCGGTGCTGATCCGGCAGCGCACGCGCGGAAAGCTTCGTGCGGCGGCGTGATTCGCTCCGCTTGACAGACCGAACATCGACGACTAAGAACGCCGCCTCACCCAGGCGCGTAGCTCAGTGGTAGAGCACTACCTTGACACGGTAGGGGTCGTTGGTTCGAACCCAATCGCGCCTACAACTTGATGGGGACATTCCGAGCGGGGCCTGCCCCGCTCGATGCTTTTTCCGAGCGGGGACCCCAACCCGCTCGATGCTTTTTGCGAGCGGGCACCCGACCGGCTCGATGCTTTTTTGGCGAGCGGGACCCCAACCCGCTCGACGCGGCCCCGCTCGATGTTTCTTGCGCGAGCGGGGCCTTCAAACGGCGGAACGTGCAGAGTTGCGCACGTCTGCACGAAGACGTCAGTGCGGGATGAGGCCGCCGAACCACGCGCCGGCGATACCGCCCGCGAGCACCAGGACGAGCACCACGTAGAGGACGGGCGACGTCCCCTTCCTCGCCGGCTCCATCGACCGACCGCTCGAGGGTGCCGGGAGGTTCGCCGCGAGCGGCGCCGGCGCGATGGCCGGCGGCGCCAGGCCGGCCCCTCCTCCGCCGCCGCTCCGGGGCGGCTCGTCGTCCTCGAGGGCCGCGAGGTTCCCCAGGCCGATCTCGCGCTCGGCCGCGTAGATGCTGGCGCGGATCTGCGACTCGGCCTCGCTCTTCTTCTGGTGGCCGACCGAAAGCTCGTCCGCCCACTTGCCGATGTCCTCGAAGCCGAGCTTGAGCGGCTCCTCCTTCGCGTCGGCGCCCTTCTTGCCCCCGCCGTCCTCCTCGCCTTCTTGCAGCGAGGTGAACTCGAACAGGGCCTCCTCGATCAGCTTGTCGATGACGCTTGTCTTGTCCGGCGCCTTCTTCTTGCGCAGCGCCATCGCGCCGCGCACGAGCTCGGCGATGTCGAAGGAGCTGACCGGCTTGCCTTGGCGGTACAAACACGCCGTCAGATCGCGCCCGAGATCGCGGGCCGACCGATAGCGCGCGTTCGGATCTTTGGCGAGCGCGCGCGCGAGGATACGGTCCAGCTCCTCCGGCACGTCGGGCCGCATCGACCGGAGCGCAGGCACCTGGGCCTGCTGGACCATCTTCACGGTCCCGAAGTCGGTGTCGGCCAGGAAGAGGCGCTTTCCGCTCAGGAGCTCCCACAAGATGATCCCGACAGCGAAGATGTCGGCGCGGAGGTCGACGTCACCCCCGAGCGCAGCCTCAGGCGCGAGGTAGCTGAACTTGCCCTTGATGATGCCGGGCTCGCTCTTCTCCAGCTGGCTCGTCGCCTTGGCGAGGCCGAAGTCCACGATCTTCACCTCGCCGTGTTTGGTGATGAGCACGTTCGGAGGCGACATGTCGCGGTGGACGATGTGCAGGTCTTTGCCGTCGCCCCCTTGCAGCTCGTGCGCGTAGGTGAGCCCCTCGCAGATGCGGATGGCGATGAGCGTCGCGGCCTCGACGGGGAAGACGCGGTTGTTGCTCTTCAGGTAGTCGATGACGGCCTTGAGATCGGAGCCGTCGACGTACTCCATGACGATGAAGTACGCGTTGTCGCCGACGCCGATATCGAAGACCTGGACGCAGTTCGAGTGCGAGAGCTGGGCAGAGAGCCTCGCCTCGTCGAGGAACATCGAGATGAAGCGCTTCTTCTCCGAGAGGTGGGGCAGGACGCGCTTGATGGCGACGCGCTTCTTGAAACCCTCGATCCCGGCGCTCTCGGCGATGAACACCTCCGCCATACCGCCGGAGGCGAGCCGCTCGAGGACTCTGTACCGCTGCTGCGGCTGATGGACCTCTGTCATAAGGGGGGCCGCCGGATCTTGTCCCGGACGGGACGCCAGTACACCACATTTTTCGCCGGAGCGGTCCCGCCGACCGCGCTAATCGCGGCGCGAGCGCAACGGCTGCACGTCGGGGTTGTAGAGCGGAACGGTCAGCGTCACGGTGCTCTCGGAAACGGCGGAGAAATAGTCGTGCGCAGATCCGGCGGAGGGCGGCGGGACGGTGTCGCCCCCGCGCGCGCCGCTCGGAGGACGAGAAGGCGGCGGCCCCTCCGAGAGATCGAGGGCCGCGTCGGACAGCGACCTCGGCACCGCGACGTGCGCGCCGTCGCGCAGCTCGACGTGGACGATGGGGCCCGAGCGCATCAGGACCATCCGCCCGCTCTCTTCACGCTTGGCGAAGAGAGCCGAGGCGCCGACGATGAGCTCCCCGGCGAGCCCACCCTCGAGATCCGGGTGGAGGCACGCGACGAACTGCGAGCCGACGCAGCCGCGGATGTCCGGGGGAACCATGCCGGTGCGCGACACGATGAAATGGCAAAGGCCCTCTTCGTTCAGGAGGAACGTGCAGGAGCGCGTGTGAACGGCGTACTTGGCATCCTCCATGGACGGGCTGTGACGCACGCCCTCCTTCGTATCACGAGGCCGCTCCGGTCGTCGCTCCCGCGGCCCGCTCGCGCTCGCGTCTCGCGGTCTCCTCCGCGAGCTCAGCCTCGGTCGGCTCGCCGTCGTCCACCGGAGCGAGGTAGATCACGCCGAGCGGCGGCAGGGTGAGCGAGATCGACTGCGCGAACCCGTGGCTCGCGCGCCCCTCGACTCGAACCTCGCCGAGGTTGCCAACGTTGCCGCCGCCGTAGACCGCCGCGTCCGTGTTCAAGACCTCCCGGTAGTCACACGCGCGCGGCACGCCCAGGCGGTAGCCGTGGCGCACGACGGGGGTGAAGTTGCACGCGCAGACGACGTGTCGCCCGGTCCGCCGCCCTTCGAGCTTCGAGGCGGGGAACCGGATGAACGAGGCGCACGACTGCGGCGCGTCGTTCACGTCGATCCACTGGAAGCCAGCGGGCTCGTGGTCCAGCTCCCACATCGCCGGGGTGCTCGCGTAGTGGCGGTTCAGATCGCGAACCAGCGACTGGATCCCGCGGTGCCCGGCGTCTTCGAGCACCGCCCAATCGAGCTCGGACTCGAAGCTCCACTCGCGCCACTGACCGATCTCGCCGCCCATGAAGAGCAGCTTCTTGCCAGGGTGCCCCCACATGAACGCGAAGAGGGCGCGGAGGTTCGCTCGCTTCTGCCAGATGTCGCCCGGCATCTTGTCGAGGAGCGCGCGCTTCAGGTGGACGACCTCGTCGTGCGACAGCGGCAGGAGGTAGCGCTCGCTGTACGCGTACATGAGGCTGAAGGTGATCAGGTTGTGGTTGAAGGCCCGGTAGATGGGGTCGAGCGAGAAGTAGTTCAGCGTGTCGTGCATCCACCCCATGTTCCACTTCAGGTCGAAGCCCAGGCCGCCTGTGTACGCGGGCCGCGTGACGCCCGGCCAAGCGGTGGACTCCTCGGCGCATACGATCGCGCCCGGCACCTCCGCGCGAACGGTCTCGCAGAGCTCGCGAACGAACGCCACGGCCTCGAGGTTCTCGCGGCCGCCGAACTTGTTGGGCTCCCACTCGCCCGGGTGGCTCGCGCCGTAGTCCAGGTAGAGCATGCTCGCCACCGCGTCGACGCGGAGCCCGTCGATGTGGAACTCCTTCAGCCAGTAGAGCGCGCTCGCGAGGAGGAAGTTCTTCACCTGGGGGCGGCCCCAGTCGAAGACGTAGGTGTCCCACTGGCGGTGCTCCCCACGCCGCGGGTCCCAGTGCTCGAAGAGCGCGGTTCCGTCGAACCGACCGAGGGCGGCGGCGTCCCGAGGGAAATGCGCGGGCACCCAATCGAGGAGCACGCCGACGCCGCGCTGATGGCACTTGTCGACGAAGTACTTGAAGTCGTCGGGCGAGCCGAAGCGGGCGGTGGGCGCGAAGTAGCCCGAGACCTGGTAGCCCCACGAGCCGTCGTAGGGGTGCTCCATGACCGGCAGGAGCTCGATGTGGGTGAAGCCGAGATCGGCCACGTAGTCCACGAGCTCCTCCGCGAGCTCGCGGTAGCTCAGCCAGTCGCGCCGCTCCTCGCCGGGGCGTGTCCTCGAGGAGAGCTTCCACGACCCGAGGTGGACCTCGTAGATCGTCATCGCCATCCTGTCGACGCGCTGCGCGGCGCGCCGCTCCATCCAGGCGTCGTCTCCGAAGGCATACTTGCCGTTCCTGATCCGGCTCGCGGTCTGCGGGCGGAGCTCCATCGAGCGGCCGAACGGATCGCTCTTGTGGATGGTTCCCTGCCTGGTGACGATCTCGAACTTGTAGAGCACCCCCTCGCCGAGCCCGGGCAAGAACAGCTCCCAGACCCCGCCGGCGAGCTTCCTCATCGCGGCGGCCTCGCCCGACCAGCCGTTGAAGTCGCCCGCGACGCGGGCGGCGATCGCGTGCGGAGCCCAGAGCGTGAAGCTCGCGCCGTCCGCGCCGTCGTGCTTCAGGAGGTGAGCGCCGAGCTTCTCGTAGACCCGCAGGTGTTTGCCCTCGGCGAAGAGGTGAAGATCCAGCTCGCCCAGCGTGGGTTCGAACGAATACGCGTCGCGTTCGATGACGACTCTGTCAGCGTACGTCGCCTCGACTCGGTAGCGGCCCGGCGCCTTCTCGCACACGACCTCGTAGAGGCCCTTGCCGAGGTGCGTCGCGTCCCGGAACACCTGGTGCTCGACCTCGACGCGCACGCGCGTCGCGCCCGGCCGGAGGCAGCGGACGGTCCACCGGCCGCCGGCCTCGTGTGCGCCGAGGACCGTGTGTGGGTCGGGGTGAAGACCACGGGCGATGCGATCGAGGTCGTCGTTCAGCACGGGCCGGCACGGTATCAGAACGCTCGGGCTGCAGCGGCAGGGCCGAGGGGGCGCGATCGCAAACGGGGCAAAACGTCTCTCCCCTGCCCCTGGTCTGCCCCTGGCGTCCCCGAGACGGCCGGGCTACACCTCGAGACTCCGGAGGGTTTCATCATGGGCCTCATCGCGACGAGCACGGCGACGACGAAGAGCAACGGTCACGGCGAGGGCCGGATCAAGAGCTACGCCCCGGCGACCGGGGAGGTCCTCGGTGACGTTCCGATCATGACGGCGGACGAGGTGCGCGCCGCCGTCGGCCGCGCGCGCCGCGCCCAGGAGTCCTGGGCGGCGCTCCCGATCGAGGAGCGGTGCGATCGCGTCCGGCGCTACGCCCAGGCCCTCATCGAGCGGCAGGACGAGGTGGCGGACCTGCTCTCCCGCGAGACGGGCAAGCCGATGATGGAGGCCCTCCTCCACGAGGTGGCGCCGTCCGTCGCGGTGGCGGAGTACTTCTGCAAGCGCGGGCCCGAGATCCTGGCGCCGCGTGAGGTGCCGCTCGGGCTGATGAAACACCGCCGCGCGTTCTTGCACTACGTCCCGCGCGGCGTGGTCGGCGTCATCACGCCGTGGAACTACCCGCTCTACATGCCGCTGCGCGACATCGGCATGGCGTTCATCGCCGGCAACGCCGTCGTCCTCAAGCCGAGCGAGGTGACGCCGCTCATCGCTCTGAAGGCGAAAGAGGTCTGGGATCAGGCCGGCCTCCCCGCCGACCTCTTCCAGGTCGTGACCGGCGGCGGCGCGACCGGCGGCGCGCTCATCGATGCCGGGATCCAGATGTGTATCTTCACCGGCGGCGTGGCGACGGGGCGCCGCGTGGCCTCCGCGTGCGGCGAGCGGCTCATCCCCTGCGTCATGGAGCTCGGCGGCAAGGCCCCCCTCATCGTCTGCGCCGACGCGGACGTGGAGCGCGCCGCGCGTGCGGCCGTGTTCGGCGGCTTCTCGAACGGCGGGCAAGTCTGCATCTCGGTCGAGCGCGTCTACGCCCACCGGGACGTGGCCGATCAGCTCACACAGCGCATGACCGAGCTCACGAAGGAGCTGAAGGTCGGCGACCCGCAGAAGGGCGCGGTCGACGTCGGCGCGATCATCTTCCCCAAGCAGATCGACGTCGCGGAGGCGCACATCCAGGACGCCGTGCAGAAGGGCGCGACGGTCCTCGCGGGCGGCAAGCGGATCACGGGGCAGGGCCAGTTCTTCGAGCCCACGCTCCTCGGCGACTGCACGCATGACATGACCGTCATGAACGAGGAGATCTTCGGGCCGGTCGTCCCCATCATGCGGGTCGACAGCGACGAAGAGGCGCTCCGCTACGCCAACCAGATCAACCTCGGCCTGAACGCGTACGTCTTCTCGAAGGACCGCGACTACGCGCACCGTCTCGCGGAGCGCGTCCAGGCCGGCAGCGTCCTCGTGAACGACGTGCTCATCAACGGCGGGATGCCCGAGGCGCCCTTCGGCGGCGTGAAGGACAGCGGGTTCGGCCGCGTCCTCGGGGAGGACTCCTTGAAGGAGCTCTGCCAGGTCAAACACATCAACATCGATCGCTTCGCCACGTCGAACGACCCGCTCTGGTTCCCCTACACGGACAAGGGCCTCGCCCTCGCCCGCAAGGCCACGAAGCTCGTCTTCGGCGGCGGCGGCCTCCTGAAGAAGCTCTCGCAGCTCTTCTGATCTTCGATCACAGCTCCGTCACGTCGGCAGCAGCCGCGCGCGTCGCCCTGGGGGGTCTCGCGCGCGCGCTGCGACCGTCACTTCACGTCAGGCGGTTTGCACTTCTTGTGCAAGCCGCCGTTTCTTGGAGCCTCGAAAAGCTGAGTCAACTCGCGGCCCGGCGCTTGCACTGTGGCGCTCATGACCTCGAGCCTGCCCCTCAGCGCCCAGAACCTGGAGCTCCAGGTCGAATCGCCGGACGCGTTCGACGTCCGCGAGCTGTCGGTCGAGGAAGGGATCAACGTCCTCTTTTCGATCGATCTGGTGGTGCGCTCGACCAACCCGGCGGTGGATCTGGAAGGCACCATCGGGGCCCAGGCTCGGTTCCGTATCGGCACGAACGCCGCGACCACGCCGGATACGCCGTCGCCCACGTGGACGGGAGTGGTCGCCGACATCGAGCAGCTCGCCTCCGAGGACACGGGCCTCTCCACGTACTGCGTCCGCCTGGTCCCTCACCTCTGGCTCCTGACCCAGCGCACGAACTGCCGCGTCTTCCAGCAGATGACCGATCTCGAGATCGCCGTCGCGATGCTGCAGGAGTGGGGCCTCGCGCACGAGGTGAAATGCGAGGGCTCTTACAAGACGCGGAAGTACCGGGTGCAATACCAGGAGACGGACTTCGCCTTCGTGAGCCGCCTCCTCGAGGACTCGGGGATAAGCTTCCTCCTTGAGCAGCGAGATGACCAGACCGTCGTCGTGCTCCGTGACGCGCCCGAGGCCGTGACGCCTCGGCGAGAGCCGCTCGGCCACGTGAACGACGTGATCACCGGTCCCAAGCCCTACGCAACGGGCTTCCGCGCCGAGCGGCGTGTCCGGCCCGGCCGCACGACGTTCGCCGACCACGATCCGCGCCTGCCCAACCTGCCGCTCCTCGCGCAGGCGAAATCGAGCGAGCACCCGCTCGAGGCCCGGCTCGAGTCCTTCGTCTACAGGCCGGGCGCGTTCAAGTTCGGCGGCGAAGGCGCGAAGGACACGCCCACCGCCGACGACCGCGGCCGGACGCGGACCGACCCCGACGAGGCCCGCCTGCTGGCCGAGCGCGACGCCGCCATCCGCGTCGCCCGCTCGCAGCGCTTCGGCTTCCGCTCCAACGCCCTCGACGTGCGTGCCGGGACGGTCCTTTCGGTGTCGAACCACCCGACCGCCGAGCGCTTCAAGAAGCTGCTCGTCACCAGCGTGAAGCTGACCGGCGACGCCCAGTCCCCGATCGTGCTCGCGGTCGAGGCGGTCAGCGCCGAGGTCCCTCACCGGCCGGACCACGTCACCCCCCGACCGGACATCCAGGGCGTGGAGTGCGCGACCGTCGTCGGCCCCGAGGGCGAGACCATCCACTGCGACGAGTTCGGCCGCGTGCGTGTCCAGTTTCACTGGGACCGGTACGGCAAGATGGACGAGCTGTCCTCCTGCTGGATCCCGGTCAACCAGCCGTGGGCCGGGGAGGGCTTCGGCATGGTGAACCTCCCCCGCATCGGCCAGGAGGTCCTCGTCAGCTTCCTGGGCGGAAACCCGGAGGAGCCGGTGATCGTGGGCCGCATCTTCACCAACCTGCGCAGGCCTCCCTTTGCGCTGCCTGCCGCGAAGAACGAGAGCGGGTTCCGCTCGAGCAGCGTTCCGCACACGGGTGGGTTCAACCTCCTCCGGTTCGTCGACACGGCCGGCAGCGAGCTCGTCGAGGGTCGCGCCGAGAAGGACATGCGGACCCGCATCAACAACGACAAGGCGCTCTCCGTCGGCCACGACAGGCTGATGGAGGTCGAAAACGACGACGAGGAGCGCATCCTCGGCAACCAGCGCGAGCACGTAGGGAAGGACAAACACGCCCGAGTCGGCGAGAGCTACGTCTCGACGGTCGGCAAAGACCGCACGCTCAAGACGCTGGGCGGCATGACCTCGCAGGCCAAATCACACTTCATCGCGGCGGACGAGAGGATCCACATCTCGGTGGGGCGCTCGTTCATCTACATGGACAAGGACCGGATCGAGATCAGCTCGCCCAACATCAAGATGGAGCGAGAGGACCCGGAGAACCACCGCGGGAGGTCCGGCAAACACGCCTCGGGCGCCGCCCTCCCCAAGAGCCTCTCGGACGACGCGGAGTGAGCCGCGCCCCGTCCGCTCCTGCAAGCCATCCCCCATTCGATCGCCTGCCTACCCTCGGAAGGAAGGAACATGTCGGACTGGTGCTTCCCCTTCAAGACCCCTCCTGAGCTCCACTGGCGCGGAGGCTCCCGCTTCTTCGGCGCGCCGCGTCCGAAGGGCCGCAAACACGGCGGGTGCGACCTGATCAAGCCGCCCTACGAGCAGATCTACGCCGTCCACGACGGCGTGCTGGTGCACGAAGAGACGCTCTTCTACCAGGGCACCTTCTACGTCACCTACCAGCACGGCCCCTACCTCGTGCGGTACGGCGAGATCCTCAAGGGAAGCACGAACGGCGCGAAGCGTGGTCACACGGTGAAGAAAGGCGACCCAATCGCCAAGGTCGGGCTCATGATCAACCCCAAGACGAAGAAGCTCTACCCCGCCGATGGTCCGAGGGGACACATGTTGCACCTCGAGATGTACGCGAAGGGCAGCGACCACTCGACCCTCCGCAGCAAGAAGGGTCCGTACCAGCGCCGGAAGGACGTGATGGACCCGGCCCCCCACCTCGACGAATGGGTGAAGTACCCACCTCCGGGCTGATCGCTCGCGTCTCGACTCCGCTCTCGACCACAAGACACATCGTTTTCGAACGAGGACCCCATGACGAACCAGAGCTTGCCGGCGATCAGCGCACAGAACCTGGAGCTCCAGGTCGACTCACCGGACGCGTTCGACGTCCGCGAGCTCGTGGTGGACGAGGGCGTGAGCACCCTCTTCTCGATCGACCTCGTCGTCCGGTCGACGAATCCGGCCGTCGACCTCGAGAGCACGATCGGCGCGCAGGCGCGCTTCCGAATCCGCACCCACGCGGTCCAGATGCCCGACGCGCCGTCGCCGGCGTGGACCGGGGTCGTGTCGAACATCGAGCAGATCGCGTCCGAGGACACGGGCCTGTCCACCTATCGCATCCGCGTCGTGCCCCTCCTCTGGCTCCTCACGCAGCGCACCAACTGCCGCGTCTTCCAGCAGATGACGGACCTCGAGGTCGTCCTCGCCCTGTTCAAGGAGTGGGGCCTCCCGCACGAGTCGAGCTGCGAAGGCAGCTACAAGACGCGAAAGTACCGCGTCCAGTACCAGGAGACCGACTTCGCCTTCGTGAGCCGCCTCCTCGAGGACTCGGGGATCAGCTACGTGCTCGAGCAACGTGAGAACGAAACCGTCATCGTCCTGCGGGACGCGCCCGAGGCCGTGACGCCTCGACGAGAGCCCCTCGACCACGTCAACGACGTGACCACGGGCCCCAAGCCGTACGCCACCGGCTTCCGCGCGGCGCGGCGCGTCCGACAGGGCCGGACGACCTTCGCCGACCACGATCCCCGGCTCCCCAATACGCCGCTCCTCGCTCAGGCGAGCTCGAGCGAGCACCCGCTCGAGTCGCGGCTCGAGTCGTTCGTCTACACGCCGGGGGCGTTCAAGTTCGGCAACGACGGCCCGAAGGACACGCCCACCGCCGATGACCGGGGACGCACGCGGACCGATCCCGAGGAGGCGCGGCTGCTCGCGGAGCGCGACGCCGCGATCCGCGTCGCCCGGTCGCAGCGGTTCGGCTTCCTCTCCAACGCCCTCGATCTCCGCGCGGGGATGGTCCTCGCGGTGGCCAACCACCCCACCGCCGAGAAGTTCAAGAAGCTCCTCCTCACGCGCGTGAAGCTCGCGGGCGACGCGCAGTCACCGATCGTGCTCACCGTCGAAGCCGTCAGCGCCGAGGTCTCCTACCGTCCCGAGCAGAAGACCCCGCGCCCGCGCATCTCGGGCGTCGAGTGCGCGACCGTCGTCGGCCCCGAAGGCGAGACGATCCACTGCGACGAGTTCGGCCGCGTGCGCGTCCAGTTCCACTGGGATCGCTACGGCAAGATGGACGAGCTGTCCTCGTGCTGGGTTCCGGTGAACCAGCCGTGGGCCGGCGAGGGCTTCGGCATGGTGAACCTGCCGCGCATCGGGCAGGAGGTCCTCGTGAGCTTCCTCGCCGGGAACCCGGAGGAGCCGGTCATCGTCGGGCGCATCTTCACCAACCTGCGACGTCCGCCGTTCGCTTTGCCCGCCGCCAAGAACGAGAGCGGGTTCCGCTCGAACAGCGTCCCGCACACGGGTGGCTTCAACCTCCTCCGGTTCGTGGACACCGCCGGCAGCGAGCTCGTCGAGGGCCGCGCCGAGAAGGACATGCGGACCCGGGTCAACCACGACAAGGAGCTCTCCGTCGGCCACGACCGGGTCATGGAGATCGAAAACGACGACGAGGAGCGTGTCCTCGGCAACCAGCGCGAGTCGGTCGGCAAAGACAAGCTCGCACAGGTGGTCGACAACCTCGTGTCGATCGTGGGCAAGGAGCGCCTCCTCAAGACGCTCGGCAACATGCTGTCACACGCCAAGACCCACGCCATCATCGGCGACGAGATGACGAACATCTCCGTCGGGAGCTCGTTCATTTACATCGACAAGGACACCATCGTAATCAAGGCGAACAAGGTTCTGGTCGATGAGCACTGACCCACGATGAAGATCTCCCGGCTGGCATCCCGCGGCGTCGCGAACCTGCCCGACCTGGAGTGTGACCTCGTCTCGTCGTCGACGGGTCGGCCCCACGATCTCGTCGTCGTCACGGGCCCTCCCGCCTCCGGCAAGACGCGGCTGTGTGAGCTCTTGCTCGCGTCGCTCGAGACGATCGGGGGTTACCAGGGTATCGTCCGCGCGTCGGATTGGTACGTGGACGCCGACCGCGGCGCCCGGGTCGATCTCGAGCTGTGGCTCGACGGGGACGGTCCCGCGAGCGTGGGCCGCGCAAACGCCGTGGTGCGCTTCACGCGAGGCGGAGCCCTGCGGGAGGTCGAGCGCGCGGTGGGTCGCGAGGTCGCCCGGTACGACCACGACCCCGCACACGGCAAGCGCGAGTATTTCCCGGAGGGCAGGCAGCGCGCGTGGGGCGCGCGGCAAGACGGGCTGGGCTCGCAGGAGCAGGCGCTCCTGCGCTGCTCGAAGGACCCGCAGAAGTACAGCTTCGTCCCGCGTTTCCTTGCCCAGCTCGCCTCCGACCCGACGCGGCGCGCCTCGTTCGCGAGAGGCCTCGAGCTCCTCTCGCCCACGGCGCGTCATGTGCCCACGGCGCGCGGGCAAGACCCGACGACCTGCTTCTCCAACCGACGAGGAAGCGGCGTCCCCTACGCGGAGCTCTCCAGCTCCGAGGCGGACGCGGTGATCATCGCCGCGACGGCGGCGCTCATCGGGCTCAATCACTCGATCGTCGTGCTCGACCGGCCCGAGCTCTACGTCCCTCCGCATCGGCTCGTCGCCTGGCTCGACGGCCTGCTCCACCTCGGACGAGACAACCAGTGGTTCGTGGCCACGAGCAGCGAAGAGCTCGTCGGCGCGGCGTCGCGCTCGCAGGTCATCTCGCTCGGAGGCGAAGCGTGAAGCTCCTCGGTGTGCAGGCGATCGACGTCCTCGGCGTCGCGAACGGGGTCTACAGCTTCGAGAAGGCGCCCGGCGAAGCGCACGATCGCGTTCTCGTCACCGGCGGTCCGGGCACCGGCAAGACCCGCCTGCTCGAGCTCATCGCCGCGGCGCGCGAGCTCCTCGCCCCCATCGAGCGGGTGATGGACCAGGAGTCGTTCATCATCCCCGGCAACCAGACCGCCAAGGCCATCCTCTCCTGGCAGCTCACACCGGAGGAGCAGACCACCATCGGGTCGCCGACGCCGGTCACCACCAGCGAGGTCATCTTCCGCTACGACGAGGAGGACGAGGTCGACTCGCGGATGGGCTTCCTGCTGGAGCGCTACGCTCACGACGACGCGACGCCGAAGCTCGAGTACTTCTCGGAGCAGCGACGGCTCGACATCGGCGGAGGCGAGGTCTCCCTCGAGGAGGACGAGCAGATTCGCTTCCGCGGCGGCGCGGACCCGAGGAAATTCGCGTTCATCCCTGTTTTCCTGGAGGCGCTCCCCGACCTGGCCGCGAAGGCCGCGCGCTTCAAGGCCACGCTCGAGCGGTTCTCGCCGAGCTGCACCTACGACCTCGAGCGCCACGTGCTCTTGTCGCGTGGCCGGGCCATCCGGTCGCTGACGGAGCTCTCTGCCAGCGAGGCGGACTCGGTCATGTTCGCCGCCACCGCCGCGCTCGTGGGCCTCTCGGGCTCGATCGTGCTCGTCGATCGGCCCGAGCTCTTCGGCATCTCCCCCGAGCGCGCGCTCGCGGGCCTCTCGGCGCTCGGCGAGGGCAACCAGCTGATCCTCGCGTCGCCTTCCCCCGCCTTCGCCGCAGGCTTCGAGGGCGCCCTGATCCAGCTGGGCTCCGACTCGTCCGACAGCCGAGGTCCGCGATGATCCCGTACTACTGCAACGAGGCCGTCTTGCAGCTGCAGAACGTGCACGGCCTGGTCGACCGCACGCGCCAGCTCCTCGAGGTCGTCACGCAGGACGGGGTGGAGCTCCAGCTCGTGATCGAACGCGAAGAGCTCGGCCCCGACACGACGCTCGCCGCCAAGATCGAGGCGAGCCTCGCCGAGCGGCGCCGCTCGCTTCGAGGCTTCGAGATCGTCTCGGCGACGGAGCGCGAGTACCCGGAGGTGGTCGGCACCGAAGCACGCCTGACCTACGTTCACAAAGAGCGCGGGCCGCTCTTCGTCCACGAGTTCCATTGCCTGCTCGATCGGACTCGGCTCACGTTCATCGGGACCAGCCGCCTCGCACACGCCACCGCCTGCGACCAGTGGATGCAGACCACGCTCCACTACCTCAAGTTGCGCTGAGGGCCTCACGTTGCGCTGAGGGCCTCACGTTGCGCTGAAGGGCTCGCGTTGCGCTGAAAGGCTCGCTCAGCGACAGCGCTCCGGCTCGCGTTTGCAACGCGAGTCGGTGCGAGGCGAGCTCGGCTTGGATGAGCGCGCCGGAGGCGAGCCCGGCTTGCTCGACGCCGAGGGCGCGGCCGACTCGACACCCACCGGAACCGGGATGATGACGGTCGCGATGGGCGCGACGGACCCCGCCGCGGCCGGGGCGGAGGACCACGTCTGGAGCGCGGGCCGAGCAGCCGAGCCGCCGGCGAGCGTGAGGACGAGTGCGCCGATCGCGAGCGCGGCGGCGGCCGCCGACACGGCGAGCAGCGCGAGCAGGAGACGCGGGGAGCGCGGAGGCACCTGGGCCACGCCCTCGCCCACGCTCGGCGAGGTGGCCTTCCAAGAGGAGTCGAGCCGGACGGAGGAAACAGAACGAACGGAGGCTTCGTCGCGCGGGTTCTGCCGCACCCGCGTCGGCGCGTCGGTGTCGGCCGGCAGGGGGAACGGCGGCGGGACATCCCCTCCGGCCGCCGGCCGCGTGGCGGGCCCCGGCGCGAGCGCCGGCATCCCGCCCACGAGCGCGGTCGCCAGCTCGTTCACGAGCTCGGTCGCCGTCGCCTGGCGATCGGCGGGTCGGCGCGCCGTCGCCCGCGAGAACCACGCGTCGAACGCAACGCCCACGGCCAGACCTCGCCGGCCCGCCCGCACGCTCGGCGGCTCGGGGAGCGGGCCTTCCATCCACCGGAGCAGGACGAGCGTGCTCGGGGCGCGCCGGAGCTCCTCCTCCCAGTAGCTCTCGCCCGTCAAGAGCTCGTACGCTACATGGCCGAGCGAATACACGTCCGCGCGGCGATCGATGCGCCCGCCGTCGATCTGCTCGGGCGCCATGTAGAGCGGCGTCCCGATGTTCACGGTGTTCCGGCTCTTGCTCGCCTGCTGGATGATCTTCGCGATCCCGAAGTCCAGGACCTTCACCCTGACGGTTCCGTCCTCCTTCTCACAGAGGAAGAGGTTGTCTGGCTTCAGATCGCGGTGCACCACGCCTGCCGCGTGTGTCTTCTCGAGGGCCGCGGCGAGCTGCCGGAGCACCTCGAGCGCCTGGCGCGGGTCGAGCCGGCGGCCTGCGGCGAGCCGCGCGCCGAGGCTCTCGCCGCGCAGGAGCTCCATCACGATGAAGGGACAGCCCGTCGCCGCGTCGACCCCTGCGTCGAACGTCTCCACCAGGCTCTCGCTCTCGATGTCCGCGGTGATCGTCGCCTCTTGGAGAAAACGTGCCCGCGCATCGGGGTCGCTCACGAGGATGGGCAACAGCAGCTTCAGCGCCCGTCGGCGCTTGGTCTCGCTGTGGATCACCTCGTAGACGGCGCCCATCCCGCCGGACCCGATCCGGCGGACGATCACGTATCGACCGGCGAACAGCGCGCCGTCGCCGAGCGTGAGGCCGGGTGCCGGTGCGGCGGCCGCGGAGAGCACGCCCCGAGGATACTCGACGGCGCGGGCTCGAGAAATAGGATGGTCGACATACTTTGCGCTCCAAGTCGCATGTCACCTGTCCTATGATTTTGCCGCTTGGTGCTACGCGAGCTGTTCCGTCGAACCTGCACGCTCCTGGCGATCTCCGCGATGTTCGCCGCGGCCTCCCCCGCGGCAGCACAAGACGAGCCGGCCGAGCCGCCGCCCGCCGACGAGCCGGGGACGTCGGACCCGGCTCGCACCCGGGCGCGAGACCCGCTCCGCGCCGACGCCCTGTTCGACGAGGCCATCGCGCTCGGAGACCGAGGGCAATGGGATCTGGCGTGCCCGAAGTTCCGCGAGAGCCTCGCAGCGGACGCGTCGGTAGGGACGCTCCTCAACGTCGCGTCTTGCAGCCTCCGCGAGGGCAATCGCCTCCAGGCGGCACGGGAGTACCGGCGCATCCTGGAGATGAACGCGACGACCACCGACCCCGACCGCAAGCGCAGCGTCGCCGCCACCGCGCAGGCCGCGCTCGACAAGCTCGTCGCGGAGCTCGCCTCGGTCGGCTTCCAGGTCCTCCCCGCTCGACCGGGCGTCACCATCGTGATCGACGGCCGGCGAGCCGAGCCGCTTGCCCCCGGGAAGGTCACCGAGCTCGAGCCCGGCCGGCACCGGATCGAGGTGACCGCGCCCGGCTTCCGGCGGCTCGAGAGGAACGTCGTCCTCTCCGCCGGGAACAATGACACGCTTGTCTTCTCCCTGGAGCCCGAGCGCGCCCCGACGCCTCCCCCGGCGGCCGCTGCAGGACCGCGCGCTCTCTCGACCGCCGGGTGGGTGACCGGCCTCCTCGGCGGAGCGCTCGCTGCGAGCGGAGGGGCGCTCCTCGTCGTGGCCGCGGACCACGCCGCGGAGATCCGGGCCGAGTGTGGCCCCGACGCGCGGCCGCCGTCCTGCCCGCTCGGCTCGGCCGAGGTCGCCGACGAGCTCGGGACCGAGGGGCGCGCCTTCGCCGTCGGCGGATACGTCGGCCTCGGCGTCGGAGGCGCCGCGGTCGCGACCGGGATCGGCCTGTTGGTCGCCGACGCCGTCTCGACCGATGCCGTCGTGGTCGTGCCGCGCGCCGGCACAAGCGAGGCAGGGGTATGGCTCGTCACGCGCTTCTGATGGTCTCCTTGCCGTTGCTCGTGGCCGCTTGCTTCGACGAGCTCGGCAGCTACGAGCCGGCCTCCGGCGGCAACGGCGGGCAGCAGGTCGACCGCGACACGCCAAGCAGCCCCACCAGCACGACCACGGAGGTGACGAGCACGACCGGGTCGGGCGGCGCGTCGCCCGAGGCCTGCACGAACGGGCTCGACGACGACGCCGACGGCAAGGTCGACTGTGAGGACGGGGACTGCGGCGGCTACCAGTGTGTTCCCGCCCCTTCGGATCCCGCCTTCTCGGGCGGTCCGCTGCTGCTCCTCCCTCCCGCGAGCGGCGCGCCGTGTGGCCCTGCCTTCCCTGCGGCGGGGCTCGACGGCGTCCGCTTGCTCGCGGCCCCGAGCCCGTGCGACTGCACCTGCGGCGCTGCCACGGGGCAGGCCTGCCAGGGCACCGTGACCACCCACACGAGCCCGAGCTGCGCGGGCGCTGGTGGGGTCACCGTCGTCGGCGCCACCTGCGTGACTGGAGCAGGCGCCGCGAGCGTGTCGGCCGCCGTCGCTCCGGCGGGCGGCGTTTGCGCCGGCTCCCCGGTGCCGCCGGTCGCGCCCTCGTTCGAGCCTGCGCGCACCTGCCAGGCGGAGCGCGGCGGCGGCTGTGGCGAAGGCCACGTCTGCGCCCGTCCCCCGGCCCCGACCGACGGGCTCGTCTGCTTCGAGCGCCCCGGGGACACGCCGTGTGACGACCCGACCTATCCCATCAAGGTCCTGGTGTTCGACGACGAGCCCATCGACGGCCGCACCTGCAGCGGGATTTGCAGCTGCGACCCGCCGGAGGGCGGGAGCTGCGCCGGCGCGCTCGCCGTTCGAGACGGCAGCTGCGCCGGGGCCCTCGTCGGGAGCCTCTCGCTCGGCGAAGCCTGCGAAGATCTCACCTCCCCGACGGCGGTCTCGGGGCTCTCGCTCTCGGCAACCTTGGCCGCCCCGGGAAGTTGCACCCCAAACCACCGAACCGAGAGCGGGTCGCTGGAGGGTAGCGCCCATACGCTCTGTTGCGCCGAGGCCCTCTGACCGGCCCGAGGGCGCGCGGCCTCGATCAAGGCCAACAGCCCCCGGCCGGAGGGGCTCCGGAAGCTCTCGTTGACCAGGCCCGACGTCCGCCCGTAGATTGTGCGGCGGTGCCCGATCCGTCCCCCAGGTCCGAGGAATCGACGACTTGAAACCGAGAGGCGAAGAGCGACCTCGGCTGCGCGAGAGCACGGTGGTGGAGCACCGAGGCGGAAGTAGGCCGAGCGGCAGCGAGGGCGCGGAATGAAGGTCTGTCCGCAGTGCAAGCAGCGATACCCCCACGAGAGCAGCTTCTGCTTCGTCGACGGGTGCTCGCTCGAGGCTCTGCCTGACGCTCGGCTCGGCACGACCGTCGCCGGGCGGTACGTTCTCGAGCAGATCCTGGGCGAAGGCGGCATGGCGACGGTCTACGGCGCGCGGCACAAGCTCGTCGACCGCCCCTGCGCCGTGAAGATCTTGCACGGGGAGGTCGTCCGCGATCCGAACGTGCGCGAGCGCTTCCGTCGCGAGGCCCGCCACGCGCAGCGGCTCGCGCACCCCAACATCATCGAGGTCTACGACCAGGGCGAGACAGACGAAGGCACGGCCTTCCTCGTCATGGAGCTGCTCCAGGGGCAGAGCCTCGCGCACATCATCTCGCAAGGGAAGATGCCCGCCACACGCGTGCTTCGGCTCGCGGTGCAGATGGTCCGCGCGCTGGCGCGCGCGCACGACTTCGAGGTCATCCACCGCGATCTCAAGCCCGAGAACGTGTTCGTGATGGCCGGCGACCGCATCAAGCTCCTCGACTTCGGGATCGCCCGGAGCACCCACGACTCCCGCCTGACGAGCGTCGGCGAGATCTTCGGCACGCCGGAGTACATGGCGCCGGAGCAAGGGACGAGCACCGACGCCGGCCCGGCGGCGGACATCTACTCGCTCGGCATCATCTTCTTCGAGATGTTGACCGGCGATCTGCCGTTCGAGGCCCCGAACGCCCCGACGATGCTCGTCAAACACCTGAGCGAGCCTGCGCCCCACGTCCGATCCCGGGCGCCCGAGGTGCCGCAGTCGTTCGACGACCTGGTCTTCAGCATGATGGCGAAGTCGCCGGGCGACCGCCCGGTCGACGCGCAGAGCGTGCTGGTGAAGCTCATCAAGATCGGGGAGGAGCTCGGCGTCGCGCTGCCGAGCGAGCAAGAGCCCGAGCCCGCTCCGCAGAGCCGCCAGCTGCGACCTGCCGAGGCGCAGATCTGGGAGCGGCGTTCCCGCCTCTTCGACGAGATGCTGAAGCGCGGCTTCACGACGGGCGCTCCCCCCGACCTGGCGCGCATGCTCACCGAGCTGCGCGGCAAGGTGACCGAGGTCGGGGAGCTTCGCGCAAAGGCGTTCGACGAGCAGCAGAAGCTCGAGGTGATCGAGAGCGAAGCGCGCGACGGTCGCGTCCGGTTCGGCCAGGCGATGGACACCCTGAGCGCCGACGCCTCGAAGCTACGCGAGGAAGCTCGCACGCTCCGCCAGCCCGCGGCCCCGCAGCCCGGCGCGACGGACTTCCCGGAGCGCCTCCGAGCCGCGCACAAGCAGGCCGTCTTCTGGGAGGGCCGCTGCGCCTTCATGGAGCCCTACATCGAGCTCGCCAAGGCGTACCGTGAGCTCGCCCAGATCGTCGAGGACTGGCACCAGCTCCGCCAGAAGGAGAAGGAGAACGAGCGGTCCGCGCAAGACATCGACGCGCAGCTCACCGATCTCGACTTCCAGATCAAGGAGCTCCGGTCCGGGCTCGAGGCGCACGATCGGGACGTCGAGGAGCGCCGCCAGGAGTCGCGAGAGGTCATCGGCGACATGGGTCGCCGAGCCGAGCAGCTCGAGGCCGAGCTCCTCATCATCGCGACACGGTTCTGCGCTCCGCTGCGCGCCAAGCCCGAGCTGGTCCCGCTCTTCCGAGATCTCGAAGCGGCCGGCTGACCCGGCCGCCCCCGGGGCTCGACCCGGCGCGTCTCCGGTGTAGGCTACACGGCGTTGGAAGACCGCCCCTCCTTGCTGCCCGAGCGTCTCTCCGCGCTGCCGCAGCGGCTGAGCGCGGTCTTCAAGCCGAGGCGCGGCCGCCGCTACGCAGCCCGGGTCGCCGCGGGGCTGGGGCTCGGGAGCGTCTTTCTCGCCAGCACCGTCGCCGGTCTCCTCCTGCACCTGTCGACCGAGGAGGCCCGCCGGGTCACCCAGCGCGCCGCCAACGCGCTCCTCCCCTCGGTGCTAGACGGACGGATCGAGCTCGGCGAGATCGAGGAGCTCAGCCTGACACACGCCCGCATCGGCCAGGTCTGGATCTACGACCCGGCCGGGCACGAGGTCATCCACGCAGAAGGCGTCGACGCCCGGGTCTCCACGCTTCGCCTGCTGCGCAGCATCTTCCTCGAGGATGGCCCGGTTCGTCTGACCATCTCCCGGACGCGCATCGAGCGGGCGAACGTCTCGTTCTTCACGGACGACGCGAACATCCCCACCCTCGCCACCACGTTCCTCCCGCGCGACAAGACGCCGAGCGTGGGGCCCCCCGGTCGCGCGTTTGTCCTGCGTATGCCCAGGATCGAGATCGGTGAGGCACGAGCCGCCGGGAGCGTCGGGGTGGACATCGACGCCGACGTCCGGCGCGTCGGCGCGTCGGTCTACGTCGACACCTCCGATTTCGTGGCCGTGGACGTCGACCGAGCGCACGTCACCGAACGCTCGTTGCTCGAGACCCGCCTCTCGGGCGCCGCCTCCTACCACATGCGTTACGACCTTCTGGACGACGACGCCCGGATCGCCGAGCACGGCCCACACCCGCCGGACCGGCTCTCGATGACCGGAGAGCTCTCCGGGACGATCGGGTCGATCCCCGCCTCGGCTGTCGCCACGATGGTCGGCCTGGATCTCGAAGCGCGGGCGGTGCTCCCCAGCGTCGAGCCGAAGCCGCTCGCCGAGGTGATCCCCTGGCTCGCGCTCACGAGGACCGTGAGCGCGAGGGCCTCGGTCTCCGGCTCTCTCCCCCACCTGTCCTTCGAGGGCTCGGCCGAGATCCCTCAGGGCGCAGGGATGGGGACGGTGACCGCCGAAGGCGCGCTCGATTTCCAGGACGGCCTCGAGCTCCGCGCGGACGCCCTCGCGGAGGAGGTCGACCCACGCCTGTTGTCCGAGAGCATCCCCGAGGCGCGCATCAGCGGTCGAGCGCGGGTCGACGTCACGGTCCCGAAGGACCAAGCGCCCGCGATCGGCATCGAGCTCGCGACACGAGCGGCCGAGATCGGCGGACAGATCCTGCCCGCGGTGGACGCCGTGGTGGCGCTCCACGAAGGCGAGGTGCTCGCGTCGGCGACCGTCTACGAAGCGGGCATCCCGCTCGACGTCCGCCTCGCGCTCACGAAAGACGGCGCCGTGCGCTACAGCGCCGTCGGCGAGTCGAGCGACGTCGCCGAGAGCCCCCGCGTGGCCCCGTACCTGGCCGGAGCCGGCCGCTTGCGCGTGGATGGCAGCTACCGACAGGGGTCGCTCGACACAACCGTCCAGGTCGATCTTCGCGGCGCCACCACGCGCGTGGGGCCGGCGATGAGCGCCGCGACGACCTCGGTCGTGGCCAAGGTGACCGGCTCGCTCGACGCCCTCGAGGTCGACGGCCGGCTGGGAGCGAAGGGCCTCACGCTCTTCGACGAGCAGCTCGACCAGGTGGACCTGGTGGCCAAGGGCCCGCTGCTCGCCCCGGTCGTCTCCGCGTCCGTGAAGGACGCGGAGCGTGGATCGATCGAGGCAGCCGGGAAGGTCTCCGTCCCCGACAAGAGCATAACGAATCTGTCAGCCAAGATCGCACGCGCTGGGGTAGAGGCGCGCGGGCGCGCCGCGCGGATCTCGATCGGCCCTTCGGGGCCGGTCGTCACCGGCCTCTCCGTCACGGGGACCGATCTGGGGGAAGTGGACGCGTCCCTGTCGGTCGACCGGGGCGATCTCGTGGGCAAGCTCTCCGGGCGCGACGTCGATCTGGACAAGCTGGCGCGCCTCCTGGGGTTGCCGCTCGCGGTCGAGGGCCTCGCGAGCTTCGACGTCGACGTCGACCGGACGAACGCCGGCCGCGTGGGCCACATCGAGCTCGAGCTCGAGGACGGCAAGCTGCTCGGCGTGGACGGCGTCTCGACGCGCGTCTCGGCCAAGCTGAGCGGGCGCGACGTCAAGGTCACCGGGTTCGTCCGGCTGGTCGACGACGCGCCCGCCGACATCCGCTCCGAGGCGCTGAAGCGTGGCCTGCTCGGCTCGTCTGCCCTCTGCGACGGCGTCGTCGCCGAGCTCCGCTTCGCCGACGCCAAGGCGAGCCTCGAGGGCGCCCTGCTCGACCCACGAGCGTGGCGCCGAGCGATCGGCTCGGCCGATCTCGTGGCCGAGAACTGGAACCTCGCCTGCTTGGCCGAGCGCCTGCCTGGGCGGTCCAACCCGTTCGAGGAGGTCGCGGGGATCGCCACGGCGCGAGCGCGCCTCGCTCGCCGCCAGGGTGATCCCGAGCCGTCGGTCGAGGACTTCGCCCTCGCGACGCGGGGGCTCGTCGTGGTCACCAAGGAGGCCGGGTTCGAGTCGCGGCGGCTCGACCTGACGGCGGAGGGTGGGTTCGACGGCAAGACCGGGACCGCCAGCCTGGAGACCATCGTTCGGGGGAGCGCCTTTCGCGCCGAAGCCACCGCGGCTGCCATCCTCGATCTCGCCAAGCTGCTCGACCCAGCGACGCGCCAGGCATCGCTGAAGAACACGCAGTTCGAGGTCAACCTGACGTTGCCGCGCCGCCCCCTGAGCGAGCTCGCTGCGCTACCCGATCCGCTCGGCGAGTCCATCCCCGCGCTCGACGGCGAGCTCCGCCTGGAGGTCGAGGCCTGGGGGACGCCCGCGCACCCCGAGCTCGCCGTCCACGCGAAGGGCTTCGGCGTCGCACAGCGAACCGCGTCGACCTTGAGCTCGCCCCTGCTCCCTCCGCTCGACCTCGCGCTCGATACGACGTTCGACCCCACGGAGAACCGGATCGACGCGGACCTCGAGATCACGGTCGACAAACGCGCCGTCGCCGCGGGCACGGCCGCAGTCGAGGCCGATCTGCGCAAGCTCCTGATGCCGGACGAGCAGCCGTTCACGTGGAAAGCGGACCTGTTCGCGCAGCTCTTCGACCTCCCGCTCGCCTCGTTGCCCATCCTGGCCGACAGAAACGTGACCGGCATGGTGTCGGGCCGCCTGTCGCTGAAGGGCCTGCACGATCAGCCGAGCGTGGACGGCGCGCTGTCGTTCCGCGACGTGACGGTGGGCGACGTCGGGTTCGACGGGCGCGTCGAGGCGACGATCGCCCCGCGCGCGAAGGAGGACATCGCAGGGGTGGACACCGGCGCGATCGACGCGGTCGCGACGGCGCAGAGAGCGGGAGACGCCTCGCTCCGGGTCGACATCGATCAGACGGACGGGGGGGGGCTCCAGGTCCTCGCGTACGCGGGCGCCAGCTGGGATGACCTCGTCGTGCCCACGGTCGACACCCAGAGCGCAGGCGGCTTCGCGCTCTCGGCCAAGCGCTTCCGCCTGGGTACGCTCCACCCGCTCGTGGCGGACGTGGTGAGCCGCCTCGACGGTCGCGTCGAGGGGAGCATGGCCGTGGAGTGGGGTCGGCTCGGCGAGGCGATGCAGGGGCGCTTCTCGGACGCCAAGCTCGACCTCTCGGACGTGGTCGTGTTCATCCCGCAGCTCGGGCAGGAGCTGCGCGACGGGCGTGGCGCGATCAGGCTCGGAGCCGCGAGCCGCGGCCGCACGGGCCAGGAGATCAACCTCGAGCGGTTCGAGGCCCGCGGCACCTCGGGCCGCATCGAAGGCGAGGCATCGGCCGCCTTCCAGGGGCTGAGGTTCCTGGAGGCGACGGGCAAGCTCTCCATCAAGCAGGGTGAGGAGCTTCCCATCACCGTCGAGGGTGTGCCCATCGGCAAGGCCCGCGGGGAGGCCGCGCTCACGCTCACACCGACCAACCCCGGTGATGCCTCGCAGAGGATCCGGGAGCTCAACCTCGGCGTGAAGCTCTCGAACACCCTCATCCAGCTGCCTGCGTCGTCGGGCCGCAACGTCCAGTCACTCGATCCTGCCAGAGGCGTGCTCGTGCTTCAGCCCATCGAGGCGCCGCAGGAGAAGCGCTCGGGCGAGGCGCTTCGGTGGATCGTGACCGTCGAGGTCGACGACGCCGCGGTGCAGTCGTCGATGCTCGACACGCGCCTCAGCACGGTGAGCGGCGCGCCGGTGCGCGTCGTGCTCAGCGACCGGCTCCACGCGTCAGGCGACGTCGCGCTCACGCGCGGCTTCATCCAGCTGCAGGACCGGCGCTTCGTCATCGATCAGGCGCTCGTGCGCCTGCGCGACGAAGACGCATCGAATCCTTACGTGAACCTCACCGCGCACTGGGACGCGGCGGACGGCAGCCGGATCTTCGTCGACTACGTCGGCGTCCTGCAGCCGATCACGGACGACAAGATCAAGTTCCGCTCGGACCCGCCGCGCTCGCAGGCGGAGATCCTCGCGCTCCTCATCTTCGGTGAGACCGACGCGAGCGGGACGGGCGGGACGGCCAACAGCCTCGTCGGCACCGTCGGGAGCACGGTCGCCACCTCGATCGCCGGCGACCTCGTGAGCGCCGTCTTCGGAGGCGTCATCCAGGACGTGGCCGTGAACGTCGGCGCGACGGAGCAGGGCAACTACTACGGAGCCCAGGTCTCGGTCGCCGAGGACTGGCGAATCGGCGGCCAATACGAGCAGCTCGGCGGCTCCAGCAACAGCACGACGAACACAAGCGGCGGCACCGTCGGCCAACGTCGCGGAGGCTGCGCCGATCTCTTCGCCGACTGGAGCTTCGCGCGAAACTGGTCGATCCGCGGATCGACCGGGTACTGCTCCTACGAGGACGACACCACGAGCGGCAGCTCGTCCCAGCAGTTCAACCTCGGCATCGACGTCCTCTGGCAGTATCGCTACTGATCCGGGCCCAAACGACTCGAGCGGACCTCTCGGCCCGCTCGGTCGGTTCGGCTCTCGAACGGGGTTGGGGCCCCGTTCGATGGGTTCGGCTCTCGCGACGGAGTCGCCGTTCGAAAGGTCTGGAGTACTAGTAGTTGCCGATGCCCTGGCGCATGGCCTGGACGAACGGGTTCCGCTTCGGGCCGCCTGTGTCGAGCGTCTTCGCGTAGATCTGATCGAGCTGCACGGAGACGTCGAGGTAGAAGAGCGCCGAGGGGCTGTAGAAGATGTTGCGGCTCTTGCCGTCCTCACCGAGCGTGAGCGTCTCGTTGTTGTAGCCGGCGGTGAGGAACACGATGTTGTAGATGCCCTGCGTGAGGCTGAAGTCGACTGACGAGTTCGTCAGATACGTGACCCGGTTCGGATCGCGATCGGCCTGCACGCACTCGCCCATCACGGTCGCGTCGCAGCCCGTGCCCTCGAAGTCGTGACGGAAGCGCCCGATGAGGCGCCAGGTCGTGTTGAGCGTGAGGTCCTTGTAGAGGGGGAGCGACGTGAAGATGCCCGGAATGATCCGGTCCTGATCCATCGACGAGAACGTCAGCTGGTCGGAGAGGATCGTCTGGCCGCCGGCGCTCTGCCTCACGCGCTCGAGGTCTGGGTTGGTGGGCGTGTAGGACCTGGCGAAGAGGTGAGACCACGTCACGCCGGGCAGGAGGGTGAGGTTGTTGAGGCCGTCTGCGTCGTTGCCGAGCAGCTTGATGACCTGGAGGAAGCTCACGCCGAGCGAGGTCGTCATGAATCGACCCTGCGCCTGGCTGATGGGCGAGGTCGGGAAGATGCCGCGAGCACGAACGAAGAGGCGCGTGAGCCACTCGCTGTCTTCCGACGTGAAGATGCTCCGGTTGTAGCCGAGGCCCAGCTGAAAGTCGGTCAGCTGCGGCTCGTGTTTGGTCGTGGTGGTCGCCGAGTCGGTCCACTCCACGGACATGCCGATCGAGGCGTTGACGAAGAGCTTGTCGTCCTTCTCGTCGTAGAACCAGTACTGCGGCGAAAACGACAGGTCCCAGACGTAGACGTCCTCTTCGTTGCCGATCTGGTCGCGGCCGAGGCCGAGCATCGTGGTCGACGCCGACTGGCTCCACGAGAAGGTCGAGAACCGGAAACGCGACGGCTTGAGCGCAGCCGGGATCGGGTCCTCCTCCTTCGGCGCGTCGGCCTGCGGCGCTGCCGGAGCCGTGGCCGGCGGGGGCGGCTGACCGGGCTGCGCTTGCTGAGCTTGAGCGGCGGAGGCCACCAGCGTTAGGGCGGCGGACAGGAGAACCGACGACTTCTTCATGACCCTCTCTGCATACCGGAGCTCGTCGCGCGCGTCGCTCTAAAGCTCCTCAAAGAATCTTCACGCAAAGGCCCCGCAAAGCTCGCCTCGCCTGCGGACCCATCGCTCTCGACGCGCGGACTTATACCGTTCTTCTTGCGACGTCCACACCGCCCAGCGCACCGCGGCCCCTGAGGGTCCGGCCCTACGGGCTCGACGCCGCGGCGCTCCGCCTGCCGATAGGGAATTCCCCTCCGCCGAACACCACCCGAGGAGGCTCGTCGGCAGCCAGATACGGCTCCAGCGCCGCCTGGGCGTGCCGCCAGAAACGCGCCCAGCACCGGCCTCTTTTCACCCGCACGAAGCAGACGCCCGCATCGTCTGCGACCAACGTGGTGGCGTCGAGCGGCTCCTCGGCTCCGTCCGACAGGACGAGCGTGGGCGGCTCGGGCGGCCTGCCTCGCACGAGCTCGACGAAGTACGGCGTGTCGTCGACCGCGAAGTAGGTCCAGTCGTAGCCGTTCGTCAGGATCGGCCGGCCGTCGTCGGGGTGGAACGACACCCAGCTGTGCAGCGCGCGGACGAGGGAGTCCTTCGTGACGAGCTCGCCGTCGTGCCAGAACGAGCCCTCCTCGTCGAGACGGATGGTGCTCTCGCGCGACGCCCCGGGCGGGGGCGGGAGGCGGAAGAACTCCGGGTGGTCACCCGGCTTCATTCCCGGGCTCCCGCTTCTCCCAGACGACGACGAAGAAGCCGGCGAACCGGGCGAGAGGTCCGTCGGCGAGGGCTCGCTCCGCGGCGCGAAGGACGCTGCGTACCCCCGGCACCCGCATGGCGGCGGCGGCGGGCGTGACGATGCGAATCCCCCGCGTGGTCAGAAGCTCGGTCCCTCGCGGCGCGCGCGCGATGGCTTCGTCGGGTGTGTCGAACCGCGTGAAGACGGCGTCCTCCTTGAGGCGCTCGCCCACCGCGCGCGGGCCAAACGCTCGCTTGGCGAGCGCGCGGAGGCTCGTCGGGTTGTAGAACTCCGCGATGACGACCCCGCCCGGACGAACGACGCGCGCCATCTCCGCGAGCGCGCGATCCACGTCGGGGATGTGAGCCAGGACCTTGAACGAGCAGGCGACGTCGAACGCGCCGTCCGCAAAGGGAAGCTCCGTCGCGGAGCCCTGCACGACGTCGAGCCCGCGCGCGCGCGCCCGCTCCAGCATGCCGGGCGAGAGGTCGATCCCCTTCGCGCTCCGGGCGAAGCTCCGGAAGCGCTCCAGCAGGAGACCGGTCCCGCAGCCGACCTCGAGCACGTCTTTGCCGCGACCAAACCGCGACACGAGGTCCACCTCGAGATCGTCGAGCAGGTCGTGGTAGCCGCCGGGCTCGCGACCGCCGCGCCGGTCGTCGTACCGCTTCGCGAACTCGTCGTAGTAGCGCTGCGATCGCGTCTCGTCCGTCTGCACGCCCGCACTATACCCGTCGACACTCGGCGCGCAGCTCTCAGAACGAGAGCTGGACGCCGAGGCCCGTCGCCGAGGGGGAGCCCGGAACGCCGATCAGATCCAGGGTCGGTGGGGCGGGCTTGGGCGGCCTGGGCGGGAGCGCACGAGGCACCGCGCGACGCTCCTCGCCACGGAAGCTCACCTGGGCCTCGATGAACCCTGCGACGATGGCCACGCCCAGCGTGGCCATGCTGACGTAGTTCGCGATTCGGAGCTGGTCGAGGCGGTCCTGGATGACCGTCTTCTTGACCGGATCGACCTCGAGGAACCCGCGAGGGTAAAACTCGAGGTCCACGTTCTGGTTGAGGAGCACCGACTGCTCCGCGTGCAAGGTCGCGGTCACGATAGCGGTCACGGCCGCCGAGCCCTCGACCGACGCGAACAGGACGCCGAGGCCGATGTCGTCGTTGTAGAACTGGCCCACGCCGAATGGGATGGCGGCGAACCAACGAGAGCGCTCGATGACACGCTCCTCCGCGCCGGCGCGCTTTTCGAGCTCGGCGACGTAGTTGTCGTACCGCTTCTGCGCCGCTCTCGCGGCTTCGATCTCTGCCTGCCGCTTCCGGATGAGCTCGACCTGAGCCGCCTCGCTCTCCTGCTTCACCTCGTTGAAGAGGTCGATCACCTTGATCGGGTAGATGGCGGGGCTCGGAGAGAAGGTCGGGTTGTCCTTGAGGATGGCCCGGAACTGCACCTTCGCCGCCTCGTTCTTCCCGGTGCTCTGGAGCGCGATCGCGTAGTAGCCGCGCACCCGGAGGACGATGCCGGGATCGGTGACGTGACAGCCCTGCGGGCTGAGATCGGGCGTGTTCGGACAGAGCGGCGAAGCTGGATCGAGGAGGCGCGCCGCGCGCGCGGCGGCCTGCTCGTGCTGCGTATCCTGGACGAGCGTCTTGATGAGCTCGTACTCCTGCTCGTCCGCGGCCCAGGCCGCGCCCGGGCACACCACCGCGCCCGCAAGGAGCAACCCTGCGCCGAGGTGGCGGAGCTTGGTGGAGGCACGAGGCACGCGGCCGCGGTCATTCAACCAAAAACCCGAGCCCACGACCAAGGAGATCTCCCACCCCCACCCTCACCGCACGCAGCGTCAACCGCCGCCCGGCCAGACGAGGGTATTGTCCATGCCGGCCTTGATCGACTGAAACTCCTTCTTGGGCTGGTCGGAGCCGACCATGAAGCTGCAAGTCGTGTCCCAGACCGGCTCGGACATCTTGATTTCGGTCGTGCTCCCCACCGTGAGGGTGACGCTGCCGCAGACGGCCTGCCCGCCCGCGGGGCCCACGAGGCGGACGCGCGCCGGCTTGAACGTCAGAGAGAGCGCGACGCCGAACACCTTCTTCGGGTTCTCCGGGTCGACGGGGGGCACCTCGAACGTGATGGTGCGGGGGCCTTCGCTGCTCTTGTCGTCGGCCTGCGGGGTGAGCCGGGCGTTGTGGCTGCCGGGCGCGAGCATCACGGGCGCCGACTGGAGCGTGTCGATCGTCGCGCCGTCGACCAGGAGGATGGCCCCGGTGGGCCGGACCGTGAACTTCACCGGCCGAGGCTCCCCGGTCGCCGCGCCAGCGGCGGCGGAGCCGGAGGCCGAGAGCAGGCGTGGGGACGCGGACGTCCGGGCGGAGGCGGACGTCGTCGGCTCGACGGGGGCCTCGCTCGCGACCGCGCGGGGGCTCGTCGGACGGGGGAACGGCTCGGGCGTGAGCTTCGTCGGATGCTCGGAGCTGACGCCGTCCAGGGAAGACTTGGCCTCGGGCTGCAGCGTCACGTTGCCTTCGCGAACCGTGCGAACGGTGAAGTACGCGGCCGTCCCCAGCGTTCCCGCGACCAACGCGACCACCCCCGCTCGCCTCAGCAGCGTCTTTCGACCGTCGCGACGGCTGAGCTGGGTCAGCCGCTTCAGGATGGCCAGATCTTCCGGGGCGAGCGCGTGCGCGCGGTTGAAGTCGCAGGCCGCAGCCTGCGTTCGGCTGGAGCGACGGTGCTCCTCGCCGCGCATCACGAGCTTGGGCACGAGCCGAGCCTTCAGCTCCGCCGCGTAGCGCTCCGGGTCCTCGAAGTAGGCGGCGATCTCGCGGTGCGGCTCGTCTATGCCCAGCGACTCGAGCTCTTCACGGAGCAGCGCCGCCAGCGCGGCCGCGCTCTCGAGGCGCCCCTCGAGGCTGCTCGCGAGCGCCTTGTCGAGGATCTCGGAGAAGACGCCGCCCACGCTGGGTCGCTCGCGGACCGCGGGCGCGTATTGCCCGTCGAGGACGCGACGGAGCACCTGCGCCGGGTTCTTGCCCTCGAAAGGCAGGTGCCCCACGAGACACTCGTAGAGCACGACGCCGAGCGCGAACACGTCCGTTCGCCCGTCGACCTCCCCGCCCTCGATCTGCTCGGGCGCCATGTGCGCGGGCGAGCCGAGGACCTGCCCGGTGCTCGTCACGCCTTGCGCGTCGAGGACTTTGGCGATGCCGAAGTCCGTGATCTTGATGATGACGTCCTTGTCACGCTTGGACTTGGGAGCTCGCGAGTTGGGCGTGTGCTCGGCGCCGGCCCCGCCCGAGCTCGAGGAGATCACCGCAGGGCCGCTCTTGGTCGGGTCGTCGCTGTTCGGCCCCCCGTCTCGCGGCCGATCTCCCGGGAGCGAGACGAGCACGTTCTCCGGCTTGATGTCCCGGTGGATGATTCCTGAAGCATGGGCGTGCTCGATGGCTTCGCAGAGCTCGATCGCGATGGCGGCGCCGACCTCCGCCGGCATGTCCCGGTGCTCGATCAAGACCTTCCTCAGGGTGCACCCGCGAACGAGCTCGACCACCAGGTATCGCTCGCGGTCCTCGTCCGAGGACACGTCGTAGACCTCGACGATCCCCCGGTGCTTGAGCTTCGCAGCCGCGCGTGCCTCGGCGAGGAACCGCGTCGCCACCTCTTTGTTCTCCCGCAGATGCCGGTGGATGACCTTGACCGCGACCTCGCGGCCGAGCCGGTTATCCATCGCCCGGAAGACCGTCGCCATGCCGCCGTGCCCGATCTCTTCCAGCAGCTCGAACTTCTCGAGGTGCGGGAGGCTCGCTCTGGACCCGTCCGAGGACGAGCCGGAAGCAGAGCGGGCGGCGGGCTCGCTCACTCGACCACCACCACGCGGATGGAGTTTGTGGCCCCGCTGACCCCGACGGGCGCCCCGAAGATCGCGACGACCCGATCCCCAGGCGACACGAAGCCATTCGCGAGCAACGTGGAGCTCGCGCGGTTGACCATGTCGTCCGCGTCCCTCATCAGCTCGAGCTTGTAGGGTAACACGCCCCAGAGGAGAGCAAGCCGGCGGCGTGTCCCCTCGTTCGGTGAGAACGCGACGATGGGGACGACCGGCCGGTGTTTGGAGGCGTAGAGGGCCGTGTTTCCGCTGGAAGTAAAGGCGATGATGAAGCGGGCGCCGATGTCCCGGGCGATGTCGCAGGCGTTGCGGGCCACGGCCTCGGCGACGATGGCCTTCGCGCCGGTGCCTTCCGCCGTCGGCGGCGGATCGTAGAAGGCGCTCACCTCCGCCTCGTGGACGATACGCGACATCATCCGAACGACGAGCTCGGGGTGGTTGCCGCTCGCGGTCTCGGCGGAGAGCATGACCGCGTCGGTGCCCTCGAACACGGCGGTCGCGACGTCGCTCGCCTCCGCGCGGGTAGGCCGGCTCGCGGTCACCATGGACTGGAGCATCTCCGTCGCGACGATGACCGGCTTCTGCTGGACCCGTGCGATGTGCATGATCTTCCGCTGGAGGATGGGCACGTATTCGGGGCCGATCTCGACGCCGAGATCGCCGCGCGCGACCATCACGACGTCCGACGCTTGGATGATCGAGTCGAGCCGCTCGATCGCGCTCGGCGTCTCGATCTTCGAGACGATGGGCATCGGCCTGCCCCAGGCCTCGCAGATCTCACGCAGGTGCCGCACGTCCTCGGCCTCGCGGACGAAGCTCAAGGCGACGTAGTCGACCCCTGCGCGGAGCCCGAAGGCGAGGTCCGCCTTGTCTTTCTCGGTGAGGGCGGGGATGCGGACGCGCTTGGAAGGGAGGGAGATCCCGACGCGATCTCGGAGAAGGCCGCCGCTGATGACGTTCACCTTCACGCGCTCGCCCTCGATCGCCGTGACCGTCATGAGGAGCTGGCCGTCGTCGCCCATCACGCGGTCGCCAGGGTGCAGATCGGTGGCGAGGCCCTCGTATTGGACCGGGATGACGTCGTCTTCCTGGGGCGGCTCGGGGCCGGCCTCGACCAGGAAGGCCGTCGATCCGGTCGGGAACTCCGGCTTGGGGCGGTTGAACTTACCCGCGCGGATCTTGGGCCCGCAGAGATCCTGGAGGATGGCCACGGGCTTCTCGCAGACCTTGGACGCGGCTCGAATGCGATCGATCCGTGTCGCGTGCTCCTCGTGGGTTCCGTGGGAGAAGTTCAGGCGGGCGACATCCATCCCGGCCCGGATGAGGTGGACCAGCTTCTCCTCGGTGTCGCAGGCGGGGCCGATGGTGCAAACGATCTTCGCGCGTCGGAATCGCACCGGAGGAGGGTCGCACTTCGGGCCTTCCCTTGAAAGCCCCGTGATAGGCTCTCGCCCGTGGGCCCCCACCCCGGCGGGAAAGCGGCCGAAGACGTCGCCCGCCTCGAGCGCGAGCGCGACCTGTACCTCCGGCTCCTCGATCTCGGGCGAGCCGAGGACGTGCGCGCCTATGTGTCGGAATGCCTCGCGCTGCTGGCTTCCGCCACGGGCGCGGAGCAAGGCTACCTGGAGCTCTACGGGCCCGCCGGCGCGGCGCCGCTCACGTCGGTGTCCACGGGTCTGAGCGAGGCCGAGCTCCAGGGCGTTCGCGCCCGGCTCTCACACGGGATCATCCGCGACGCGCTCCGGACCGGCAAGACGATCTCCACCGCGAGCGCCATCGACGACGCCCGCTACGCCGGCAACGCGAGCGTGCAGGCGGGCCGCATCCGCGCCGTGTTGTGCGCGCCGCTCTCGCTGCCCGCGAGCGGCGGAGACCGCGGCTCGCTCGGCGTCATCTACCTCGAAGGAAGGCGCGCGCCGGGCCCCTTCCCGCGCGCCGACGAGGAGCTGGTGGAGACGGCGGCCCGCCACGTCGCCCCTTACCTCGAGCGCCTCCTGGGCGACGCCGAGGAGGCGGCGCGGACCGACTTCACGCGCGAGATCCGACGCAAGCTCGATATCGACGGCGTGGCGGGGCAAAGCCGCGCGCTCGCCGAGGTGCTCACCCAGGTCCTCGTCGCCGCCCCGGTCCCGGTCACCGTCCTTCTGCGCGGGGAGAGCGGGACCGGAAAGAGCGCGCTCGCCCGCGCGCTCCACCTCGCCTCCCCGCGCAAGGCCGGCCCGTTCGTCGAGCTCAACGTCGCCGCGCTCCCCGACACCCTGTTCGAGAGCGAGCTCTTCGGCGCGGAGAAGGGCGCGCACTCCACGGCGATGACCCGATCCATCGGCAAGGTCGAGGCCGCTCGCGGGGGCACCCTCTTTCTCGACGAGGTCGGCGAGCTCACCTTGCCCGCGCAGGCGAAGCTCCTCACCTTCCTCCAGAACAAGAGTTTCCTCAGGCTGGGCGGGACGAGCCCGATCCAAGCCGACATCCGCATCGTCGCCGCCACGAACGCCGATCTGGAGGACGCCGTCCGCGGCAAGCGGTTCCGCGAAGATCTCTACTACCGGCTCAACGTGCTCGAGATCGTGGTCCCGCCGCTCCGCGACCGCCGTGAAGACGTGGGCCCCATCGCCCGCGCGCTCGTCGCCCGCCTGGGCGAGACTCCCGCGCAACACCTGTCACTCTCACGCGCGGCCATCCGCGCCCTCGAGGAGACGGACTGGCCGGGCAACGTCCGCCAGCTCGAGAACACGATCGCGCGCGGATGGGCGCGCGCGCTGGCGGAGGGCGCGACGGCGATCGAGCCCCATCACCTCTTCACGGAGCGGGCCCCTCCGAGCGGGCAGCTCGACGAGCGCCTGACGTTCCAGGAGGCGACGCGCCGCTACCAGGGCAAGCTCGTGGAAGAGACGCTCGCGACGTGTGAATGGAACGTGAGCGAGGCCGCGCGGCGGCTCGACCTCTCGCGGTCACACCTGAACGACCTCATCAAGGCCTTCGGCCTGGTCCGGCGAAAGGCCTGAGCGCGTCGTGACCGTCGAGATGGACGCGCACCTCTCGTCCGACAAGCTCGTCGGCGGGTACCGCGTCGAGCACCGCCTCGGCGAAGGCGGGATGGGCACGGTCTACGCTGCCGTCGAGCCCACGATCGGCAAGCGCGTCGCCATCAAGGTCCTGCGCCGCGATCTCGCGTTCGACGAGTCGTTCTCCCAGCGGTTCGAGCGAGAGGCGAAGAGCGCCGCGCAGATCCACCACCCCAACGTCATCGAGATCTTCGCCTACGGGAAGCTCGAGGACGGGCGGCCCTATTTCATCATGCCCCTCCTGTCGGGGCAGAGCCTCCGTCAGGCGCTCGATCGCGATCGGAGGATCTTGCCCGGCGAGGCGTGGCGCATCGCGCGCGAGATCGCGGCGGGCCTCGAGGCGGCGCACGCGCTCGGGGTCCTTCACCGGGACCTGAAGCCGGACAACGTCTTCCTCGTCGAGCACGCGGGCCGACCGGCCAGGCCCGTTCTCCTCGACTTCGGCCTCGCCAAGATCGCAGAGGGGTCAGAGGCAGACGACGGCTCGGCGCTCGCGAAGCTCACGGGGACGGGCGTGCCCATCGGGACCCCGCTCTACATGGCGCCGGAGCAATGGTGGCAGGCGCCGGCCACGGTCGCGACCGATCAATATGGCCTCGGCGGGGTCCTGTTCGAGATGCTGGCGGGCCGGCCCCCCTTCGAAGGCACCAAGTACCCCGAGCTCCTCGAGGCGCACCTGCACAAGCCGCCGCCGAGCCTGCGTGAGATCGGCGTCGAGGTCCCCGCCGCGGTCGACACCTTCATCGCCAAGTTGCTCGCGAAGGAAGCGAGCGATCGGTTCGACTCGATGACGTCGCTCATCGCCGCGGGTGATTCGGCGTTCGGCCTCGAATCCGCCGCGCCGAGCCGTCCGCTGCCGGTCTCCGAGGCCGCGCTCGCCAAGACCGAGCTCGGCCCGCCGCCGTCGCTCGGCGCCGTGGCGCATCGCCTGCCCGTCGCGCGTTACGCCATCGTCTCGCTCCTCGTCATGCTCGTGCTCCCCGCCGCCGGCTATCCGGGCGCGATCGGGCGCAACGTGCTCCAGTGGCTGAACAGCATCGGCTTTGGCTTCGCGCCGATCGTCTTGGCCTCACTCGCCGCTCTGGTGCTCCTGCCTGCGTGTGTTCGTCGCACCATCACGCAGCCCGTCTACGGCCTCGTCTCGCTCGCGCTCACCGTCACCCCCGCGGCCCTGGCCTTCGTCCCGGTCTACATGGGCTGGAACATGGTCGTCTCGCACCTGCCCGCGGCCGGTCCGGCGGCGGCGTTCGAGGTGCTCCACTGGGGCTACTACGAGGTGAACGTCGCGCGGTTCCTCGGGCTCGGGCTGACGGCGGGGCACGCGGCAGGCCTCGCCGTCTTGCTCGGGAGCGTGCTCGCCGAGCCGCGCGCGTCGGCGCCGCGACGCGCGGCCATCGCGTACGGGGTCGCCGGCCTGGCGCTCGCCAGCGCGCTCGCGCTCCTCGTCGTGGGGTGGGTCTCGCCGGCGTTGGTCTTGGTCGCGGCGGCGGTCCGCCTCGGGATCACGAACTGGGTTCCACCGACGACGACGGCGCGGCTCCCCCTGGTGGTCGACCGCGTGCTCGCTTCCACCGTCGCGACGCTGGCGCTCGTGGGCGTGGCGTTCACCCGATCCGAGGTCTCCCTGGCGACGCCATTCATGAGCGCCGTGCCTCGGAGCGAGCGCGTCACGCAGCTGATGTTCGCGACGCAGCAGCAGGACGCGTCGCTCGGATTCGTCTTCGCGGCCGCGGCGCTGCTCGGGGTCGGAGCCTGGGCCTCCCACGGCGGCCGGGTCTTCGATCCGGCCGCGACGCGTGCGGCGCGCGCGCGGCTTCCGGTGAGCGGGCTCATCGCCATCGGCGTCATCCTCCTCCTGACCGCCGTCGACGTCTGGGTTCGGCGGGACTTCGACGCGCGCCGCAGCGCGATCGTGGACCAGATGAAGGAGCAGCTCGTCTTCTTCGCCAAGCTCGTGCCGCCAGGCGCGCCGCCCGATCGGGATCTCCCCGCGCCGACGCCGGCGGTCGCGCTCCAGGTCTCGCTCGAGGCCGTGGCGCTGAACGGCAAAGCGCTGGGGCGGCTCACCGCGCTCGAGTCCGAGGCCGGACGGCAGACGATCTTGCGCGAGCTGACCGCGGCGCTCGCCTCCCCCACACCGGGTGGAGAGGGCTCGGGGATCGACGTCTCGCTTCTCGTGGATCGGCGGGTCCCGATGAAGCGCGTCGAGGAGCTCGGTGCGCTGGCCTACGAGGCCGGTGCGCGGACCGCGGAGGTCCTCCTCACGCGCGGCCCGCTGGCCGAGGTCCCGGCCAACGCGCCGCGCGAGGCCGGCCTCCTCCTTCCCCAGGATTTCGTCGGCGTACGCGTCTCGCTCGAGACGAGCCGCGCGGCCACCGGCGAGGAGGGCACGTTCGAGTCGTTTGCGTCGGCCCTGCACGACCGGCCCGCGGGCGCGCCGATCGTGATCGCCGTGCGCCGCCGTTGAGCGCTCAGCGAGAGCGGTGGAAGGTCAGCTCACCCTTCGCGGGGTCTTCGATGACGATATCGTCATCGTCGAAGCGCACGTGCACCGACCTTCCGTTCATGGCGAGCGTGACGCCGGCGTCGTCCTTCGACTCGACGACGTATTTCGCGGTCGCGATCTCCTCGGCGCCGATCCACGAGTGGAACGTGCCGTCTGCTGCGAACTCGATCACGCTCGCGGCCGCCTCCTCGTCGGCCTCGCGCTTCGCCCGCTCGAGCTCGGCGCCGGAGAGCTTGGACTCGAGCGCCCGACAGACGTCCGCCTTGCGCGCCCCTTCCCAGACGAACTGGTATTTCCCGACGATCGTCGGCGCGGTCAGCGCCTCTTCGTCGGCGCCGGTGCTGGGCTCGACCGAGCAGGCAGAGAGCGCGAAGGAGAGCGAGAGAGAGAGGGCAAACGCGAGGCGGCGGGGCGAGAGCTTCATGGCGAATCCTCCGTCGGGGCCGGCTCCATCGCCGGTGTCGAGGACATGGCAAGGCCCCTGCCAAGCCCGGCTGCGGGCCGGTCCCCGGAATCCGGCGCTGTCGCCCCCCGGCGCCGTCCTCTCGGGCGGACACACGCCGAAGCCCTCGTCCGCCGCGCCGGTCAGCCCCGGCCGGGCACCTGGCGTCGGAGCGCTTCCCCCAGTGGCACGATCGAGAGTCCCTTCTCCCGCAGACCGCGGATGATCTCCGGCAGGGCTCGGAGGTTCTCCGGCTGACTCCCGTGAAAGATGAAGATGCTGCCGGGCTCGATCTCGCGCGGGCGCCCCTTCGAGAAGAGCGTCTTCTGGACGATGGCGTCGGCCGTCATCCCTTTCTCCCAATCGCCGGTGTCGACGGTGAACCAGATCGAGCGGTAACACCTCTCCTTGACGATGGCGTCGACGGCGTCGTTCGTCGCGAGGAAGGGCTCGCGGAAAAAGGGCATCGTCGAGCTCCCCGTGGCCTCGCGGACGAACCGCTCCACCCCCGCGATCTCCTCTGCCACCTCCTCGGGGTCGAGCTTCGTGAGATCGGCGTGGGACACCGTGTGGTTCGCCAGCTCGTGTCCGTCCTCCACCATGCGGGCGACCACATGCGCGCCCCGCGGGTGCGCGGCCAGCTCCTTCGTGTAGAGGAAGACCGTCGCACGGACCCTCTCATCACGCAGGAGATCGAGCATCTTCTCGAGGTTCTCGAGGCGCGCCCCGACGTCGAGGGTCAACACCACGACGGGCTCGGTCACCGGCACGCGGTGCAGGCGACGCCAGGACCAGGCGGGCATGTCCGACGGGACGGGGCAGCGGGGGTTCGAGGGCAGGTAACGAGGCGGAGGGCGCGGCGCGCCGGCACTGGCCGGCTCGACCACGACCGAAGCCGAGGAGGACACAGAGGTGAGCGGCGAAGGCGCGACCGCGGCGACCGTCTGTGACAACGCAGCGCTCGTCGGCGCCCCCGCGACGCTTACCTCTGCGTCGGGCGCCGGGCCTGGCGCGCGTTTGGTTCTCTCGTCCACCTCGCAACCGGCGCTGAGCGCGACGAGAACCGACGCCGGCACGATGCGCCCGAAGAACAAGGCTGCCCCTTACCAGCTGGCGACCTTCGCGTGTAGGGTGCGGGCCATGCGCTCGATTCGATCGTCCGTCCCCGTTTGGCTCGTCGCCTGTGTCGCCGCGGCTTGCGCCGATGCCGGCCCGCCGCCGGCAGCCCCCGGCGCCCCCCTCGACCCGCCTCGCCCCAACGCCGATCTCGAGATGATGATGGGCGACGCGAAGGCGCCGTCCGCTCCGCCCGACGCGGAAGCCGAGAAGAAGGCCGAGGCAGCCCGGAAGCTCGCGGAGGACTTCGCCAAGCTCGAGAAGGAGCAGGCCACGGAGAAGACCCGCTGGAACGAGACGCTTCGCAAGCAGGTCGCCGACCTCTCGAACAAGGACTTCAAGAGCTTCAAGGCTGCGCTCCAGGACGTGGTGAAGAGCCCGCACCGCACGCCCGGCGCGAGCGAGCGAGACAAGGATCGCCACCCGGTCGAGACGCTCACGTTTTTCGGGCTCAAGCAGGACATGAGCGTCCTCGAGCTCGACGCGGGCGCTGGCTGGTACACCGAGCTCCTCGCCCCGGTCCTGCGCAAGAAGGGGAAGCTCACCGTCGCGGGCCCGAGCCCCGAAGGACCGATGACGGAGCGCTCGACGCTCTACGGCAAGCGCCTCCGAGGCTTCCTCGACAAGGCGCCCGAGCTCGGTGACAAGGTCGACTACATCACCATCGACCCGACCGCCGGCTTCGTGTTGCCCGCCGATCGCAAGGGCGCATTCGACGCCGTCCTGGCTTTCCGTGCGCTCCACAACTGGCAGCGCCGCAACGTCCTCGACAAGAACCTGACCGCCGTGTTCGAGGCGCTGAAGCCGGGAGGCGTCTTCGCCGTCGAGGCGCACCGCGCCAAGCCCGGCGCCGACCCCAAGGCTTCGGCCGAGAAGGGCTACCTCCCCGAGGCGTTCGTCATCGAGCGGGTGCAGGCTGCAGGCTTCAAGCTCGACGGCAAGAGCGAGATCAACAAGAACGCGAAGGACACGACGGACTACCCCGAGGGCGTGTGGACGCTGCCTCCTACCCTTCGCCTCGGCGACAAGGACAAGGACAAATACGTCTCCATCGGCGAGAGCGATCGCATGACGCTCAAGTTCGTCAAGCCGAAGAAGTGAGCAAGGCCACGCCGCCGACGCCGAGCAGCGCGCCGACCACGGCGCGGGCCTCGATCTTCTCGCCCGCGATCCTCGCGATCGGCAGCGCGAAGATCGGGCTCGTGCCGAGGAGCGTCGCGGCGATCCCGGTGCTACGCGCGCCGTCGATGGCGATCTGAGCGAGCCAGATCCCCGCGTAGCTTCCCACCAGGCTCGCGCCGGCCACTCGGAGCCAGGTCCGATCAGCCGACAGCTCGCGAGCAACCGGCGCGATCTTGCCGCGCAGGGTCAGGAAGAGCGCGAGGACGAGGCCGCCGACGAGCAAGCGTCCGCCTCCCGTCTGGAGCGGGGTCAAACCGAGCACCATCGCGCGCTTCGAGAGCAGGCTGCCCGAAGCCTGGCCGATGGCGGCGAGGACGCCCAGCGCCACGCCGACCACCACACGGCGCTCCGTGCCGGGCGCCTTGCCCGCCTTGCGGGGCTGCCACACGACCAGGCCGATGCCGACCGACACCGCGCCGATCCCGGCGAGGTCTCGGCTCGTGAGCGGCTCGTCCAGGAACACCCAACCACCGAGCGCAGTGAACGCTGGGGCAGACGAGAGCAGCAAGAGCGCGGGGCTCAACCCCAGCCGAACGAGAGCCCCGAAGTAAGCCGTGTCGCCGATCGTCAACCCCGCGATCGCGCTGAGGACGAGCCACACCCCTGCGGGCCCCGACACCCACGGGCCCGACCCGATGAGGAGCGCAGTCGCGGAGAGGAGCAGCCCCGCGATCAGGCACTTGCCGAGGTTCATCGCCTCCGGCGTCGTCCGTCGACCGATGCGCGAGAACAGGAGAGAGCCGAGCGCCCAGCAGGCCGCCGCACACAGCCCAGCGATCTCGCCGACCATCCGGTCCCCCTTACACCATCGGCAACCGGTCGCGTCGGTATCCAGCTCCGCGCCGGAGCAGGTTGCGCCCGAGGGCGCGAGACCGGTAGGGTCCCTCGCATGCGTACACTTTCTTTTCTCTGCTTTGCGCTTGCGCTCCCGCTCTCGCTGACGGCTTGCGGGGACGACGAGACCGGCACCGGCGGATCCGCCGGTGGCACGACCAGCTCGAGCACGACGGGCGCGACGACCTCCGGCTCCACGACGTCGAGCAGCACCAAGTCCAGCACCACGAGCTCCACGTCGACGGGGATGGCCGGCTGCGCCTCGGTCGCGGGCACGTTCGATCAAACGCTCAGCGACGTCTCCTGGTCCGCCACCGTCAGCCCGAACATCGGCGGCCCCGACCCGGACTACGTGATCCTCGTCATCCCCGAAGGGACGTCGGGCACGGTGGAGCTCACGGCGCTCCCAGCCAACCTCGCCGCATGCGGGGACACCGAGAGCTGCGTGCTGCTCTTCGAGGACTTCGTCGATCCCACACCCCCGGCGCGCGTCTACGCGGCCAACGGCGGGACCATCATGGTGGACGCGCCCGTGGTCTCGGGGTTCGCCTCGGGCGTCCTCAATTCTATCGACCTCGTCGAGGTCACGTACGACAACGGCACGAGCCCCATCACCGCCGTGCCGGACGGCCCCTGCGCCTCCATCGCGGCGATGGCATTTGCCTTCTGAGACGCCGCCCAGGTCGGTCAGCCCCGCCCCGTGGCCAACGAGCCCGTGCAGCCCCGGCCGCAATCCGCCGGGCCCGGCCGGGCTCGATGCGACTGCGCGCAACCGCGCCTGCCGCGAGGACAAAAAGAAAAGGCTCGTAGCTTGTGGCTACGAGCCTTTGAAAAAGATCCCGGCGGCGTCCTACTCTCCCACTGAGTCTCCCCAGCAGTACCATCGGCTCCGAAGAGCTTAACTTCCGAGTTCGGAATGGGATCGGGTGTGA
>JAEUKE010000198.1 GCA_016794345.1 Myxococcales bacterium
GGCCAGCTCGCCGGCTACAAGCTCGTCCTCTGCGTCGCGCCCTGAGACTCGGAAATGGCTGAACGAAAGATCTTCGGCACGGACGGTGTCCGCGGCACCGCCAATCTCCACCCGATGACGCCCGAGTTCGCGCTGCGGCTCGGGCGCGCCATCGCGTACGAGGCCGGCAAGGGGAAGAATCGCCCCGTGCGCGTCCTCATCGGGAAGGACACGCGCCTCTCCGGCTACATGATCGAGACCGCGCTCGCGTCGGGCATCTGCGCGATGGGCGGTCACGTCATGCTCACGGGCCCCATCCCCACGCCCGCCATCGCGCAGCTCACCCAGAGCATGCGCGCCGACGCAGGTGTGGTGATCAGCGCGAGCCACAACCCCTTCGAGGACAACGGCATCAAGATCTTCGGCCCCGACGGCTTCAAGCTGCCGGACCAGGCAGAGGCAGAGATCGAGGCCCTGGTCGAGGGCACCACGCTGGACGAAGCGCGCGTCACCGGCGACAAGATCGGCGACGCCGTCCGCGTGGAGGACGCACGCGGTCGCTACGTGGTCTTCGCCAAGAGCACGTTCCCGAACCGCCTCACGCTCGACGGCGTGCGCGTCGTGATCGACGCGGCTCACGGCGCCGCCTACCGCGTCGCCCCCACCGTCTTCGAGGAGCTCGGGGCGGAGGTGCACGCGCTCGGCATCTCGCCCGACGGCACGAACATCAACGCGGGCGTCGGCGCGCTCCACCCCGAGCACATGGCGAAGGAGGTCGTGGCGCGCGGCGCTGCCTTCGGCGTCGCGCTCGACGGCGACGCCGACCGCGTCATCGTGGCCGACGAGAAGGGCAACATCGTCGACGGCGACGCCATCATGGCCCTGTGCGCCGCGCGCCTCCTCAAGCAGAAGAAGCTCCCGCATGGCACCGTCGTCGCCACCGTCATGTCCAACCTCGGCCTCGAGCGCGCCATCAAGGCCCTCGGCGGCCAGGTCATCCGCACCGCCGTCGGCGATCGGTACGTGGTCGAGGCCATGAAGAAGGGCGGCTACACCTTCGGCGGCGAGCAGTCCGGCCACCTCATCTTCCTCGACCACGCCACCACCGGAGACGGCGTCGTCGCTGCGCTCCAGGTCGCCGCCGTCCTCCTCGAAGAGGGCCGCCCCCTGTCGGAGCTCGCCGCCGCCGCGCTCACCCGCGTCCCGCAGGTGCTCGAGAACGCCAAGTTCGCCCGCCGCGTCCCGCTCGACGCCATGACCCGCACCCAGGCCGAGGTCGCCCGCATCGAGTCCGAGCTCGGCGATCGCGGCCGCGTCCTCGTCCGCTGGAGCGGCACCGAGGCCAAGCTCCGCGTCATGGTCGAAGGCGAGGACGAGACCTTCATCAAGACCGCCGCCCTCGGCATCCTCAGCGCAGCCAAGACCGACATCGCGGACTGAGCCGGGGCGTGTGTGTGCCGGCGCGGCGCTCCCGCCGAGCCCCTCGGTGCTACGCTGCACCCATGAGCGCCGAGGAGCGCGCCAGGGCGCGGCAAGCGTGGCCCATTCGCCGGTTCAAGCTCGGCGAGGAGCCGTCCGAGGATCTCTCCGCGTCGACGACCGCCGAGGAGCGGCTCGACATGGTGTGGCGCCTCACGCTCGATGCGTGGAGATCGGCCGGGCTGAGCATGCCCGAGTACACCCGCGAGACCATGCCCGGTCGCGTGATTCGGCCAGGGAAGCCGGGCGCGTGAACCGCTTCGCCGGTTCCGCGCCCCCGTGCAAGCTCATGTCACGGCCGGTGGCGAGGCGGGCGTCCGCGCAGGCGCAGCGGCGGACCCTGACCCCGCTCGGTTCCCCAAACAGCGATGACGAGGACAGTCTCGTCATCCAAAACGAAGTGGTAAACGTATCGTCGCGTTCGCTTCAAGAGCGTGCGGCGGACGGTTCGACCTGCGAGGGGCTTGTAGGCCTCTCCCGCACGAGGAGAGGAAGCGAGAAGCTCCAGGATCCCCGTGAGCTCATCGCGGAAGAGGTTGGGGGCGTCCTTTCGGTTCTCGCGCCACCACGCATCAACGAAGTCGACGTCTGCCTCGGCGTCCTCGTTGAGGAGGACCTTCACCCGCGCGCTCGGAGCTTGTTGATCACGTCCTCCGCGGGCACGGTCCTTCCGCCGGCCACGGCTCGTTCGATGCGACGCTCGAGCTCTTGGTCCATCTCGGCCTCGTCGCTCGTGCCGCCGGCGTCCACGCTCTCGGCAACCTCATGCACGACACGCTCGACGAGCTTGAGGCGCTCGCGATAGGGCAGCGCCCGTACGTGCTCGAGGATCTCGTCGGCCGTCATCGTCATCCCCCGAGCGTAGCGCACCTCTCGGCCTCGTTCCCGTCCTGCTCTTCCACCTTGCTCTCTGCCTGGCGCGCGGGAAAGGCTCGGCTGGATCTCGGACGGCCCGACGCTGGGCGGCGTGGATGCCTCTGCGTCGAAGCGGCCGCCGCGAATCGCTCATGCACGAGCCACGCGCCCTCGCGCTCACGGACAGGGCGCGCCACACGTCGTCGCGGCGCCGCCGGGGCAGACCACGATCTCGCCCGCGGCGCACGAGGTGATGTCGCAGTTCTGGGTGCCGGCGGTGTCGGGCGGGCAGTCCACTACACACGTGCCGTCACACGTCACGTGGCAAGGCCCCGCCGAGCACGTGAACGCGCAGGAGCTGTTCGAGCCGCAGGCGCACGTCCCGTTTGCGCACGTGCCGCTGCACGAGGGGTTGTCGCCCGCGCACGTCACATGGCAAGGCGGCGCGTCGCAGGCGAAGTCACACGTCGCCTCCGGCGCGCACTCACACGTGCCGTTCGCGCAGGCCCCGCTGCAGTCGCTGCCCTCGCCGCAGTCCACGTGACAGGGCGGCGCATCGCACTCGAAGTCGCAGTTGGCTCCGGCCTCACACGTGCAGAGGCCGTTTTCGCACGTGGCCTCGCCACACGAGGCCGCGAGCACGAGGGCGAGGCCACCCGAGAGCAGCAGCGGGACCCAGGTTCGCATGACGCTATCGTAAGCGTTCGCCGCGCCGGGTGTCACCTCCCGGGGCTCGAGCGGACGCCCCGTCGTCGACAGCCGATCGACAAAGGGCCCTCGAGTGGACTGCCCGTCCACATGGCTCCGTCCGAAGCGGCGCAACAAGCCTTGGCACGCGCGCTGCTCTCGATCGGTCGACCGCGAGGAGGTCCCGATGAACACGAAGCTTCTTTCCTTGGTGCTGGTCACGTCGCTCGCCGCCGTCGGAGCGTGCTCGAAGTCCGAGCCCGACAAGTCGAAGCCCACGGAGGACGGCGCCTCGGAGACGAGCGACGAAGGCTCCCAGGCCAGATCCAAGAGCCGCAAGTCCGGCGGGAAGAGCAGAGAGGACAAGGCCGACAAGGACGACGAGGTGGAGTCGGGCGGCGACCCCTCCGACGGAATCGGCGCGTGTGACGAGTGGAAGAAGAAGCTCTCTTCGTGTGAGGTCCTCAAGAAGACCGCGCCGTCGCTCATCGAGAAGACGGCCGTCGTCTGGCGCAAGAAGGGCCTGAGCAAGGACGACATCGAGAAGGACTGCAAGGAGCGGGCGGAGAACCTGCCCAAGCCCTGCCGCTGATCGCTCTGGCTCAAGGACAAGAGTCAAGGGCTCGTCGAGGCGAAGGCCGCGGCGGATCGGTCCGTCTCCGTGCATCGCACCATTGTTGCCCTCACCCCAGCCCCTCTCCCGGAGGGAGAGGGGCGCGGGCGTAGCCTTCCGGCAACGTCGTATTCGAGCACGGCCAGACGGTTGCCGGCCGGAGCAGCCCAGCAGAGCCGTGGCCGAGAAGAGAAGCCACGACCATGCCCCCAGCGGATTCGCGGGGCGGAGTGCCTCCGCTCTTCCTATTCACGTATCCGATGAAGGTGGCTGAGCTGCCCACCGGCGGAGGCCTCGAACGTGGCTTCGAGTTGCGGCGGATCGATGGATGTCGCGCAGTACCGACGCCCGAGTGGGACGCAGTCCACCAAACTCAGCGTGTACCCACCCACGCCGGGCCAACCAGTCGGCCCGGGCTCACCCGGTTCGCCGCGGCAGATGTGCTGAAGCGAGAGCATGTTGCTGTGGTTGGCAAACAGGAAGACCTGGCAGCCGTTGACGCTCGTGGCCGCGCCGACCTTGAGCTCTGCGGTTCGAGAGTCTTCACCGTGGCAGGCTGCTACGCAGGCAAGTATTGCAATGGCTGTCGGTGTTGATGCTTGCATTCGCCAGCCCTGTCGAAGTTGCCTGGGCCGCAGGACCCTGTGCTTGGCGTGTTGGGGCGCAGAGAAGCTGTTCAAGGTGGCGCGCCGTTTCGCGGCAAGTCGTGCTTCGGAATAGCGCCCCAGAACTCCTCGAGGTTGTGCTTCTGCGCTATGGCGCACAGCAGCGAGTGTCGTGCATCGAGCGCGGCCTGGTCGAGGGCCTCCTCGCGGGTGACGTGCAACTCGATCAGCTTTCCATGCAAGAGAAGGCGATACTGGTAGTGATCGAACGTGAAGCCATTGTCGACTAGCTCTATTCGAGCGCGCTCGAGCTTCTGGATGTCGGGATCCGCAAACTCGAAGTCCCAGACCGTCCTGCCTTCGCCGCCCTCGGGAACGGGCGAGCGCAGGCAGTAGGTTTCTGGTGCTTCCGAGCTCTTGCAGGCTAGTCGCAGCAGGAGCGCCAGGGCCAGGCTCGGCGCCACGAGCCAGATCAGCCGGCGGCGGGTAGCCACGGCTCGGAGTAGGGCGACCGCGACTTGGAGGCTTCGAGATCTCACGGGTTGTACTCCTGGCTCAGTTGCATCGGTCTGACCTGCCGGCATTGGGGTCGCAGGCTTGGCAGCCGGCCTTCACGGACTCGCAGCAGGTCAGGCATTCCGCCCGTGTTCGCCCGGAACGCAGGCTGTCGCAGGACCATTGACACTTCTTTTCTGCGTTGTCACATGCCTCGTCTCGGGCAGGGCCGGGATTGCATTCCGGCTGTGGTGGTGAGCACCCTATGCCGCCGCCGAACAGGGCGAGCAGCAGACCGCTCAGGCCACTGCCGCAGCCGTCGTCGGGATCCTCGCAGGTTTGTGAGCCCCCGTCGTCTCCCGGCTCCTCCGGCTCGAACGACCCCGGGCCGCCTTCGCCGCCGCCATCATCGCCATACAAGCCACGAGGATCGCGGAAGTTGACCGGGTCGCCGCCGACGTACAGATACAGGTTCGGGCCATCCGCCTGCTGGAAGCGCAGCGGATCCTTCGCTGTCCACCGCCCCACCTCCGCGTCATAGTCCCGCGCCCCAAACCGCACGAGCCCGGTATCCGGGTCGTAGAGCCCACCCGCGAACCCAGGGCTGCCTCCACTCGCCCGTGCTCGGCGCTTCGCGCCTGCGCGCGGTCTGTCTCCTCCGAGTCCGTGCTCGCGCGGGCTGATGCCCGCGCTTGCGCGCGGACGGAGGAGACCGGCCTCCCGACCTGCTACGGCCGAGACCGCGATGGATGACTGAGCTGTGATGGAAGACGGGCTGAGCGGAGCGCCGGCGGCAAGGAGGTCGCGAGGACGCCGGCGCCGGTCGCCGAACGGGGCGAAAGCCCTCGCCGTGGCCCGTTCCGGCCGGTTGGCTGGCCATCGGCCAGCGCGCACCTCCCGCGCCGCGCCAGGGAAGGGCATGCTCATTCGAGGTCCACCCGATACGGTTGCCCGCCGCTGATGACCAGTGCGGTGCCGGTCTGGGTGACCGCGCGTTGGTTGATGGGCTTCTCGAGGGTGCAGGCCGGCCACGAATCGGCCACCCACGCCAGCCTCCGGCCCGCAGCGTCGACGCGGACCAGCGAGGGAGCGGCTGCTTCCGGCAGCTGTGGGCGAACGACAGCACGGGCGAGCGCTGAGCTCATTGTGACGGGGCTCCAGACTCCGGCGGCACGCACTCGGGTGCATCTCTGCACAGCTCGCAGACCACGCTGGCCACCTCTGCCAGCTCGCGCTGTCGCGCGACGTGGACCAGCTTCCGGTACCTTGGCTCCGCGACGCCGTCCAGCGCCGCCTGCAGGATCCTGCGGGCCCAAGCGTCCAGATTGGACTGCAGGAGCGCTGCCGCGTAGCCAACTGCGCTGCTCACCCTCCCTCGTTCGAGTCATTGCTCGACTCGACTCCGAGCTCGCCCAGTCGAATCATGACACCGTCATAGAGCGGCGCCTCGAGCACGTCGCTCAGGAGCAGCGCAGCGTCGTTCTCGTCGAGCGAGTGGAGACCCGTCGGACCTGCCGCCGCCAGGACCGTCAGCGCCTCGTGGTAGCTCCGAAGGGAGAGGCTCTTCCGCAGCCGTGCCTGAAGTGCTTCCGCTCGCTCGGGCCGGTCCCAGCTCTGATAGACCGACAGAAGCGCGAAGACACGGCCAGTGAGCTCTGCCTCGGAGATGGGGTCCGATGCGACCTCCGTCTCGGCGAGCTCGACGGCCTGCCAGACCCGGGGCTCGGCGCTCGGACATTGTCGCGACAGCCTGCGCAGAGCCGGGCCGACCTGTCGTGCGGCGGCAGGGCAGGTGGTGAAGCACTCCAGGTAGCGCTCGAGCGCATCCTCACACCGCCCTGCGCTCTCGAGCTCCCGGGCCTCGGCGCGTAGGCTTTCGGCCGCGTCGTAGTCGAGCACGGCCGGGCGATCGGCGGCGTAGCAGCCCAGGAGGGCTGCGGCCGGGAGGAGAAGCTGCCACGCTCCTCTCAGCGGCCTCGTCAGGCGGCGCGCCATTGGCTCCAGCTTCCGGGACGCGGACAATGAGCTGAGCCTCGCTGTGCTCGCAAACGTCGGCTCTTGCCCTCCGCTCATCCTAGTTACGTATCCGATGAAGGTGGCCGAGCTGCCCACCGGCGGAGGCCTCGAACGTGGCTTCGAGTTGCGGCGGATCGATGGATGTGGCGCAGTAGTACCGACGCCCGAGCGGGATGCAGTCCCCCAAGCTCAGCGTGTACCCACCCACGCCGGGCCAACCAGTCGGCCCGGGCTCACCCGGTTCGCCGCGGCAGACGTGCTGGAGCGAGAGCATGTTGCTGTGGTTCGCAAACAAGAAGACCTCGCAGCCGTTGGCGCTCGTGGCCGCGCCAACCTCGAGCTCTACCGTCCGCGATTCTTCGCCATGGCAGGCCACAGCAGCGCAGGCAAGTGCTGCAATAGCGGTTGATGTTGTTACTTGCATTCGCCAGATTTCTCGAAGTTGTATGGGCCGCAGGCCTTGCAACTGGCGTTCTGTGCCTCGCAGCAGGCATGGTCGTGAGTGCGCGACTTGCATGCGATTTCCTGGCCCTCACAGTAGGCGTTTTGAGCCTCACTTGGACAGCCCGGCTCCTCCTTCGACGTACAGCCAAAGCCGGAGCCGACTAGACGCGTGAGCGCATCGAACAACCAGTTCCATCTGCCGCCATCACAATCGTCGCACATGTCCTCCGTCGGTGCGTTTCCTCCCGTGCCGCCTTCGCCGCCGCCATCGTCGCCATACAAGCCACGAGGATCGCGGAAATTGACCGGGTCGCCGTGGACGTACAGGTACAGGTTCGGGCCATCCGCCTGGTGGAAGCGCAGCGGATCCTTCGCCGTCCACCGTCCAACCTCCGCGTCGTAGTCCCGCGCCCCGAACCTGACGAGCTCGGTATCCGGGTCGTACAGGCCGCCCGCGAACCCAAATGGCTGGAAGCCGGGCTTGGAGTCGTAGAGGACGCGGCCCCAGCTGTCGTAGACGATCTCTTGGACGGCCTTGCCGGCGGCTTCGTCGATGACGAATCGGACGCTGCCGAGATGATCCTTGATGAAGCGGTAGGTGCCCTTGTCGGTGACCATCTGCTCGGGGACATTGACGCCCTCGGCGTAGATGAAGCGAGCGACGACGTTGCCCGAGGCGTCGAGCTCGGCGACGGGCTGGAGAGGGCTGCGCCAGAGCCAGGCCTTCTCGAGGACGCCATCGCGTTTCTTGCCGACGCGGCGGCCGAGGCCGTCGACGAGGTACTTGAGCTTTTCACCGTTGGGTAGCTGGACGTCGACGAGGTTTCCGAGCTCGTCGTAGCCGAACGACGTGACGTCCCCGGTCGTGGTGTTGGTCTTGGTCTGGATCTCGCCGTTGAGGGTCCAGGTGAAGGTGAGTGGCCCGTAGGTGAGGAGGCGATCTTGGTCATCGAAGGTGGCGTTGATGGTGCCTTGGTCGTTGGTGGAGGTGACGCGGTTGCCGTTGTCGTCGTAGGTGTAGCTCTCGGAAGCGAGGCCGTTCGTGGTGACGTCGGTGAGGCGACCGCCTGCGTCGTAGGTGTAGCCGAAGACGTCGGTGTTGCCGCCGGCGGTCTCGGTCTTCTGGGTGATGCGGCCGAGGGCATCCCGTTGGTACGAGGTGCTGAGAGCCGGCTGGCCGCCTGAGGTGGCGGCGTACGAAGCGAGCTCGCCGTAGTCGCTGTAGTCGAAGGTCTCGGCGACGAGGCCTGACGTTCGCGAGACGACGCGACCGCTGTTGGGGTCGCGGCCGACGGCGAGAGCACCGACCTGGATGAGGAGTCCGTCGAGGTCGTAGTCGAACGTGACGGGGGTACCGCCAACGCGCTCACTCGCGAGGCGGAAGTCGGTGTCGTATTCGAGGTCGATGCCGCCGAACACGTCGCCCGTCCACGCGACGCTGGTCATCAGGCGACCGTCGTAAGTGAACGAGAGATCGACGCCGTAAGGGCCAAGGAGCTGTTGGAGCTGCCCGGTCGTGGGATTGTAGGCGTGGAAGAGCGTGCCGCCGCCCAGCGTCGTGCGGTAGACGCGCCCCGCGCCGTCGTAGTTGAGCTCGACGAGCCGTGGCCCCGGCAAGAGCACGCTCTGGAGCTTCTTGTCGAGGTCGTAGGTGTAAGTGGTGGGGGCCGGGCCGCTCGGGAGGGCAGGGGGATCGTAGGTGACCAGCGAACCGAAGGGGCCGTGGACGAGATCGTGCACGGGCTTTCCGGGCGGCGTGACGCTGCTGGTCTGCTGCTCGCCGTTGTAGCCGAACGCCGTCTGCACGAGGTCGGGCCGCGTCTCGAGCGTGACGTCGCCGCGCGCGTTCCGACCAAACGTGGTGGTCTGTAGCAGCGGATCCGTGAGCTCCAGGAGCAGGCCATCGGTGCCGTATTCGCGAGTGGTCGTGCGCCCGCCCACGATCGGGCCGTGGCGCGTGGTCAGGAGCCTTCCGAGCGCGTCGTATTCGAACGCGAGGCTGTGATCTCCCGGCGTGGCGACCTGCAGGACGCGACCGAGGGCGTCGTACGTCGTCGTGCGGACGCGGCTCATGGGGCTCACGACGGTCTCGGTCTGCGTCGCGGCGTTGTACGAGCGCGTCCAGGTGCGGCCGACGCAAGGCGCAGGCGCAGGCGGGAACGAGTCGCAGAGCGTCGTCGTGTCCTGGCTCGAGACCAAGGAGAACCAGTTGCCTGGATCCGCCAGCGTGACGGTTCTCGCGCGCTCGATGACGCGCTCCATCCCACTGGGGAGCCTGGTCTTCTCGTACCGGACGTAGGGAGCCATCATGGCGAACCGCGGGTCGGCGGCGACGCGGGTGGTGACCTGCGTGCCGTCGGGCAGGGTCATGGTAGTCTCTCCGCCTGGGGTGCGCACGCTGGTGGCTTGCAAGCCGCTGGGGTGCGTGGACTTGCGCGTCTCGCGCGCCGCCGTGTCGTCGTTCCGCTCGTAGATGGTAATGCGGTTCATCGGCGTCGTGCGGCTGACCTTCGTCGCGCGCCGCGCGAACGGGTCGGCGGGCGGCGTGAGCTCGGAGAACGTCGTCGAGCCGCCAGCCTCATTCTCGTGGGCGACGAGGCGGCCGTCCGCGTCCCACGTGTGCTCGGTGCCGTAGCCGTCGCGCTTGGTCCAGGTCGTGAGAAGGCCCGTGCCGCCAGGTTGGTACGTCATCTGGTAGGCCTCGCCCAGCGGGTCCTCCGCGGTCTCGAGGTAGCCGTCCGCATTGACGACGAGGTTGGTCACGTGGGCGTCGGGCCCCGTGATGGCCGTGGGACTCCCGTCGGCGTCACGCGTCACAGTCGTGACGCGACCATTTTCGTCGGTGAGCGCGGTGATTCGACCCTCCAGGTCGCGCGCGATCGAGAGAGTGACGTTGCCAAACCGGGCGTCCCGCGTCTCGAGGTGCCGGCCAACCTGGTCGAACACGTACACCTCACGTCCGTCCGTGCTGGAGACCTGCTGGGTAAGGTCATCCGAGAGCCCGGGGAGCTCGGGCTCGACCGAGATGAGCGCTCCGGCGCCCTGGCTGCCGGCGATGAGCGCCGAGATGACGTGGCCGTCAGGAGACCGCGCGACGCTCTGGATGTTGCCGATGCTGCCGTGTCCGAATACGGCATAGGCCGCCGGTCCGCCAAGCCCAAGCACCTGCTGCGTGCTGAAGTTCCGGCCCGCGAGGGTGTGGACGAACCCATCCGAGGTGATGCGGCGGATGCCGGGCATTCCGAGCACGGCGGAGCTTCCGAGCTGCTGCGCCACATCGAATGTGAGGTCGGCACCGAGCGCGAAGCGGACGGGATTGGCCATGAACGCGGTCGTGGCGTCGACGCCGTCACCCGGCGGCCCGCCCGTCGAGCCGGCTACGGAGCTGACCTGACCGCTGGCGTCGACGCGCAGGATCTTCCCCGCCCCATAGATGCCCGCGAGGACGTACAGCGCGCCGTCGGAGCCCACCTCCATGTCTCGGATCTGCCCCAGCGTCGCCGTCACGGCCCCATCGACGGGTGCCTGAGAGACGACGGTGTCGATGCGGCCGTTTGGATTCACCCGACGGATTCGAGGCTCGGTTCCCTGAGCGATGTAGACGTTTCCGCCTTCGTCGACCGCGACCGCGGAGGGCGACCACACCCCAGCAGCAGTTGCGAGGAGCTCGTCGCCGGCGGAGCTCTGCGCCCCGGTGCCCGCAAAGGGCGCGAGGGGGCCGTCGGGTGGAAGGCGATACACCCGGTTCGCGTTCGGAATGGCGAGGTAAATGGATCCGTCTGGGCCTCGCGCCATGTTCTGGGTATTCGACGTGCCCGGAGGAAATGCGCTGAGGATCGTCGTGGTGTTCCCGTTGCGGTCACGACGGTACAGCAGCGGTTGGTTGGTCAGGACGAGCAGCGATCCGTCTTCCTCCGCCACGACGTCGTCGACCACGCCGGACGCGACCGTGTCGAGCTTTCGGACCACCAGGCGATTGCTGTCGATCTTGCGCCGGCGGCCGTCGCCCAGGTGGAGCGTGCCCGTGTGACCGTCGTAATGATGGACCGCGTCGATCGTGAATCCGCCGAGCCCTTCGCTTCGCGCGTCGAAGTCCCCGAGCGTGATGTCCCATTGGCTGGAAATCTTGGCGAAGGTCGTCGCCCCGCCGGAGCGGGCCAACCCGTTGCCCCACCGTGCGAACGCATAGTCGGGCGAAAGGAAGACTCCTTCTGCGGCGGCGGCGACGACCGCCGGGCTCGCAAACACCGTGTCGAAGACATAGGTGACCCGGAAGATCGCGGTCTGGGTCCCCTGTACCTTGCGCCCCAGAAGGTCGAGCCCGTCCCAGGTGAAGTCCCAGGTCTCGTTCGCGTCGCAGCCGCCACTGGGGCAGACGAGCTCGGTCTCGAAGGTTCGGCCGGCCACGTGAACCTGCGCTTCGACCGCGCGCAGCTCGCCAGGTGGGGCGTCTCCGGTCAGCGGAAGCGCGACCCGCCGTTGGGGGCGTACCCGGCCGGGCACTCGCGCCGAGCTGTAGGTGAGGTCGAAAGGCGTCCCGACGAGCGAGAGCCGCTCTCCGAGGACCTGGTTCGAGCACTCGATCCGAGAGCCCGCAGCCTCGCAGTCGCCCGGATCGTCCGGCGCACCGTCGGGCGCGCCTCCTCCGCATTCGGCTGGGCTGCATCCTCCCGACGGGATCGCCCAGTTGAAGTCACAGGGAGAGAGATGGTCGAGTCGGACGTGCCAGAGCGTCTTGCCTGCGCCGTAGCTCGCGAGCTCGAGGCGCGTGTCGAAGGTGAAGCCCAGCTGGTCGAGCTCCGTGTCGGCCTCGGCTTGCCCGTCGCCGTCGAGATCGAGCTGCGCATCCCCATCGAGAGCGTCGATTCCTACGACGCCGATGACGAGCCCGTCTTCTTCGGGAATCCAGATGCCGCGCACGCGGTCGTAGCGGCCTACCGGCACGACCGTTCCTACGGGGAAGCTCAAGAAGTTGTCGAGGTAGACGTGGAGGGGCTCGTCGAGCTGGACGCCGGTGGCTCCCGCCTGCTCCGCCTCTTCCGAGCGGATCTCGACTGCATAGGTGTAGGCGCTCGACGGCGGCAGCGCCGCCGGCATCCGAGACGGTCCGTATTCACCGACGGTGTACTCGGCGATGCTCAGCGTGAGCGAGTCCTCGAGAGGCACCGTCGTGCCGTTCGGCATCTCCAGCGACGCCGTGGTGCCGGGCTGCACGAGTACCTTGAGCTGTCGCGAGCCGCGATCGTCGGTCTCCACCGTGGAGTCGGTGATGACCTGAAGGACGCTGTCGTCGAGCTCGGCGGAGCCGTCCGGGGTGCCAGGGGCGACCAAGACCGCGTCGTCGAGCTTCCACTTGCCCTGCCACGGCGGGCTCGCGGTTCGCTGGGCGGGCAGGTAGCCCTCCGCTGCGATGTCGATGGTCAGTCGTCCGCCGCCGTTGACCACCATCAGGTAGCGGCCGTTGTGGTCGGTGACCGTCTCGCCGAGCTCGGGGTGGTCGAGCACACGTACTGTAGCGAGAGGGAGCGGTGAGCCATCCGTGGCCAACACGAAGCCCTCGATCAACGCGGCGCGGAGGTAGTCGATGTCCGCGGGATCGACATCGGTCTGGAGTGGATCCGTGCCCTCGTACAGGAAGGACCACGCATCGCGCACCGTCGTCGTGGCGCTCGGATCGAGCGGAGGCGCCGTCCACGACTTGAGCCCGCTCGCGGTGCAGACCTCGATGGTGCTCGGATCGCCGTCGTCGACCTCCTCGGTGAGCACGACGCGGACGGTGGTTCTGCCGGCGCTGGGGAGACCGGCGGGGTCCTCAAGTCGGACCCAATCAGCAATGACTACCGTATCCACCGGCGCGTCGCAGCTGCTGAGAACGTAGTTTACGCCCGACTGTGCAGCCGCATACGTGCATTTGGTGGATGGCGCGTTGCCCAGGCTGAACTGGAACACCACCGACCCGACGGAACCGGCGTTTCCCGTGGTGACCTCGAGCTCCGTCGGCAAGGCGAATGCCATCGGTGAGCTGAGTTGTTCCTGGTCGGTCTGAAGGCCGTACGGCTGGTAGTCCTACCACGCCACGAGCTCGACCGTTCGACACTCGCTGAGTGCGCTCCCCGCGCGTCCGGTGTGTTCGCTATCCTGGTCAGGCGCTCCGCACGCGGCGACAGAACCAACGACCGCAATGCCCACTGCATTCGCCACCACCCAAGCACAGCGTCCCATCGAGCCTCCCGCGTCGCGGTGTGTGGCGCCACTTAACAGCACTCGGCGTCATCACGGTTGTGACAATTTGGACCAGCAAGCAAATGAGTCGTCGATCGTCGTCCACCCAACGAGACCTGCCCACGAGGTGCGGCTGGCGGTTCTCGGCCGCTTCGGCGGCCTGGCTTACAGAATGATCAGCCACGGCCCCCAAAGTGGCGGATCTCGCCATCTGGCCGACAAGATGATCAGCTCCGCGTGCTGCGGCGACGTGCTCGGGGCTTGGAGCCGGGCTTTGCTGTCACGAGGGCTTGTTTGCGCGCCCTCCGCTTCGGGGCCGGCGCTCGCTCGAGCGCCTCGACATCCGCCAGGTCCTTCGGTCGGCCGGACACGCGCTTGTTCTTGATGAGCGCCTCTCGACCGATGACGTTGAGGCTACCGGCCACGAACTCGGGTCCTACGCGTGCCCGCCCACGAGCAGGAACCGAACGCGATGGGAGATCAGCAACTGCAAGAACTCGCTCCAGTCGCGATTGAGCTCGACCTTCACCGAACCACTCCCTCCGCAGTCGTTCGACGCCGGAAATGCGTTCCTCGAACG
>JAEUKE010000285.1 GCA_016794345.1 Myxococcales bacterium
GCGAGACGTCACTTCGTGCCGGCCTTGCCCGACGCCGAAGCGCTCACGTTGACGCTGACCTCGGCGTTGACCTTGATGCCACCGACAGCGGAGGCGACGCCCTCGGCCGCGACCGTCGCGCAGACGGCGGCCTTCGCGCCGGCCTTCGCGATGCCCTGAGCGGCGTCCTTCACCTGCGTGGCGAGCGTCACGCCCACCTCGCCGATGGCCTTCGCCTTGCCCATGCCGATCTCCGCGATCTTCGGGAGCGCCTTGCGGAGCCCGCCGATGACCTTCGCGTCGATCTTGCCCTTGCCCTTGGCGACGATGCTGATGCCGGGCGGGTCACACTTGAAGTTCGCCGCGGCCTTGGCAGCGCACTGCGCCTGGCACTGGATGCTGACCTTCGGCGGCTTGAACGTGCCCGAGCACTTGGGCTCCTTCACGTCGACGTCGCAGCCGCCCGAGCAGGTGCCTTCGCACTTGCCCGTCGCCTTGACCTCGCACTTCGCGTCGCACTTGCCCTCGCAAGCGCCGCCGCAGGTGCCCTCGGCCTTCGCGTCGCACTTGCCTTCGCAGGTGCCCGCGCAGGACGCGCCCTTCGAGTCCTTGCCGTCGCACTTGCCGTCGCACTTGCCGCCGCAGGTGCCGCTGAACTTCGCGTCGCACTTGCCGCTGCAGGAGCCCGAGCAGGTCCCCTTGCACTCCGCGCCTGCCTCGACCTGGCACGAGCCGCTGCACTTGCCGTCGCACTTGCCCGAGATCTCGCCGCCCTCGCAGGAGGCCTTGAGCTCGCCGGGCTGCACCGGCGAGCCGCAGTCGCCGAAGCACTTCATCATCGTGTCGACGTCCGCGTAGCACTTCGGCGCGGTCAGCTCGATCGAGAGCTGCGCGTCGGCGTTCGCCTTCATGAACGCGTCGAGCTTCGCCGAGACGGCGCCGCAGACCTTCTTCGCGCCTTCGCCGTCCTTGGGCTCCGCCTTGAGCTCTGCTTCGGGCACGTCGAGCGCCTTGCCGAGCTCGCCGCAGGCCTCGATCAGGCCGACTTCCATCTCCTTCACGAGGGCGGTGAACTTCGCCGAGGCCTCGAGGAAGCCCTTGGCGCTCGCATCGAGCTTCGCGACGCCCGAGAAGTCACCCTTCTCGAACTCCGGACAGCCTTCCATCGCACCCGCGACGTCGCCGAGCGCGCTGCCGTCGAGCCCGGGCAGACCGCCGGAGCAGTTGGCCAGGAGAGGGGACGCCACGACGACCAGGGCCACCGGCATGGCGGCCAACTTCCAACGACTCACGCTCATCTGAGACCTCCGAATTTCCATTTTTCTGCGGGCTCTCCCCGCCGAGACCCGGGCCCCACGGCTGTCGTGAGCGTCCGGTGCAATCGAGTCTTCCTTCTTCGCCCGGGCCTTCGCGCTCCTTCCCATCCGCGTCCGCTTCTCGAGTCGAATCGAGCCGTGGTCGTGAAAGGTCAGCAGTACGCCGGCGACGCGCCTTCAACGGGCTGTCGGCGGACCCCCATGGCGGGAGGACAAAGGCTGTGGGTTCTTACCCGGGTCGACCCCAGGCTGTAAAGAGACGTCTGGGGGCCCGCGCGCGGCTCAACTTATGCCGAGGACGAAATTCTTCCGCCCGAGGCAGAACGATCGGACCGCTGGTCGCGGTCGCGCCACGAAGTCGTGACGTCAGCGCTTCTTGCGGCGCGCCGGCTCCGGCGCTCCGGCGAACGGCAACGCGAGCTGGCTCAGCGGGCGTGCGTTCGGATCGACCTTCCCCTGTTGCTCGAAGAGCACCTGCTCGCGCTCCAGGTCCGCCTGGATGAGCTCCATGTTGTCGTAGGCGAACGAGATGGCGTCCAGGATCTTGGCTTGGCCGAGGTTGGGGTAGCGCCGGAACAACGTCTCGATGGCCGTGCCCCCGCGATGCCACGCCCAGAGGCGGCGCACGGGCACGCGCGAGCCGACGACGTGTGGGCTCCCCGACATGATCTGCGAGTCGACCCGCACGTGCGGATGCGGCACGAGGACCCGAGGGAGCGGCGGGGCGGCCATGACGACTTCTCTCTATTACCGCCGGCCCGGCTTGGCCAAAAGAGCCGGCATCGCGTCCCGGGGTATTTGATACGTTCGGGGGATGAAACGCGTTCTCGTGTCGGTCGGGCTCGTCGGCCTCTTGTGGAGCGGTTGCTCCGACGACGACGCCGGGACAGGCGGGGCGACGACGAGCACGGGAACCGGTGCTTCGTCCTCCGGCGGTGGCGGCAGCGGCGCCGGCTTCGGGCAGGGAGGGGAGGGCGCCGGAACCGTCATGTGCACGGTTCCGTGTATGCCTGGCGAGATCTGCTCCCATGGCGCCTGCGTGCCGCAGCAGACGTGCACCGGCGACAACGACTGCGATTTCGACACCTATTGCGACGAGGCCACGGGGCTCTGTCTGCCCTGGGAGGGCGAGGACCCCGAGCACGATCCAGGCTGCGTCCAGGTCTCGGTGCCCGGGCTGCTCTCGCCCAAGGTGAAGTGCGAGTTCGCGGTCGCTCCGGCCAGCGATCCGTTCCCCGGCCACGTCGACGTGCAGGGCACACCCGTCGTCGTGAACTTCAACAACCCGCCGGACTCGGGCTCGCCCAGCGTCGCGGCCTCGTTCACCGCCACCGTCGTGGGCAACTACACGGAAGACCTGGGCGTCATCCGCGTCCTCTCGGGGACGGACTGCAGCCTCGAGGGCAACCTCGGGGGCACCGATCTCGACAATGACAGTATCGTCGACTGGACCGTGTCGAGCGCCTCGCTCGCCGTCGCGGACCTCGACGGCGACGCCATCGCCGAGATCGTCGCCTACGGCGCGGACGGCTCGCTCCTCGCTTTCACCAAGCCCGGGGCGACCTGGCAGCTGTTGTGGAAATCGCCGTACCCGGCCGGTGCCATCTGGCAGCCCTGCAACACGGTCAACCACCGCTGCTCGGCGGGCTGGGCGGGCCCGAGCATCCACGATCTCGACGACGACGGCTCGCCGGAGATCATCCGCGAGGGCGTCGTGTACGCGGCTGACGGTACCGTCATCACGCTCCAGCCGGCGGGCTACGCCTCGTACTCCGCCGGTCTGTTCCCCGTCCTCGCGAACCTCGACGCGGATCCGGCGGTCGAGCTCGCGAACGGGCAGTTCGTCTGGGAGTTCAGCGGCGGCGCGTGGGTCCAGGACGCCGCGTTCCCGGGCGCGACGCCGACCGCGCCGGGCCACGTCGCGGTCGCCGACTTCGGCGCGTTCGGCCAGGGCCCGGCGGACGACGCGGAGCTCGCGGTCGTCCGTAACAGCCTCGTCATGGTGATGGCGCTCGACGGCTCCTACGCCATGGCGCCGACGGCCGTCCCCGGCGCGGGCGGCGGCGGCCCGCCCACGATCTCGGACTTCGACGGCGACGGCCTGGCCGAGGTCGGCGTCGCGGGGCAGGCGTTTTACACGGTCTACGACATCGACTGCGGGCCCACGCCGCGGCCGGGAGGGCAGTGCAACCTCGGCACGTGTGACTTCCTCGCGGGGACGTGCGCGGCCGGCGGCAGCATCCTCTGGTCGAAGTCGACGCAGGATCTCTCGTCGAACGTCACGGGGTCGAGCATCTTCGACTTCGAGGCAGACGGCTCGAGCGAGGTCGTCTACGGCGACGAGTGCTTCACGCGCGTCTACAACGGGCAGACCGGTGACGTGCTCTTCAGCCAGTACCGGTCGAGCTGCACCTGGTACGAAAACCCGATCATCGCGGACACGGACGGCAACTTCCGCGCGGACCTCGTGACGCCGTCGAACAAGGCTTGCTCACCCGACGGCTCGGGCATCGCTTGCCAGACGCTCAACGCGGACGGCGTGGACCCGCAGTGGAACGGCGTGCGTTGCCAGGGGAACGCGGACTGCGTCTCCGGCGCCTGCGACGCCGGGCTCTGCCGCTGCGCCGCGAGCGCGGAGTGTTGCGCCGCCGCCGACGACGCGCTCTGCATCGAGGAGGGCCTCAAGTGCGCGGCGCCGAACCCGGGGACGCCCGGCGCGGGCAACACCTGCCGCGCCTCGCACCCGCACGGGGTCTCGGGCATCCGCATCTACTCCGACGCCAACGACAAGTGGGTCCGCTCGCGCACGATCTGGAGCCAACACGCCTACCACGTCACGCACATCGAAGAGGACGGCACCGTGCCGCCCACCTCGACGTGGGAGAAAAACTGGCTCGTGCCGGAGCTCAACAACTTCCGGCAGAACGTGCCGGGCGACCCGAACGGCAACGCGGTCCCCGACGCGACCGCCGGCGCGGCCCTCTTCGACTCCTGCTCGGGCGGGGAGGCCGTCCTTCAGGTCGACGTCTGCAACCGGGGGGCGGCGCCCCAGGCGGCTGGCATGAACGTCGGGTTTTACGTGATGGGCGTGCTCGTTTGCCAGGCTCAGACCAGCATGCCTCTCCTCCCCGACGAGTGCGAGATGGTGAGCTGCACGTGGGCGAGCCCGCCGCAGAGCCCCGGCGCCGCGGTCGACGTCGACGTCCTCGCGAACGACGGCGGCGACATCAGCGAGTGCAAAGAGGGTAACAACGCCGGCGTCGTCCAAGACGTCTGGTGCGCGCCTCCGTCATGACGCAATCGTCAGGCTCCCGCTCGCGGGGCGCCGTGCGTCGTGCCGGGCGAGCCGACTCCGGGCGCCCGGGGCCGGTGCGGCCAACGGGCGCGTGGGGCGCCACGCGCCTGCTCCGGCGGCTCCGCGCTCGCATGTCCTGGGCGGCGTGGGCGTTTGCGGCCTTCCTCGGGGTGTTCGTGCTCCTGGGCGTGGGCCTCTTCCTCTTCGCGTCGCGTGTGGGGCCGGCCGCCGGGCAGCGGTTCGTTGTCTCGGTGCCGGAGGGCAAGACGCCGCGCGAGATCGCCGCGCTCCTCGCCGAGGAGGGGCTCGTCTCGAGCGAGCTCTTCATGTCGCTCTACCTGGGGCTCTCTCCTGGCCCGGACCCGGTCCCGGGCGAGCACTTCATCGAGGGCGGGCGCACGCCGAGCGAGCTCCGCTCGTTGCTCGGCCGCTCGCCCGATCGACCCGGCGTGAAGGTGACGATCCCGGAGGGCTTCACCCGCTTCGCGATCGCCGAGCGGCTCGAGACGTCGGGGATCTGTCCCAAGGAGAGCTTCCTCGCTGCGACGTCCGACCCCCTCCTGCTCGAGGCACTGGAGATCCCCGGCTTGAACGGGCTCTCGCCCGCGAGCGCCGAGGGCTACCTGTTCCCGGCGACGTACCCCATGAAGCTCGACACGCCGGCGCGGGAGATCGTGGAGCGCCTCGTCCGCGAAGCACACGCCCGGTGGGCCCGCCTCGCCGAGTCCGAAGCCGCAGGTGTCGCGAACGCACGCGCCTGGCTCGGCTGGGGCCGCGCCGAGCTCGTGGCGCTCGCTTCGATGATCGAGAAGGAGGCGGCGGTCGCGGACGAGCGTCCGACGATCGCGAGCGTCTTCTACAACCGCCTGCTCGATCCGGGCTTCTCCCCCAAGCTCCTCCAGTCCGACCCGACGTCCGCTTACGGATGCCTGGCCGCGCCGACGGAGGCCCCCTCTTGCGCGAGCTTCGAGGGCAAGGTGACGGGCGCGATGAACCGCGACTCGCTGAACCGCTACAGCACGTACACACACGAGGGCTTGCCGCCGGGCCCGATCGCCAACCCGGGGGAGGCCTCGATCAGAGCGGCGCTCGCGCCTGCCGAGACGCGTTACTTCTTCTTCGTGGCGAAGGGCGGGGGGCGGCACGCGTTCTCGGAGACGCTCGAGGCGCACAACCGCGCGGTGCGAGGCTCGCCCTGACGACGCCGCCGTGGCGATGGATGGCGGCGCTGTCATTGTCGCCGCTCGCGGCCGCGGTGGTGATCGGCGTGGGGCCCCGGCTGCAGGTGCCGGACAGCGCGGCGGACGCGCTCGCCGCGCTCGGCGCGGTGCTCCCTCCGACGGTCGGCCTCACCTGGGCGGCGCGCCACGGCGGGCGGCTCGGAGCGACGGGCGCGCTCGCCCTGGCGGCGGCCGTGGCCATGGCGATCGTCCATGTCACGAAGCTCCCGCCCGCGCTCGTGCCGCTTCAGGTGTTCGGGCTCACGGCGCTCGCGCACGCGGGCGG
>JAEUKE010000113.1 GCA_016794345.1 Myxococcales bacterium
CGCCTGGGCATGCGGGAGATCCTGCGCGTCGCCCTGCGGATGCTCTACGAGAACCAGTTCGCCGTCGCCGCGGAGCCCTTCGGCGAGATGATGGCGGCGAGCTGGGAGAACGCCGTCGCGACCTCGCGCGTCGCCGCGGAGGTCGCCCGCCTGCTCGGCCGCCGGGACGGCGACCGCTTCCTGGTGCTCGGCCTGCTGCACAACCTGGGCGAGCTCGCCTGCTTGTCCATCCTGGCCGGCACACCGGACGGCCCCTCGCTCACACGCGAGCACATCGGCGCCGAGGTCGCGAGGCACCATGAGCGCGTCGGCGAGGTGCTCAGCAAGGGCTGGCGCCTCCCTCCCGACGTCGCCCGGGTCGTGAGCGCCCACCATCGCCCTGGCCAGGAGGTCGACGGCAACATCATCCTCGCCGCCTGGACGTGCGCCTGCTTCGCGGGCTTCCGACCGATTTGTGATCAAACGATCGGCGATCCTTATGAAGCGCTCCGGCGGGTCGGCCTGTCGGAGCTCGCGCTCGAGCCGCTGGTCGAGCTCGCGGCCTCCACCCGCGATTCTCCGAAGAGCAGCGGCGTGCGCTCGCGAGGGCTCTCGGTGCTCGAACGACTGCGCCGCAACACACGCGCGTAGCGGAATGTCATGCGCGCGTCGTTGCGCCTTGCCGAACCACCACGAGCGCGGCAAACATGAAGCGAACGCACCTCGGCACGAGGCGGCATCGTCTCAGGGGTTCCCCGATTCGGATTCTGGCCTCTTCAGGTCAGTTTCGCGGGGCCCGCGAGCGGCAGGGAGCCCGTGAACCTCAAAGTGCTCATAGTCGACAAGTCGGAGACCGAGGCCGAGCTGGCGGTGCGCGAGCTCTCCAAGAGCGGGTTCGTCGTGACATGGGAGCGAGTGGAGACCGCAGACGATCTCCGCGACGCGCTCCTTCGCCCCTGGGATCTGATCGTCTCCGACTCGTCGATGCTCCGCGCGCTCGCGCTCACGCGCGACGGCTCCGCGGCCGCATCGCGCCTCGCGTCGGCGCGCCTCCTCGGCGCCCAGGAGGCGGAGCGCCGGCGGATCGCGCGCGCGCTGCACGACGAGCTGGGCCAGCTGCTCACCGCATTGCAGCTGACCTTGCGGGCCGCGCTGGAGAGACAGGGCGGCATGGAGAAGGCGATCACCGAGGCGCTCGCGCTCGCCGACCAGGCGAGCCAGCAGGCGCGTGATTTCTCGGCCGACCTCTGCCCCATCATCCTCGACGACCTGGGCTTGCCGCCCGCCCTCCACTGGCTGGTCGAGCGACACGAGCACTGGACCCGGCTCGCGATCGAGGAGGAGATCCAGCCGATTGGCCGTCTGGATCCGGCCATCGAGAACGCGGCGTTCCGGGTGGCCCAGGAGGCGCTCACCAACATCGCCCGTCACGCGAGCGCCCGCCGCGTCGAAATCGCGCTGCGCGCCGACGAGACGGCGCTCGTGCTCGAGGTGCGCGACGACGGTCGCGGGTTCGACGTGGCTGCAGCCTTCGACGGGGCCCGCAAGGGCGTGAGCCTCGGCATCGCGGGCATGCGCGAGCGGGCCCTCGCCGCCGGCGGCACGCTGGAGATCGCTTCCGACCCGCGGCGGGGAACGGTCATTCGCGCTGTGTTCCCCCTGTCGTTGGAGGTCGAACGTGTCGCAGGTTCGCGTCGTCCTCGTCGATGACCACCGGCTCGTCCGGGCCGGGCTCCGGTCGCTCCTCGTCGGCATCCCCGGCGTGGACGTGGTGGGGGAGGCGGCGAACGGGGTGGACGCGATCCGGCTCGTCGGCGAGCTCCGTCCGGACGTGGTCATCCTCGATATCGCGATGCCGGATCTGAACGGGATCGAGGCGACTCGCAGGATCGCGAAGCTGCAGCCACGAACGCGGATCCTCATCGTCTCGATGCACGCGGATCCACAGTATCTGCGGCAAGCGCTCCAGGCGGGCGCCCACGGCTACCTCCTCAAGAGCGCCGACCCGCGCGAGCTCCGCGCGGCGCTCGCGGCCGTCGCCGATGGCGGCGAGTGGATCGACTCCAGGCTGGCGCAGACCTTCTCGGACGTGCAGCCCGAGGTCCGGGACTCCGCGAGTGATCTGACACCCCGGCAGCGCGAGGTGCTCCAGCTCATCGCGGAGGGCCATACGACCGGACGGATCGCGCGCAAGCTCCGCATCAGCGTGAAGACGGTGGAGACCCACCGCGCCCAGATCATGCAGCGGCTCGACATCCACCACGTCCCCGGCCTGGTTCGGTACGCCCTGCGGCGGGGGATCATCACCGACGACGAATGA
>JAEUKE010000309.1 GCA_016794345.1 Myxococcales bacterium
CTTTGCCAGACTGCCTCGCTGGCACAAACCCGCCACAAAGAGTTGTCAGCGCGGTCGTGCCCATGGGATTCCTGCGCCCACCATGAGGCAATACGCGCTCGTAGCGACGTCCGCCCTCTTGCTGCTCGGCACCTCGCGGGCGCAGGCGCAGGACAACAACGCAAACGCTCCCGCCGCGCCCCCCACCGTCGTCGACGACGCCGGAGGAGCCGCGACGAAGGGCCAGACCGAAGCCGTCCAGAAGCCCGACGAGGCGAAGCGCGTCGACGGATGGAGCCCGGGGCTCGCGCTCGGCGCGACCGTGAACCTCGTCGACACCCGCTCCGTCGTCGGCCAGCAGGACGGCACCACCTTCACCTTCGGCGCAGCGCTCGACGCGGCGCTGGAGTTCAACGAGGGCATGCACGAGTGGCGCAACGGCCTGATGATGTCGGCCGGCACCACGCGCACGCCCGCTCTCGACGAGTTCATCAAGACGAACGACGGCCTCGCGTTCGAGTCGATCTACCTCCTCCACCTCATGGAGATCTTCGGCCCCTTCGCGCGGTTCGGCCTGAACACGCAGATGTTCCCCGCGACCGACATCCGGCCGACCGCGGTCGACTACGCCGTCGCGAACCTCGACGGGACGACCTCCAACTTCACCGGCCGCCGCCTCGCGCTGACCGATCCCTTCCAGCCGCTCACGCTGAAGGAGTCGCTCGGCGTGTTCGTCCAGCCGATCCGTCGCACCGAGATCGAGCTCGAGGCGCGAGCGGGCCTGGGCGCCCAGGAGACGTTCGCCGAGGGCGGGCTCGCGGTCGAAGACGACGACGCCACCGCCGTGGTCGAGGTGAAAGAGCTCGACGACTTCTACATGGTCGGCGGCGAAGCCGTCGTGAACGCCTGGGGCTTCATGGACCCCGACAAGCGCATCTCGTACACCGTGGGCGCGGGCGTCCTCATCCCGTTCGTGACGAGTGACCTCGCCGCGGACGACGATCGAAGCCTGGTCGAGCTCACGACCGTCGAGGGCCTCGTGGGCCTCAACGTGAAGCTCTTCGACTGGGCGAGCCTCGGCTACAAGCTCACGGTCAGCCGCCAGCCGCTCCTCGTCGACGAGTGGCAGGTGTCGAACAACCTGCTCCTGACGATCGGCGCGGCGTTCGGGAGCAAGGCCCCGGTCGAGGAGAAGAAGTGCGACTGCCCGCCCGAGCCGCCCCCCGCCGAAGAGAAGAAAGCGGAGGACGCCGCCGCCGCGCCGGCCGCCGCCGACGCGAGCGCCACGCCGCCCGCGCCTGCCGCGCCGGCGCCGGCTGCTCCCGCCCCCGCAGCGCCCGCGGCCCCCGCGGCCCCCGCCGATCAACCGACCCCTGCGCCGGCTCCCACGCCGTGAAGGAGACGATCATGTCACGCTCGCTCTTCGCGATCACGATGCTCGCCCTCGCCGCCGCCGGTTGCGAGGATCACTACAGCACCCAGGACGCCTACTCGATCTGTCAGGACCTGACCGATCGCAACCCGGCGACCAACTCCCCCGAGTCGTTCAACGACTGCGTCGCCTGCTACGAGTCGTGCGGTGAGGACTGCGCGCAGGCCGGCACTGCGCCCGAGACCTACGTCTGCCCGGACGAGGTGGACGAGGGCACGGCCGGCGGCTCGACCGACTGACCGCGCCCGCTCACTTGAACCCGTGGAGGTGGACGACGAACCACTCGCCCCTCCACGAGATCAAGCTCGTCAGCTCGAGCGTCTTGTCCTCGCCTGAAGCGTTCGCGTAGCGGATCTTCGAGCGCGTCACACGCCAGTAGCCGAGCTTGTTCCCTTCACTCCCCGGCTTCATCCACTTGAGCCGCTTCTCGTCGACCTCGATCCCGAGCAGCTTCGCCGCCTCGGGGTTGGGGCCGATCTCTTTGTGGTACTCGCGGACGTCCCGCGCGAACGCCTTCCGCAAGCGGCTCTTGTGGTCCGCCGCGGGGCTCTTGATGTCCTTCACCTGCTCGTAGGCCTCGACCGGGAAGAAGACGGGAAGGTCGGCGATCTCCGGATCGCCGGCCACGATGGCCTTCCACAGGAGCTCGAGCCGAGCGCGGAACGCGGGCGAGTCGACCGTTGGTTTGTCCTCGAGCTGGCCGAGGGGATTGCCGGCTTCGTCCCGAAGCGCGGGGTGCTTCGAGAGATCGACCGCGGCCGACGGGGCGGCGCTCGCGCTCGCGCTCGGCGCAGGCGCCGCGCTGGCCGCCTGCGCGCTCGCAGCGGGCGGCGCTGACGCCGTGGGCTTCGTTGGTCGCGCGCTCGTCTCCGCGTGCGACGACTGTTGTTCGACCGCTGGGTTGGGCGCGCACGCGGCGAACGCGAGGCAGCCGAACAGGAGACAGAGGGCTCGCACGTGGGCTCTTTGCCACGACGCGAACGCGGACGCACCTTCCCTCGCCAAGTCCGGCGAGCTACCGTGCGGTCGCCGTGCAACATCGCGTCCTCGCACTCCTCGCGCTGCTCTCCGCCGCCTGCGGCGGCTCCTCGCTCCCGGCGTCGGAGCCCCACCCGCTCCTCACGAAAGGCCCGCCCGCCTTCGAGGAGCCGACGCTCGCCGGCGAGGTGGTGAAGTTCCCGCAGAAGGGCCGCGTGACCGTGGTGGACTTCTGGTCCACCGCCTGCGAGCCGTGCGTGAAAATGATGCCCGCGATCGAGGCGCTGTACAAAGAGCGCCACGGGCAAGGCCTGGACATCGTCGGCGTCTCCATCGACGACAACCCCGGCAAGGTGGAGGGTCGCCTCAAGAAGCTCGGCGTCACCTACCCGAACCTGCTCGACGACGCCGCGTCGTCGATGCGCGGCGCCTACCAGGTGGACGAGCTCCCGCAGACGTTCATCTTCGACAAGGTCGGCAAGCTCCGCGTCGTCACGAAGGGCGGCGAGGAAGATGACGTTGCTGTCATTCGCTCCGCCGTGGAGGCGCTGCTCGCCGAAGAGGTCGCGCCGGCCGGGAGCGGCGGGTGACGCGCGTCTGCCTCGGTGCCCTCGCCGCCGCGCTCGTCTCGGCCGGCTGCGGCGCCTCGATCCCCGACGTGGACGCGCGCGCGCCCACGTTGGCCGACGCGCAGGGCGGCCCGCAGAGCCCGGCGGAGGCGGCCCAGCTCTGCGAGAAGGCGGAGGGCCGCGACAGCCCGCTCATCGTGGAGTGGCCCGGGACCCACAAGGTGGAGCTCGAGAGCATCGCCAAGCGCGGGCTCGTCGTCGTCCGCTACGAGGGCTGCAAGCTCTCGGTCCTGCCGCTGTGCGAAGCGCGCGGCGCCTACAAGTTCGAGGCGGTCTCGCCCCAGCGCGACGGCCTCGAGATCAAAGACGAGAGCGATCTGTTCGCGCGCTTGCCGGTGGCCGCTCCGGGGCTGCGGGCCGAGCTCGCCTCGGGCAAGGCGTTCAAGCTCGACTACGTCCTCGTCGGCCGGCAGACGGCGGAGGCCGCCCCGCAAGGGATGACCGGGGATTGCACGGGCGCGACCCATTTCGTTCGCTCGATCTCCGTCGGCGCGTACACCCTCGAGTCGTCGGCGCGAGCGGCGCAGGGCGCAGACGTGGACGCGGGCATCGTCCAGACCGGCGGGAGCCGGAAGGCGTCGCGCTCGCGCAACCGCGGCTCGGGCGACGTCGCCTCGTGTGCCTCCAAGGCGGATCTCGACGAGGCCGGCGCGCGGAGCGCGGGCTGCAGCGCCCCGGTCCAGCTCGGCCTGATGAAGCTGCCCTGACGCCTCGCCGAGGGGAGGTGCTCGTCACCCCCGCGTACGACGGCGCGGCCCCGGAAACCGTCGATTGACGGCGCTTCGGCCCGGGGGGAAAAAAGCCGCCCTCCGATGTCCCTCGCCACGCGCTCTTGGTCTTGGCTCGTCCTCTTCGCGTGCCTGTTTTTGCTCGGCTGCCCGGGCAAACAGGTCATCACCGAGACCCCGACGGTCGAAGCCGCGGAGGAGCAGCAGGCCACCTGCAAGGTCGCGAAGGACCCGCTCAACCCGCTCATCGTCGAGTGGCCGGGCACGAGCAAGGTCGACCTCGACTCGGCCAGCCAGCGCTCGGTCGTCGTCGTCAGCTACGCGGGCTGCACGCTGAAGGTGCTCACCTCCTGTCGCGCGCGCCTGAAGAAGGAGCACCAGGAGGGCGTCCCGTACGATCTGACGAGCGTCACCCCTGCCCGCGACAAGCTACAGATCGCGGATCAGAGCGAGCTCTACGCGCGCCTCCCGCTCGGCGCGGCTTCGCTGAAGGGCGAGCTGTCGCTCGGCTCGAGCCTCGAGCTCGACTACATCGCCGTGGGCCAGCGCGTCGCCAAGTCCGCCCCCGAGGTCCTCGAGGGCGAGTGCGAGGGTGCGACCCACTTCGTGCGCACGATCACCGTGGGCGCCTACAGCCTCGACGTCATGGCCAAGGGCAAGGCGGCCGGAAGCGTCGAGGTCGGCAACGCGGGCGCCGGCGTCGGACGCGAGGAGAGCCGCCGCAACCTGCGCGGGTCGGGCGACGTCGACGCGTGCGCCGGCACGCCCAACGGCAAAGAGTGCGGGGCCGTGCTCCAGCTCGGCCTCGCGCCGCTCCAGCGAGAGGGCGAGCGCCTCCTCAACAACGCCGGGTTCGGCGCGGGCCTCGGCCCCACGGGGAACGTCTACATCCCCGACCTCGACAACCTCAACGTCTCGTCCGCGAGCTTCCGCAACGTCGACAGCACGTACCTGAAGCTGGTCGACTCGGCGATGCAGGTCGAGAAGCAGAAGATCCCCGCGACCGACAAGGTCCGCGCGTGGGAGAAGGTCCGCGATCACAAGGCCGACGGCGAGTTCCGTGACGAGTCCGAGACACGCGTGGAGGAGTGGCAACGTGTGGCCGACGCGGAGGAGCGCCGCCGTGAGGCGCTCGACAAGCTCCGCGAGAAATACCTGGAGGACAAACGGAAGCTCGACGACCTCCTCGCCATCACCTCCGAGCAGCTCGCCTCCCCTGCCCAGAAGACGGCCTGGCGGAAGGAGTTCGACGTCGCGTACGCCCCTCACCAGAAGGACCTCGAAGAGCTCGGGCTCCGCTCGGGCACGAGCTCGAGCTCCGGAGGGACGAGCGCGAGCGGCACCGGAGCCAGCGCCGACACGCCGACGACGGACCCCGCCCAGAAGGACTGGGTGATCGGCACGCCGATCGGCATCGAAGCAGAGGCCGGGTATTCGGCCTTCGGCGCGACGTTCTTGAGGAACGACGAGAAGACCTACGCGCTCGGCGGCCATGGGTTCGTGGGCGGCGTGAACCTGGGCCTGCCGAACCTCGGTGCCGGCTTCGGCCTGATGGCGACGTTCCGGGTCTACCCGGTGTCCGGAACGGCGATCTCCGTCGGCGGTCAGCTCCGATGGACCGTGCCGCTGACCGACTTCGTCTCGCTCGAGCTGGCCGGCGGCGGCGGCTACGCGACCTATCTCTCGGGCGTCGACCGAAGCGAAGAGGACCTCGGGATCAACCTCGACGGAGACACGTCGGACGGCCAACCGGTCATCGAGGACGACGTCACCACCCAGATCACCGCATCCGGCGCCAGCCTCGACTTCACCGGCGGCTTCCTCTTCAACTACGGCATCCTCGTCTTCGGTCTCCGCGGCGGCGCCACCTTCGCCGCCCTGTCTCTGGAGGCCCCCGACGCCGACGCGGAGGTTCAACAGAGCTTGACCGCGGTCGGCGAGACAACGATCGCCGGCCTCGTGACCGGCGTCATCGGCGTCGCGTTCTGATCGCGCGACTACTCCCTGACGAGCGACGCCCGGTACGGCCCCGCCGGGAACCGCCGATCGGGGTAGATCATGACGAGCCTGTCAGCAATGACGACGCTCTTCAGCGTCCCCGTGCTCTTGCGCCACCGGAACTTCACAGGCGCGCGCACGGGCAGGATGGGCGAGCCCACCATGCCGTTCATCTGACGCCAGGTCTCCGCGTCCTCGCGCGTGGCGAAGACGTACTCCTCGGTCGGCATGGGACGACCGCGCCAGACGACGAAGCCGAGGTCCCACACGTCTTCCTCCGCGGCGAGCCCGTCGCAGAAGTCACAGACCAGGGTGAGGAAGAGCGGCCGCATCGGCCGCCCACACTGAGAGCAAAACATGGCGCCGTTGAAGAAGCATGGCCCGCGGCTCGAAGCCGGGCCAGGCCGCCGGTCGACCAGTGCCGGTTCGCCACAGCTGTGGCGCGCCTCACGTGGCGGCGACCTCATCGACCCGTGACGATGGCTGGCTCGACTCGAAGCGCATCGTCAGCCCCTCCCGCGCGGCGACGGTGCTGGGGAAGCTCGCGCGCGCCCGCTGCACGATCTCGGCGACGCCCTCGTCGGTGCGCCGCGGGTCGTGGTGGAACAGGGCGAGGGTCTTGACCCGCGCGGCGCGCGCGATGTCCACGCCCGCCGCGTAGGTCGAGTGCCCCCAGCCTCGCCGGCTCGGGCCGACCTTCCCGTCGTACTCCTCCGGCGTGTATTGCGCGTCGTAGATGAGCGCGTCCGCGCCGCGACACAGGTGAGTCAGCGTCGGGTCGATCTCGCCCTCGCGGTGCTCGGTGTCCGTCGCGTAGACGACGCTCCGTCCGCCGTACGAGACACGAAAGGCGAGCACCGGGTCGGGGTGGTTGAGCTTTGCGATCGTGACGCGCAGCGCCCCGACGTCGATCGAGCCTTCCTCCGGAAGCTCGACGGTCGCGACCTCGGCGCCGATGCCGTCGAAATCCACCGGGAACATGGGCGCGCTCATCTGCCGCTTGAGCACGTCGCGGAGCAGCACCCCCGTCGGCCCTGCCGCGATCGTGATCCGCGAGCCCTTCATGTAGAGCGGCGTGAAGAAGGGCAGGCCCATGACGTGGTCCCAGTGCACGTGGGAGAGCAAGATGAACGTGCTCTGGTGTGCGCCGTCGGCGACGAGCGAGTCGCCCAGCGCGCGGAGCCCGCTGCCGGCGTCGAGCACGAGGCGCGTGCCGCCGCCCATCACCTCCACACACGACGTGTTGCCGCCGACCACGGCCGTGTCCGCGCCGGGGCTCGGGATGCTGCCTCGAACGCCCCAGAACCTCACCACCAACGCGTCTTCGTTTTTCCTCATGTCACCTCCGCCGAAGCTCCAGAGCACGAGGTGTGCCGGCAGGATTTCGGCGCAGGAGGGCGGGGAGCCGACGCGGTCGCACCCGCGTGGTGCAAGCACTAACGACTGCGGTGCACCGGGAGCACGACCCGGAAGATCGTACCGCCGCTGGGCGGGCAATCGACCGTGGTGTCGCCGCCGTGGGCCCGCGCGGCGAGCTGCACGAAGGTGAGCCCGAGGCCCTGGTTGCGTGCGCGCGCGTGGCTCCCCTCCGGCCCGACCCGGGCGTATTTCTCGAAGATCTTCTCGCGGGCCTCGAGCGGGATCCCCGGGCCGTCGTCCGCCACGGCGACCACGACGCGGTCGTCTCCGACCTCGGTGGACACCGTGACCCGGCTCCCGAAGCGCAGCGCGTTGTCGAGCAGGTTCTGCAGGATGCGCAGGACGATGTCCGGATCGACGATCGCGAGAGCCGGCAGCGGCGCGGGCATCACCTCGATCGAGACCGGCGCTGATCGCGCCGCAGCACGCGCGAGCTCCGCCGCCTTGGCGGCGAGCAGCGAAACATCCACCTCGCGCCTCGTGAGCGGCAGCGCGTTTGTCTCCAGTCGCGCGCTGTCGAGGAGGTTCAACAGGATCGACTCGATCCGCCGGCAGGCTTCGCGCGCGTCGCCAATCGCCGCGAGCGCTTCCGCGTCGTCGTTCGCACGCTCCTCGAGGAACGAGAGGCTCGAGGCGACGGCGGTGAGCGGGTTCTTCAGGTCGTGGACGATCATCTGGTTCAGCGTCTGCCGCATGAGATCGACCGACCGCTCGAACGCGACGTCGCGAATGACGAGGAGCCCGTAGGGCGCTCCGTTCGCCTCGAAGGAGGTGAGCCGGACGCGGACCTCGCGCGGCGTGCTGAGGAACGGAAACGGGAACGAGAAGTCCGCCTCGGCGAAGAAGGGCTCCCGGCCGACCTTCTCGCGGAAGACGCCCGCGATGGCAGGAACATCCATGCAGACGCCGTGCTCGCGGAAGAAGTCCCGACCGAGGACATCCTCCCGCGGGCGCCCCGACAGACGGGCCTCGGTCGCGCTGTAGACCACGGCACGGCCCTCGACATCGAGGACGATCACGCCGACAGGCAGCTCGTCCACGAGATTGGAAAGGATGTTGATCAAGCGTTCCCCCCGGGCGGCTCGACGAGAACCCGACCGCGCGGCGGCTGCAAGCCTGCCCGGCCCGGCTCGGATGCGCAGGGGCCACCCGTTCCAATGGCGACTGACAAGCCGGACCCGGAGCCGCTATGACGGCCCCATGAACGCTCGCCTCGCCGACCTCCCGACCGCCCTGGGCCTCGACCGCCTGGCCACCGACGGCGCCCTGCCTGGCGCCTCGGCCGGCGCGTTCTTCGCGCCGCATGGGCCCCCGATCCTGTCGGACGACCCAGCCACCGGCGAGCCGCTCGGCCGGGTCGCCACGGCGACCCTGGACGACTACGATTCCGTCATGCTCGCCGCACGCGCTCGGTTCGCGGAGTGGCGGAGCAGGCCCGCGCCGAAGCGCGCCGAGCTCGTCCGGAGGCTGGGCGAGCTGCTCCGGGAGCACAAGGAGCCGCTCGGCGAGCTCGTCTCGCGTGAGGTGGGCAAGATCAAGAGCGAGGGCCTGGGAGAGGTCCAGGAGATGATCGACATCTGCGACTTCGCCGTCGGGCTCTCGCGGCAGCTCTACGGTCTCACGATCGCTTCGGAGCGCCCCGCGCACCGCATGATGGAGCAATGGCACCCCGCCGGTGTGGTCGGCGTGATCACCGCGTTCAACTTCCCCGTCGCGGTCTGGGCTTGGAACGCCGCGATCGCGGCGGTCTGCGGCGACGTGGTCGTGTGGAAGCCCTCCCCGCTGGCGCCGCTGACGGCCATCGCGGTGCAAGCGCTCTGCGACCGAGCGGCCGCCTCCGAGGACGCGGCCGGCGTCTTCAACCTCGTGGTCGGCGGGCCGGAGATCGGCGAAGCGATGGCGCGCGACCGCCGCATCCCCGTGGTCTCGTTCACCGGGTCCATCCCGGTCGGCCGGAAGGTCGCCGGCCTCGTCGCCGAGCGCCTGGGGCGGAGCATCCTCGAGCTCGGCGGCAACAACGCCATCACCGTCCTCGACGACGCCAACCTCGCTCTCGCGACGCGCGCGATCACCTTCGGCGCCGTGGGCACGGCAGGCCAGCGGTGCACCTCGACCCGGCGTGTCTTCGCCCAGCGGGGCGTGATCGACGCGCTCCTCGGCCGCCTCGCCAAGGCGTACGGCAGCGTGACAATCGGCGATCCGATGGCGCCGGGCACGCTCATGGGCCCGCTCGTCTCCGAGCGCGCGGTCCAGGCGTTCGAAGCCGCGGTGGCGGCGGCGCGCGCGCAGGGCGGCGAGGTCGTCGCCGGCGGCCGGAGGCGGCCCGGGCCGGGCCATTTCGTCGAGCCGACCATCGTGCGCGCGCCCAAGGACGCGCCGCTCCCCATCGCAGCCGAGGAGACGTTCGCGCCCATCCTCTACGTGTTCGAGGTGGGGAGCCTCGACGAGGCGATCGAGCGGAACAACGCCGTCTCCCAGGGCCTCTCGAGCGCGATCTTCACCGAGGGGCTCGGCTCCGCGGAGCGGTTCTTGTCGCCCGCGGGCTCGGACTGCGGCATCGCCAACGTGAACATCGGGACCAGCGGCGCCGAGATCGGCGGCGCGTTCGGGGGCGAAAAGGACTCCGGCGGCGGACGCGAGGCCGGCTCCGACGCCTGGAAAGCCTACATGCGACGGCAGACGTGCACCGTGAACTACGGGCGCGATCTCCCGCTCGCGCAAGGCGTCGAGTTTCCGGTCTGACGCGTCCGCGCGGCCGCGCGGGCACACACACCGCCATCGCGTTTTCGGTCACCGAGCCGAGCGAGCTCGTCGCTTCGGATTGCTCGGGCGCGCGCGTCTCGACCACCTCCAGGTAGGGCGCGACGCTGGACGGCGGCTCCTCGATGCACGCCGCGACCGAGGCCCGCGAGACCGGCGGTCGAGTGCCGGCGGCAGACGGGCGGAACCCGTCTCTCATCTCGGCTTGACGCGGGGCCGGGGAGACCTGCGAGACACCGGCCGCGCCGACCGCGATGCCGACGAAGAGCGGCGCGGCGAACGAGAGGCTGCGCCGACCGAAGCTCGCGAGGACACGCCGACCGGGCGAGGGGCGGGCGGGCAGTCGCGCGGCGAGGAGAGCCGGGGAGCCAGACCGCAGCGTCGTCTCGAGACATCGATCGAGCGGCGGCGTCGTTCCTTCGCGGACGAGATCGCGAGCGAGCGACAAGGCGCGGCGCATCTCACGCGCGCTCTCGTACCGGTGCTCCGGGTCCTCCGAGAGCGCCTTGTCCAGCACCGCGGCGAGGGGCGCCGGCGCGTCGGGCATACGCGCCATGACGGGCAGCGTCGGCATGAGCAGCGTCATTCTCAGCAGGCCGCCCGGCGTCTCGGCCGCGTGCACGTGTGCCCCCGTGAGGAGGCGGAACAAGGTGGCGCCCGTCGACCACAGGTCCGAGCGCGGCCCGACCTTGGACCACCCTCCCCTCGCCTGCTCGGGCGGCATGTACCCGGGGGTTCCCATCGTCACGCCTTCGCGCCGGTGGCGCTGTCCGTCCTCCTCGAAGCAGGCCACCGCGATGCCGAAGTCGAGCAGCTTGAGCGCGCCGTCCGTCGTCCAGAAGAGGTTCTCCGGCTTGATGTCGGCGTGGATGACGCCCGCCTCGTGGACGACCTCGAGGGCGTCGAGGAGGAAACCGCCGATCTCGATCACGCGCTCGGCGTCGAGCCGCCGCTCGCGGCGGAGCGTGGCGCCCATCGTCTCGCCGTCCAGCAGTTCCATGACCAAGAACGGCGTCCCGTCTTCGGTGACGTCGTCGTCGATGATGCCGACGACGCTCGGATGACGGATCCTGCTCGCCACGAGGCACTCGCGGAAGAACCGCTCGCGGACCTCGAGCAAGAAGCGCAGATCGGGGTTGAGCAGCTTGACCGCCCCGCGGCGCCCGTTCCGGTGTGTCGCCGCGTAGACGCGCGACGTGCCGCCCACGCCGAGCAGCCTGTCGAGGCGCCATTTGCCACGCAAGAGCTGGCCGACGCGCGCGTCGAACGGAACCGTGTCTCGCTGCGATGACGGAGCAGTCTTCGTCGGTGAGCTCATGGACGGGGCTCCCTTCGTGAGGGCGAAGCCCGTGCCAGCCGCTGCCCCGCGCGAGCGCGCCGAGCCGCGAGGCGGCCGGCCCCACGACGCCGCGCCGCCGTGGTATCCCTGCAGGGTGAAGGCGATCGACCGGTTCTGCTCGCTCGTCGCCGCGAGTGTGCTCGCGGCCTGTGGCTCGACAGAAGGCGAGGCGAGCGCGCCGAGCGCAGGCGCGCCGAGCGCTCCGGACCCCGCCGCGGCGTGCCTCGCGATCGCCAACGCCGAGCATCCGAAGCGCCCCGACGAGCCGGCCTCGATCACCGTCAGTCACGTGCTCGTGAAGCACACCGGCTCGAAGAGCCCCCGACCCGGTGTGACGCGCTCGCGGGGCGAGGCGTGCCTGCGCGCGATGGAAGCGCGTGACAAGCTCCGGGCCGGCGAGTCGTTCGAGAGCATCGTGGGCGAATACAGCGACGAGGCGGGCGCCTCGACGCGCGCCGGGGCCATCGGGCAGATCAGGCGCGAGGACGTGCTCGCCCCGTTCGCGGACGTCGCGTTCGAGCTCGACAGGGCGCAGCTCTCGGATCTGGTGGAGACCGAGTTCGGGTTTCACGTCGTGCTCCGGACCGAGTGACAATCTGGTAGGAAATCGAGGTCGTCATGACAGGCCTTCTCCGCTTTGCGCTCGCCTCCTTCGCCCTCGGCGCCGGCGTGTCATCGCTCGTGCCTGGCTGCACAAACGAAGACTGCGAGGCGAAGGGCGGGGTCACGGTCGAGATCGAGGGAGAGACGGTCTGCGAGGGCAAGTGCGACCCCACGAGCTGCGTCACGAACAACACGTGTGTGGGGAACCGCTGCGTGCTCGTGTGCACCTCCCACGCAGATTGTTTCTCCAAGCTCGACGGGGACTCGTTCACGCAGGGCTGCTACGAGGTCCAGGCCGACTCGGCGAGCGGCCTGAACGACGGCGACACCGTCTTCGCGTGCGTGCCTTCGACGAAGATCGAAGACGCGGGCCGCGCCTGCCAGGACGCCGAGGCGTGCGCCGCGTTCTCCGCCTGCCCCGACGGTACGCCGTGCTCGGCCGGGGGTTGCCCGGCGGAGCACTGCAAGCCGCTCGCGTGTCAGGAGCAGGGGGACGAGAGCTTCTGCACCACGGTCGACTGCGGCACCGACGCGGACTGCGCGCCGGGCTTCGCGTGTGGCGTCGTGGAGAGCCCCAACAAGATCTGCGGCACCACGAAGGGCCAGGAGGAGCCCTGCGTGGATCCGGCGAACAACGCCGCGACCGGCGCCACCTACGTGGAGGGACCACGCTCACTCCTCCGGAGCGCCTGTGTGAAGCGCGAGCCCTGCTCGCCGTGCAGCTCCAACATCGACTGCGCGGACGTGGAGATGACGTGCGTCGCCGTGGGCGAGGGGACGTTTTGCGCGAAGACGTGCGCCGGCGACGTCGACTGCCCCGCGGACTTCCGCTGCTCGGAGGAGGCGCTCTGCGTGCCGCGCTCGGGCGCCTGCCAGCCGCCCGCAAGCGACAACTTCTGCTTCAACTGCATCGACGATCTCGACTGCGGCCCCGGCGGGCCGGACAGCACGATCGGCTGCCTGGAGCTCCACGACGGCCAGCGCGGCTGCTTCGACTTCAGCTTCCCGGACGCGTGCACCACGGACGAGGACTGCCCGACGGCCCCCTCGGGTCGACACGGGGAGTGCCTCGACGAGGACGACGGCATCCCCGACACCGACCCGCTCTACAAGAAGTGCTTCGCGCCCTTCGACTCCGCCGTGCTCGACTTCCAGTGCTGGCCGACGGCGACGTGAGAGCGAACGTTCGAGACTGACAGTTCTGTTTTTCCTGCGGCTGGGCGGATCCGGTGCTCGAATGGGGGCCCGCGCTACAGCTTGAAGGTCAACATCGACGTCTGATCCTTCTTGATCGTGACGCTGCGGCTCTTGGCCGCTCCGCTCGTGGGCTTGCACACGACGGTGTGACTGCCGACCGGCAAGGAGAGGCTGAGGCTCGACCCGCTGCCGCGGCCCGAGCCGTCGACCGAGAACGAGCACGAGCCACCCGACGCGATGGCGAGGAGCTTGCCGTTGCCGCCCCCGCTCGCGGCGGGGTCCTCCTTCTTGGGCGGATCCTCCTTCTTCGGAGGGTCTTCCTTCTTTGGTGGGTCCTCTCGCTTCGGGGGGTCCTGGCGCGGGCGAGGCGGCAGAGCGCCCCCCGGCTGCCGCGGAGCAGGAGGCGTCTCTGCCACGGGCTCCTGCGTGGCTCCGCCCGGCGGCGGCGCTTCGAGGACGACAGGCGGCGCGACCTCCGACGGCTCGTTCGGGCGATCGCGGCGAGGCTCGCGGGCCGGAGCCGGATCGCCGTTGGATGTCTCGGCGACGACAGTCGGCTTGGGCGCGTCGCGCAGGAGGAGCAAGAGCACGACGGGCGCCATCACCGCCGTCGCCGCGAGCGCGCCCCACAGGATGCGCATGTCGAAGCCGCGGCGCGGCGCGACCGTGGTGCGGGTCGTCGTCGTGGAGGTGGTGGGCTGCAGCGTGGCCGGCGGCGCAGACGAGTCACGCGCCGGGCGCCCGAAGCCGAACCCGGAGTCGGGCGCCGAGGGATACGCCATGCGCGCCTGCGCCGGCACCGGCGGGACGAGGCGGGGCATGCGGTCGGCGCCGGGGAGATAGGGCGACGGAGGAATGGATGGCGGCGGCGGCGGAATGGCGAGGCCGCGCGCCGCGAGCCCGAGCGAGCCGCCGAGGCCGGGCATTGCGGCGGTGACCTCCTGCGCGAGCTTCGAGCCGCTGAGCACGACGGTGGCCTCTTCGTCGCCGACGAGCTCCTCTCCGCCGCCCTGCGCGATGTCGACCGGGTGGGAAGGCGGCGGCGGGAGGTTGCTGGTGTAGCCGGGTGCCCGACCTGGCTGCGAAGGCGGCGGAGGTCGGTAGCTGATCGGAGCCGGCGCGCCTGCGCCCGACTTTCGCGCCTTCGCCTGGTGGGCGATCTGCGCGATGCGCTCGACGAGCACGCGGCCCTCGGCGGCGGCGTAGGGAGCGAGCGCGTGGGCGAAGGAGTGGACATTCTTGAAGCGCCGGTCGAGATCCTTCGCCATCGCCCAGCCGATGATGTCGTCGATCTCCGGCGGCAAATCCCCGCGGATGGAGGTGAGCGGCCGAGGCTCTTCCCGGGTGATGGCGAGCATGAGCTTCGTCATGTCGCCGGTGAAGGGCGGGTGGCCGGCGAGCGTGAAATAGAGGATGGCGCCCAGCGACCACACGTCGGCGCGGGCATCCACGCTCTTGGCCTTGCGGACCAGCTCCGGCGACGAGTACGGAGACAGCCCGAAGAGGGCCGTCTGCGTGAACGACGCGCCGCCCGACGGCGCCGCCGCGTCGCGGTTCAGCTTGGCGGTCCCGAAGTCCGTGATCTTCAGCGAGGGCGAGCCGCCGGGCCGTCGCGACACGACGATCGTCTGCGGCGAAAGCTCGCGGAGCATGATCCCGTGGGAGTGGGTCTCGGCGACGCACTCCGCCGCCTGGAGCACCAGGAGCGCGGCCTCCGGGAGGGGCCGGGGACCGAACGTCTGCACGTACGTGGCGAGGTCCTCGCCGTCCACGTGTTGGCGCGCCAGGAAAAACGATCCGTCCGGCTGGGTGCCGACGTCGAGGATGCGCGCCGCGTGCTCGGTCTCGAGCTTGGCGAGCACCCGAGCCTCCCGGCGGAACCGCTCGATCTCCTTGTCGTCCCCCGTCCCCGCGAGGAGGAGCTTGATGACGACTCGCTGGTCGAACTCGACGTGGAACGCCTCGACGACCAGGTTGGGGTTTCGAGTGAGGATGGCGCGGACGCGGTATTTGCCCGCGATCACGTCGCCGGGATGGATGTCATCGGAGCGCATCAGGTCTGACGGAGCGTATTCTGGCACAGGGGGGCCCGGCTCGACGTATCGAAAAGTCGGAGCGGGGTGGTACCCTGCCCGCCCATGCGTCCCTTCCTCTTGCTCCTAGCCCCGCTCGGCCTCTGCTCGGTCATCGCGGCCTGCTCCTCGGACAAGCCTCAGCAGCAGTACCCGCAGCAGCAGTACCCGCAGCAGCAATACCCGCAGCAGCAATACCCGCAGCAGCAATACCCCCAGCCGCAGCCCCAACCGCAGCCGCAGCCTCAACCGCAGCCGCAGCCGACGCAGCAGGCGAACCCGTGGGGGCTTCCCTCGGGCTTCCCGTCGACGCTGCCGTCCGCGCTCCCGAGCAGCTTGCCGACCGCGCTCCCCTCGGGCTGGTTGCCGCCCGCCAAGTAGGCCCTCGTGGAGTCGAGCTCGCTACCGATCCCGAAGGACGTCCGGTGGAAGCGCCTCCTCGGCGTGGCGCTCTTCCTCGGGCTCATCTTCGTGTTCCGCAAGCTCGCCCCCGTCCTCATTTGTTTCGTCATCTTCGAGCGCGCGTTCGGTTGGTGCGCCGACCAGCTCGCCGCTCGCACGAAGATTCACAAGAAGGGCGCCATCGCAGGGATCCTGACGGCGTTTGCGGCGGCCATCGGGCTCGGCGTCTTCACGTCGGTCAAGCGGATGGTCTCCCTGGTGGACCTCGCGCGAACCGACGGCCGCGCCTGGGTGGACTCCATCGCCAAGAGCGGCCTCCTCGAGAAGATCCGCGAGCGCCTCGGGGTCGACTCCCACCAGCTGACCGAGAGCGCGAAGGGCTACGCGCTCGAGGCGGTCGGCTACGTCACCGCGACTGCCTACGTGGCGCTCTTCGTCTTCGTCGGCTTCATCCTCGCCGTGATGTACCTGTTCGAGCGCGAGGACATCGACCAGTGGGTCGACGGCATCGACGCGAAGAGCGTCGTCGGCACGCTCGTGCGGTGGCTCAGCTACGTCGCGGACGCGATCGCGATCACGGTGCGCTTGCAGGTCGTGGTGGCCGTCTTCAACGCCGTCTTCACGCTCCCGCTCCTGTTGCTCCTCGGGCTCCCCAATGTGCCGCTCCTGTTCCTGCTCGTCCTTGTCGGCGGCATGGTCCCCGTCGTCGGCGGCGTGTTCTCGGGCGGGGTGCTCTGCCTCGTCGCGTACGACGCCAAAGGCTTCGTGGGCGTCGGCGTGTTCTTGGGCGTCACCTTCGTTCTGAGCAAGGTGGAGAGCTATTACCTGTCACCCCGCCTCACGGCACAGCACGTGAAGCTGCCGGGCCTCGCGCTCGTCATCAGCCTCCTGATGTTCGAGACGGTCTTCGGGTTCTGGGGCCTGTTCCTCTCGTTCCCTGCGCTCTACGTGGCGAGCCGCATCGCCAACGAGTGGAAGGTGGAAGACCGTGCGATCCGCGACGCGGGCGGGACGGTGTCCAACCCGCGCCCCGGCTGACCGCGCTCGAGGGACCGCTCAGCGCTTGCGCGAGCGGCGGGCGAGCGCGACAGCCCCGAGCCCGAGGAGCGCCAGCGACGCCATGCCCTCGACCGGCGTGCCTGCCGCGCGGCAGCCGCAGCCGTCGTCTTCCTCTTCGGGGACCCAGTCGACACCGTCGCCCCCGCCGCTCCCCGCGCCCACCGTCGTGGTCGCGCCGTTCCCGCTCCCGGTCGTTCCGCTCGCGGCCGTCGTGGCGCCCGCGCCGGTCGTCGCGCTGGTCGTCATGACCGGCTCGCTCTGAACGGTCACCGTCGCGCAGTGGTAGTAGAAACACGGCGCCCCGTGGTTCGACATGAACTGGACGACCTGCAGCGTGCAGTTGTCACACGTGAAGTCGTCGGGCAACGTCACGTCGAAGGACTGCGCCCCCGAGAACGGGGCGTCGTGCAGCAACATGCCGTCCGCGAGGATCGGCAAGGCGGGGGGATCCACGATCTCGACGCTCCCGCAGTCGGTCGCGCCGGGCGTCACGTCCGGCACGGCCGGAAGCTGGCTCGGATCCTGCGCGATCGCGACGCGGTAGTGGCCGGGATGGAAGATCGTCTCCTCGAGGTTGATCGTGATCGTTTGCCCCGACTGCACCGCGGTCACCATTCCGGTGGGCGTGGTGCCACCCCCGCAGGGCTCGGCCTTCTGCGGATCTCCCTGGGCGTTCTGCGCGTGATCCGCCGGCGGCGCGTCGAGGCGGAAATGCGCGCTGCTGCTGCCCTGCACGAGGCAGACGGCGCCGGCGGCAGCCAGGGAGACCAAGAGACGCGAGGCGGGCTTCATCGACATTGTCCGAACGTAACGAAAAGCGCCCCTCGGCGGGAAGGTGGAAGACCACGCTGGGCGCGTTTCCAGCGTCGGCGTGCTATTGCGACGACCGTGGAGCCTCACACGCGAGACGCCCCCGAGGTCCCTCCGCCGGGGACCGTGAGCGGTCCCAAGAGCTGCCTCCTCGCGGCCGGGTTCTTCGTCCTCTTCGGGGTCGGCAGCATCGCGGCCGCCAAGGTCTTCCTCGATGGACGCAACGCCGAGATCATCGCGGCCACCAAGCGACTGTCCGAGGTAATCGATCGAGCGGGCGAAGCCCCTGGCGCCGAGGCGGTGCGAACGGCGGGCTGCGAGCAGGTGGCCGTGCTCACGCCGGCCGACCTCCAGTCTCTCGCGCGAGACCTCGCGGGCGGCAGCGCCAGGAAGAAGGCGAAAGCGCCGGCGGACGCTGCGGAGCGGGTGCCCGACGAGACCGTGGTCGTGTGCGCCACGACCTCGAACCAACCGCCCGGCTGCGGGGACGTGGCCCGCACCTACGCCGGCGCGACATCGCCGGCAGGCCCGTTCCTGGTCACCGTCCAGCACCCGCAAGGCGAGCGCTGCGCCGAACGCTTCGACGCCGCGGCCGCGCCCCTCGGGTCGACCACGAGCCCGAACGTGCCCCTGCTCATCGATCCGAAGTAGCTCGCTCGGTCGAGCTCGCGACCTGGCGCTCGACGCCGGTGATCGCGCGACGCACATCCGCCGAAGGCGCCGAGTCGTCGAGCTCCACACCGACCTGCGAACGGCGCACCCCGAGCTCGGCGAAGAGCGCGTCGAGATCGACCGGCACGGCTTCGTGCGCGTGGCGCTCGTAGAGCGGCCCCAGGACCGGCGCCGGCAGCGCCGCGTCACACGCGTCGACGAAGCGCTTCGCCGACCACCGCACGGAGATGTTGCCGCCTGCGTCGACGACGGACCGCAGGCAGTCGCGCAGCGAGCGACGGGGCCCCGCCGCTTTCCGGATCTCGAGCTCGGCGAGCAGCCAGAACACGGCGCCGCCCCAGTAGGTGCGCCCCCAGCTCTCGGTCCCGTCGAGGCCGCCGTCGGTCGAGGCCGGCAAGCCCTGGCGCATGTCGAAGTACCACTCCGACCACACGTCCTCCGCGCTGATGACACCCCGCCGCGCCCGCGCGAGCGGCTCGAGGTACGTCGCGAGCCCCTCTTCCATCCAGTTGTGCCGCGCGTGCAAGCCCGGCATCGCCAGGTGCACGATCTCGTGGGTCATGATCCAGTCGTCGTCGAGCGCGCGGGCCGGCGTGTCGGCGCCGACCCGCGCGAGGATCGACGCGCCGCCGTTGCCGAGCGCCGTCGCGTGGCCGATCGCGCCGCCCGATCCGACGATGACGAAGATGGCCGCACGATCGATGGGGAAGCGCCCGAGGTAGCCCTCCACGTTGGTCGCCGCGGCGCGAACCCAGCCTTCGATCGCCTCGTCCCCGAGCGCGGGCGTGTCACCCGCGATGGCCAGATCGATCTTCCCCGAGCGGAGCTCGATCGTGCGCCGGCGCAGATCCCCGAACGCGGCGTAGGGCGCCTGCGGCAAGTCCGCCAGCTCGGCCGCGAAGTGGTGCGTGGACGGCTCGTGCAAGCCGCTGACGTGGGCGACGTTCGGCGGGAGCTTCACGTCGAGCTCGAAGCGCCCTTCCGGGCGGCCCTCGGGGTGCAGCAGCCAGGTGGTCGGCGGCGAGAACACGGCGCCGCCGACCACCGCCGCGAGCTCGGGATCGTCGAACCACTCGGCGACCGATCCGAGCGCGATCCGGTAGCGGATCGTGCACGGCCCCGAGCAGGCGGGCACACGATAGACCGAGCCCCCGAGCGCGTAAGCGGCCGGTCGCCCCTCGGCGTCGGCGACGCGCAGATCGCTCACGTACGCCTCCGCCCCCGGCTCGAGCGCCACCTCGTCGAAGCCGCCCGTCGCGCGCACGACGACCTCGAGATCACCGGTCCCGGTCCCGGTCGCCTCGTAGCGGGCACGCGGCGCCGAGCCGGCCTCCCCCACCCGGGACCTCTCCGGCGCTCCGGCGCACCCGAGGAGGAGCGTGGCAAGGAGAGCGACGCTGCGTGCCATCAGGATCTAGTATGACCCGCGCCATGGCTGACACCATCGTCCAGCGTGTTTTCGATCAGGCCGACCGCCGGCCGGACGCCCCTGCGATGTTCGAGAAGCGTGAAGGCGTCTGGCGCGCGTTCTCCTACCGCGCCTACGCCGACACGGTGAAGCGAGTCGGCCGCGCGCTCCTGTCACTCGGCTTCGAGCCGGGCAACACGGTCTCCTTGCTCGGGTTCAATCGCCCCGAGTGGGTCATGATGACGATGGGGGCGATGGCCGCAGGCGGGGCAGGAGCGGGCATCTACACGACGTCGTCACCGAGCGAGGTCGCTTACATCGTCGGCCACGCGGAGTCGCGCGTCGTGCTCGTCGAGAACACCCAGCAATGGGAGAAGGTCGAGCGCGAGCTCCACGGCCTGCCCAAGGTGGAGCGCGTCGTGCTCATGCGGGGCGCGCCGAAGCCGGACCACCCGAAGGCCCTCACCTGGGAGGAGTTCCTCGCGCTCGGCGACGCCGTCAGCGAGGAGCGCCTGCTCGAGCGTGTCCACGCGCTCGAGCCAAAGGGCCTCGCGACGCTCATCTACACCTCGGGCACGACAGGCCCGCCCAAGGGCGTCATGCTCAGCCACGAGGCGCTCACCTTCACGGCCAGCCTCGCGAAGCGCATCGCCGACGCTCGCCCCAGTGACTGCAGCCTCTCGTACCTGCCGCTCTCGCACATCGCCGAGCAGATGTTCTCCGTCCACGGCCCGCCGACCTGGGGCGGCAGCATCTATTTCGCCGAGAGCCTCGAGAAGGTGCCCGACAACCTGAAGGAGGTGCAGCCCACGATCTTCTTCGGCGTGCCACGCATCTGGGAGAAGTTCCATTCGGGCATCGCCGGCAAGCTCGCCGCGGCCACGGGCGTGAAGAAGCGCCTCGTCGAGTGGGCGAGGCGCGTCGGGGCGAGCGTTTCCGCCTTGCGCTGCCGCGGCGAAGAGCCGCGGGGTGTGCTCGCAGCCGAGTACAAGGTCGCAAACCGCCTCGTGTTCTCCCAGCTCAAGCCCGCGATCGGGCTCGGTCGCGCGCGCTTCTGCGTGAGCGGGGCTGCCCCGATCGCGCGCGAGGTGCTCGAGTTCTTCGCCTCGCTCGACATCATCGTGCTCGAGGTCTACGGCCAGTCGGAAGACTGCGGGCCCACCAGCTTCAACCGGCCGGGCAAGGTGAAGCTCGGCACGGTGGGTCCGATCCTCGACGGGGTCGAGGTGAAGATCGCCACGGACGGCGAGATCCTCGTCCGCGGGCCAAACGTCTTCCTCGGCTACCTGAAGGAGCCGGAGGCGACCGCGGAGGCGCTCCAAGACGGCTGGCTCTGCTCCGGCGATCTCGGCGCGATCGACGCGGAGGGCTTCCTCTCGATCACCGGCCGCAAGAAGGAGATCATCATCACGGCGGGCGGCAAGAACATCGCTCCCAAGAACATCGAAGCTGCGCTGAAGAATCACCGCCTCGTCGGCGAGGCGGTGATCATCGGCGACCGCCGGAAGTTCTTGTCCGCGCTCATCACGCTCGACCCCGAAGGCGCCGCCGCGTTCGCGAAGGAGCGTGGCCTCGCGACGGACAAGCTCCACGAGGAGCCGCAGGTCATCAAGGAGCTGGAGCGCGCGGTCGATCTCGTCAACCAGGAGCTCGCTCGCGTGGAGACGGTGAAGAAGTTCACCGTCCTGCCTCAGCCGTTTTCGGTCGATACGGGCGAGCTGACCCCGACGCTCAAGGTGAAGCGCAAGGTCGTGAGCGAGCGGTTCGCCGCGCAGATCGAGGCGATGTACGCCGAGTGATCGGTCCCATCCGTTCCTCGGAGCGGGGCTGATTTGCAAATGGGGCGCGGCCGGCCCGCCCACCCACGCTGGGAGTCGAGCCGGCCCCATGCGCCCTGCCCTTCCCTCTCCTGTCTCGGTCGTCGCCGTCCTCTCCACGCTCAGCCTGGTCCTCTTGGGCTTCGGCCTGGACAAGGGCGAGCTCGCCTGTGAGCAGGCCGCCGCGCACCTCCTCGCGTGTTGTCCCGATCTCGACGTCACCCGGATGGACTGCACGCAGGAGGGCGGCTGCAGCCGCTCGGGCGAGTCGACCGCGGTGACGCTCGAGGAGAGCGAGTGCCTCCGAGGAGCGAGCTGCGAGAGCATCCGGGACCGCAAGGTCTGTGAGCGGCTCGACGCCCGCGTCGACGAGGCAGGCGAAGCGGGCGGCCCCAGCATCGGCGACCTCTACCAGGCGGACCCGCTGTGCGAGTGACCGGAGCGATCGCGGTGGTCGCGGTCCTCGCCGCGGCCGGCGAGGCGCGCGCGGACGCGGGCGCGGACGTCGACGAGCCGGCGCCGCGCTCGACACACCTCATGACCCGATTCGCCGCCGGCGCCACCGCGCGATACCTCTTCGGCTCCTACGTGGCCGGCGGCGAAGGCGAGGCCGGTGTCGGCGTCGACTCCCCGTTCGGATCGTTCTCGCTCGCCGCCTCCTTCTTCGGCGGCCAGCTCGAGGGCGGATTCCTCGCTCTCCATGGTGTCATGGGCTTCACCGCGGCCTGGCCCATCGGTCCGGTTCGCATCGGCTTTCAGCCACGCATCGGCTTCTTCGACGTCGAGCGCGTCACGACCTTCCGGCATTTCGGATCGTATTCGGCGGGCGTGGCCGCGCTCGTGTCGGTCGACGTCGTCCGCGAGGACGGCGTCGCGTTTGCCCTCGGCCTCCGTCCCGTGGTGGACGCGCTCCTCCCGGCGAGCAGCGACGGCATCGGCCAGGACGCGGCGGCCACGCTGTTCGGAGGCAACGCCTTCATCGAGCTGCGCTGGCGCTCCCCGGACTGAGCCGGCATCTCGAATCGAGGACCGAGCCGCTCGCCGCGCGCACATCAGGCAACCGTCTGCTCGGTGCGCACCGCCTTGCGTACAGCTGGTTGCCTGCCCGCTCCCAGTGGAAGAAAACTCGAGGAGAAAGGGAGAGGCACGGTCGTTGCCAAGGCGGGGCCACCATGACCAACGACAGCACCCCCACCTCGAACGTCGAGACCGTCCCCGCATCCGAGCCCACGACCTTCGGGGCGAACGCGCTCCGCCGTGCGACCGGCGGCCTGGCCATCCGCAGCGGCATCCGGGCCGGCAAGGCCAAGACCGCCGACAAGGCCTACAACCAGATGATGGACTACATCAAAGGCTGAAGCCTCCGCGTGCCGACGAAGCTCCCCCTCGCGCCCGACGCCTCACCGCAAGAAACCTCGTGGGCGGCGCGTGCCCCCAGCTCGAACACGCCGCTCGCGCCGCTCTACGCGGGTTGGATCGCCGATCTCGTGGACGAGCTGCCGACCGAGCCCCACGCGACGTGTGACGCTTGCGTCATGACCACGCCGGTCGACGGCGCTGGGGTCGGGCTCGTGCGCTTCGACGAGCAGACCAAGTGCTGCACGTACCAGCCGGCCCTCCCGAGCTTCCTCGCGGGTCGCATCCTCCGCGACCGATCGCTCGAGGCGCGCTTCGCCGGCGACGTCATCCGGGCGCGCATCGCCGCGCGCGAGGGCGTCGGCCCGCTCGGGCTCGACGCCCCCGGCGCGCTGCGCGACCGCTACGCGCAGGTGTCACGCGACGGCGCCTTCGGGCGAGCCCCCGACCTTCGGTGCCCGCACTTCCGCGCCGGTCCCGAGCTCAACTGCGGGATCTGGCGACACCGCAACGCGACCTGCTCCACGTGGTTCTGCAAACACGACCGCGGCGGGCGAGGCGCCGAGACGTGGCGGCGCCTGCGCGATCTCCTGGCGCTCGCCGAGGCGCGCCTGGCGCGCTGGTGCGCGCTCGAGCTCGAGCTCACCGCCGAGTCCCTCGCGCACCTCATCCCGACGACCGACGCGGCCGGCGAGCGCTCCACGACCGACCGCCTCGACGCCGACGCACGTTACCGGGCCATCTGGGGGGACTGGGTGGGCCACGAGGAGGCCTTCTTCGCGGCGTGCGCCGAGCGTGTCGAGCGGCTCCGCTGGTCCGACGTCGAGGCCATCTGCGGCAGCGACGCGAGCATCGGTGCGAAGATCTTCCGTGCCGCGCTCGCAGCCCACGACGCCGAGCGCGAGCTGCCTTCGCGCCTCCGGCTCGGCCTGGTGGAGACGGCTCCGCTCGATGACAACACCGTCCTCGTTCGAGGCTACTCCGAATACGACCCCCTGGTCCTGCCGCAGCGCCTCTTGGACGCGCTCTCGCGGTTCGACGGCCAGCCCACCGAGGTCGCCCTCGACCAGCTGCGGGCGAGCGGGGTCGAGCTCGACCGCGAGCTCCTCCTGGCGCTCCTCGACTTCGAAGTTCTCGTCGGGTGTTGAGCCCGCGGCCCGAGCCGTGCGAGGGTGGGCCAATGCGCCTCGGAGCCATCTCCCTCCTTTCCTTGCTCGCTTCCCTCGCCGTCGCCGCCTGCGGCGACGAAAGCGACGGTGCCTCGACCGGGGCCGGAGGGGCTGGCGGCGCCGGCGGCGCCACGACCACGACCACCAGCACCACCGGGACCTCGACCACCGCCACGACGTCCAGCTCGAGCTCCAGCTCGTCGAGCAGCACCGGCTCGACCGGGGGCGGCGGCGAAGGCGGCGCGGGCGGCGGCGTCCCGCTCGACGGCTACGGCGCGCTGAGCGGCACCTGCGGCGAGATCGATCTGGAGGATCTGCTCTCCGATCAGCCGCAGACCGTGGACAACGAGATCGACTTCACGAGCCGCCCAGCCTTCGACGAGATGCTCCTCTCCGCGGGCAGCCTGGAGATGATCGCCGACGGCAACCTGGGCGGAAGCTCCCTCTACTCGGAGGTCTTCGCCTACGAGGTGCTGCACCGCTGCGAAGGCGCGGAGCTCCTCAAGACCGAGGGCGAGATCAACTACACCGGCCCCGGCAAGCGCACCGACATCTTGCTCGAGATCGACGGCGAGCGCGTCGGCGTCAGCGTCGTACGCGCCATGAGCTTCCCCGAAGGCGCCCCCTACCCGGTCGATCAGGCCCTCGGCGTGCTCGAAGGCAAGCTCGACGACATCCTCCAGAGCTCCGCGCTCGTCGCCCCGGAGGACGCCTGGCCCAAGCAGATCCTCGCCGTCCTCGCGCAGACGCCCGACCACGCCGCCGCGATCGCCTCGGCGTACACCATGATCGACCCCGCCACGAAGGCCGACACCATCGTCTACGTCACCGTCACCGAAGGCGACGACGCCTTCATCTATTACAACCAGTAACAGCGCGCGATTCCGCGCCCCATGTCATGGACGCGCTTCAGCTGGCCAGCCAGGGCGCGCTGCACCTCGCGCCAATGGTCTCTTTCCGACGAGCGGTACAGCGATCGTGCGGGCGACACGAGGACCGTGGAGGGCGAGGCCGAACCTGCGGCGGCCGCCCACGATGCGACAAAGGTCGGCGGTTCGCGCGGAACCGGCGACCTCTGTCGCACGCCGATTCGACCTCTGTCGCAACGCACACGACAGCCGTGGCCAAGTGCGCGAAAGTGCGGTGCGCCTCGCGGGCGGAGCGACCGAAGTCGACCGCCCACGCGACCGAGGCCGGGGGCCTCCCGCGCATCCTCGAGGTTCGGTCGCGCATCGAGGTTCGGTCGCGCATCGTCGGAGGCCCTCGGTTGCACGCGACTGGCACCGGTCGAACCGCACCGGGTCACGCGAAGTCCGCGGTGAGCGGGCGTCGCGCCCTCGGAATGTTGAGCGTCGGCGCCTCGACGACTGGACGCACTTTCGGGCCCGAAGACGCGAGATACACGCTCGCACGCGATCCGTACCCGTCGCCTGGATGCTCCGAGATCGGGACGCGGCCGTCGCGTACCACGCCCGCGTCGAGGGCGATGTTGACCTGAGGTCGCGCGTCGTCTCAGCGCGAGCCGAACTCGCGTTCGAGCAGACGGTCACGGTCACTCGCGCCTTCGGCGCTCGCTCCCGTGCCCGCTGCTCAACGCAGCGTTCGGCGACAGAGGCGCGGGGCCGGGGTTGCTTGCGGGCTTGGAGGCTGGCGTGACGAGCGAGCACGCGGCGAGGCTCAGGCCGGCGCCTTCGGCGCCGGCCTGCTGCCCGCCGCGGAAGGGTGGGATGGCGGGGTGGGGGTGATCGGGGTGCGCGAGGGGGACGGAGATCGCGACGCGGGCGCGAGGGCGATGACGGTGCGCGCCGCGATCGCGGAGAAGGCGTGCGTGGCTGACGGCGTTGCTTTCTCCGCCCAATGAGAGGCGTTCACCTGCGGGCGTGCGACCGAGCCGCGGAGCGAAGCGACGCGGCGACGGGAGCGAGACCGTCATGGTGCAACGCGCGGATTGGGCGGTTGGGTCGAGCCTTGTCCGCGCGTTGGACGGACTGTCTCATTCAGGCGGAACCCGGACGAACTTGCCCGATGCGTCGCGCTCGAACGCTGCTGGTGCAGGTTCGTCGAGAAGGCTCGCAATGCTCGGGTCGATATCTACAATCGTCGACGCATTGTACATCGCGAAGTTGGCGGCATCGTCAGCGTACTCCTGACTCTCTTCCCCGGAGAACACCCGCCAACCGCTGTCACCCTCGTTGTCCGGCTCCTCACGGTAGAGGTAGCCGACCCGCTTCCGCTGCTTGGCCACCTCGTTGCTCGCGATGATGTAACCGACCTTTGTCATGCCTTGGCCTCACTTCTTCTCGTACCGGTGGCTGCGGTTGGAGTGACGATCCTCGAGGTGGTAGAGGCTCGGATCATTCTCGGTCTCAATAACCTCTTCTCTGGTGCTGCCCCGCTCCTTATGCATTTCCTTTCTCGTGCGCCACTCCTCTCCCGGCACGTGGCCAACATCGACCTCGCCCGGTTTGAGCGGTTGCTTCGTGTTGGGATCGATCAGCTCACCGGCGGCGTTTCGAGGCTGTTTTGCCTCGATCTCCTCACGAACGGACTTCCGTAGTCTTACTCTCGCCTTGGTTGGATCCGCCGCCGGCTTTCCCCCACCAGAGCCGCTACCGCTCATCAGAGAAAGCCCGAGCCCCGCCAGGACGCCACCAGGTCCGCCCGCTGCAGCGGCTGCCGTAGGTGCGGCGGCCGCTGTGGCCGTTCTGCCTCCAACTACCGCCAGCGCTGGCGTCGCCCCTCCGCTGCCAGAGACAAACGCCGAGCCGAGCAAGCCTCCGAAGAGGCCTGCAACTCCCAGTGCAGACGAGGCCGCCGTGACGAGGTGGGCGCCAGCCTGCTCATGTGCACCAGCCTCACGGGCAGCTACGGCAGCTGAGGCCGCCTTTGCGCCTTGCTGGATGGGGTTGAGGGCGCTGAGCACGTTCACGACGCCGGACGCTGGGTTGTCGGCGCTCACCCATGCCCGAGCGAGCGAGTGCGTCAGTGTGCTCGCCAAGGTCGGCTTCGAGGGATCATGGGTTAGCGAACCCGGCTCGTTGCTCGCGAGCTCGGCGAGATGTTCCAACGCCTCGACGGCGCCCGTCATCGTCCGCTTCGCGGCCGTCGACTTGGCAGCCTGCTCCTCCGGTGTGCCTGACCAGCCACCGAAAAGAAGCGCTTCCAGCTTCGAGCGCTTTCCGCCCGGATGAAGCGCCTCATCGACCTTGCGACGCGTCTCCTCGAACGACTCAGGTTCGTTCCCATTCGGGTCCACCAACACGATCGGCGAGCCCCTCGCGTACTCATACCAATTCAACCCCGCCTGCAACCCGAGCGGATCCGCCGTCGTCCACCTCCCCAGCCAGGGCGCGTAGTACCTTGCGCCAAAGGTTTTCCCCGACGCACTTTCCGGCCCGAAGACGCCAGATCGCGCGCGAGATGCACGCTCGCACGCGATCTGTACCCGCCGCTTGGATGTTCAGAGATCGGGACGCGGCCGTCGCGTACAACGCCCGCGTCGAGGTCGATGCTACGCGAGGTCGCTGGCGCGCGGGAGGGCCGCCAAGATCGCCGCGTGCTAGGCTTCGGGTGTGACGAAGCAGGAAGTTCTGCAAGCCGCGTTGGCGCTCCCCGAGGAGGAGCGCGCGCAGTTGGTCGAGGAGCTCGAGGCAAGTCTTCCGATGGACGACGACGACGAGTTCATCGCGATGATCAACGCGCGCGTTGCGGCGGCAAAGGCCGGGGAGCCCGGCATCCCGGCCGACGAAGTGTTCGACGAGCTGCTTCGCGAATGAAGACCGAGTTCTCTGACTCCGCTAAGGCGGAGCTTCGCAGCGCTCGGGAGCACTACGACGCCGAGCGCGCGGGCCTCGGCCGCGAGTTCCTGCTCGAGATGCGCGAGATCGTCAGCCGGATTCGCACGACGCCCCTGCAGTTCCCAGCGATAGGCCGGACGGAGGCTCGTCGCGCGCTTGGTTCTCGGTTCCCGTACCAGATCGTGTTCTTCGTGCTGGCGGACCGGGTGCGCATCATCGCGGTGGCGCACCAGCACCGGAAGCCGCGCTACTGGCGCGGCCGGTCCTGACGGAAACGTCATCGCCGCTCCCGCCCTCCGCGAGCTCCTCGGCGGCTTCGGCGGCTAAAGAAGAGAAGAGCTGGTCCTCCGCTGCACCGCCGCGCGCGAGCTCGTGTGGGGCGGCTCGCGCGCTCTCCTCCGTGGTGGCTCCGCTTCGAGCGTCCTGCCGGGGCAGCCTCGCAGCGGGGTGGGTCGCGTCGTGGACGGCCTTGAGGTGGCGGATGGAGACGCGGGTGTAGATCGCGGTCGTGGAGAGCTGGGCGTGGCCGAGGATCTCCTGGATGTGGCGGACGTCGGCGCCGCCCTCGAGCATGAGGGTGGCCATGGTGTGGCGGAAGACGTGGCAGGCGCCGGACTTTCCGAGCTTCGCGGCGTCGATGTAGCCGCGCATCAGCGGCGTGAGGAGCGGGAGGCTCAGCTTGTCGCCGCGCTCGCTCAAGAAGAGCGTCGGGTGCTCGGGCGAGGCGACGAGGTGCGGCCGCGCCTCGTCGAGGTACTTCGCGATCCAGGCGAGGGCGCGCTCGCCGATGGGGACGACGCGGTCTTTGCGGTTCTTGCCCTGGCGCACCGTGAGCGTGCCGCGTGCGGCGTCGACGTCGTAGATCTCGAGGTTCGCGAGCTCGAAGCGGCGGACGCCCGTCGAGTAGAGGACCTCCATCATGGCCCGATCGCGCAGGCCGAGGACGTCGGTGGTGTCGGGCTGCTCGAGCACCTTGAGGACCTCGGACTCGGTGAAGACGACGCGCGGCAAACGCTTCTCGATGCGCGGCATCTCGAGGTCGGCCGCGGGGTTCGAGGGGATGACGTTGGTCTTGGCGAGCCACTTGAAGAAGGCCCTCAGCTTGTGGAGCCTCGTGCGCTGCGAGAGGAAGGAGAGCGGTTTTCCGCTCGGGCGCCGGAAGTAGAAGAGCCAGCGCTGGTAGGCCTCGAGGATGGGCTTGGTGATCTGTGTCGGCCGGGTGAGGCCGCGGTCCTCCGCCCACTCGATGAAAAGCCGGACGTAGCCCTCGGTCGTGACGAGCGTG
>JAEUKE010000014.1 GCA_016794345.1 Myxococcales bacterium
TCGAACGCGCCCCGTTCTACTGGGAGACGGTCGCCGCCTCGTTCATCGCGCAGGGCCGCTCCTACGCGCAGATGAGCAGCTACGCCGAGGCGGGCATCCGGCAGTACCGCATCGAGGCGGTGCTCGACGAGCAGACCACGAACATCTGCCGCTACCTGCACGGCAAGACCTTCTCGGTCGCCGACGCCCTCCGGCGCTTCGACCGCATCGAGCAGCTCGAGGACCCCGAGGCCATCAAGCAGGCGATGCCGTGGGTCCGCGAGGCCCAGGATCGCGAGACGCGCCGCACCCGGCTCTACGTGGACGGCGGCGGCGGTCGGACCGACCTCGCCGAGGTCACGCGCTCCGCGATGGGCACCCGGGACGATCGCGGCGACTTCCGAGCGCTCGCCAGCGACTCCGCGCTGAACGAGGTGGGCATCGGCTTCCCGCCGTACCACGGCCTCTGCCGGACCACGACGCTCGCGGTCGTGTGAAGCCTTGAAGCCCACTTCACTTGTCGCCCGCACGCGCTGGATAACCCGAGTCCGTGATCGCGGCGGCGATTCGCGCCGGATCAGTCTCGGACGGTCGGTAACGAACGCGAGCGCGTCCGGGGCCCATCGTGACCTGCACATCGACGACGCCGGGGACTGACCGAGCCGCGGTACGCACGGTGATGGGGCACGTCCCGCAGTGCATCCCTTCGACCACGAGTTCAACGACCTGCTCGCTTGTCGCTGGCGACGGGGCCGCTGGCGGGGCTGGCGCTGTTTCCGCCGACGTGCTCTCCGGAGGAGCGTCGCGCCGCTCGCATGCGACCCACGAGAGCAGCACCACGGCTCCAACCACCGCGAGCGCGGCGCTCCTCACGTCGCGCTCTCTTCGAGGGCACGAGACAGACGCCTCTGGCGGATGAACGAGACCGCGCGGCTCACGGCAGCGATCGCGACGGCGACGACCGCCAGGACCGAGAGTGCCCCGAAAGCATCGGTGGAGCACGCGCCTCCGCACGCGAAGGCGGACGTGGGCCAGAGAAACGCGACGACGACCGCTGTCGCCGCGACGGGGAGAAGCCGCGTCACAGCTGCACGCGCGCGGGGTACCCCGCGTCGGTCACCGCCTGGGCCATCCGCGCCGGGGTCACGCGGGCGGGATCGTAGGTGACCCGTGCGGTCTTGCTCTCCGTGCTCACGACGGCGTCGCTCACCCCATCGAGCCTTCGAAGCACGGTGCGCACGGTGATCGGGCATGTGGCGCAGTGCATGCCCTCGACGTGCAAGACGACGGTGGCAGTCGCAGGGGCCTGTGCTGCCGCAGGGGACGCAGAGAGCGTCACGAAGGCGGGGATGGCGAGGAGGGTCGCCAGCATCATCAGTCCGCGGATGGTCAGCTTTCTCATTGGGATTTCCGCTTCCAAGTCTAGGCAGCGCAGCACGAGAGCTTCGCCACGTCCTTGTCGAAGGTTTGCGCCGCGAGCTTGATGGCCTCGGCGCCTGTGAGATACGGGTGAAAGGTGCGGGCGAGCTCGCTCACCGGGATGCCATGCCGAATCGCAAGGGCGGGCTCCATGATGAGGTCGCCGGCTTCCGGCGCGAGGATCACCGCTCCAAGGAGCCGATCCGTGCCTCTCGCGCGGATCAATTTCACGAACCCACGCGTGTCACGCGCCACCAAGGCGCGGGGGACGTAGGACATCGGCAGCTTCGCGATGTCCACCGCAATGCCACGCTCCAGCGCCTGCTTCTCAGTGAGGCCTACGGTCGCAAGCTGAGGATCCGTGAACACGACGGCCGGCAGCGCTCGGTAGTCGCGAGGTTGCTTCGCGGTGCCAAGGGCGTTGTCGGCCGCCAGGCGTCCTTCGTACGCGGCGGTGTAGACGAAGGCCGGCTCACCGATGACGTCACCGGCCGCGAAGACTCCGGGAGCGGACGTTTCGAGGGTCTCGTCAACCTGAACGGTGCCGTCCTCGCGGAGCTGCACCCCGACCCTAGCGAGACCGAGGTCGTCCGTGTTTGCGCGCCGCCCGGTGGCCACGAGGATCTGTTCGGCCGCGATGCGCAGGCGCTGGCCGCCCTGCTCGACCTCGAGCACGCGTTCGGTGCCTTCCCGAAACGCGCGGAGCGTACGTGCGCCAGTCAGGATGCGAATCCCCTCGCCGGAGAGAAGCCGCTCAAGCTCCTCCGTCACGTCGTCGTCTTCCGTCGGTAGCACACGCGCGCTGCGTTGGACCACGGTCACTTGCGTGCCGAGGCGGGCGAACGCCTGCGCAAGCTCCAGAGCCACAAAGCGTCCCCCGATGACGACCATCGATCGCGGCAGCGTCTCCAGGGCGAGCGCGTCAGTACTCGTTAGAAAGCCGGTTTCAGCGAGACCAGGGATGTCGGCGACGTGGGGGCGCATACCGGTTGCGACGATGAACCGCCCAGCGGAGAGCTCAGCACCATCGACCGAGACGACGCCCGGCCGGTCGAAGCGAGCGTGTCCCTCGACGAACGACACGCCCTTCGCCGCTGAGAGGACGTCCGCGTACTTCGCCTGGCGAAGCTCCTCGACCAGGCTCTGCTTCTCTCTCATGAGCGCCCTGAAGTCGGTCACCCGGCCTTCCGACGCGATACCGGCAAACCGTGGGTGATTCGCGCGATGCACTCCCTCCGCGGCGCGGATGAGCGTCTTCGACGGCACGCAGCCGATGTTCACGCACGTGCCGCCGAGCGTCCCGCGCTCGACGACGGCCACGTTGGCGCCCAGCTCGGACGCGCGAAGCGCAGCGCCGAAGGCGGCGCCGCCGGAGCCGATAACGACGAGGTCGAAGGCGTTGCTCGGACGCTTGTGCGTCGATCGCTGAGCTGCGTCGGGCTGTGTGCGTACCTTGGCGACGTAACCCTTGGCGGCCGCGGTCTCCACCACGGTATCCAGCACGAAGGACTCGTCGATTTGCAGGGTTGCAAGCTGGTCCCCGAAGCTGACCTCTGCTCCTTGCACTCCCGGCAGCCGGGACAGGGCCGCGCGCAGCGTGGTAGCGCAGTGGTCGCAGGTCATCCCTTCGACGGAGAACATGATCTCGTTCGTGGTCATCATGTCTCCTCAGCTGAACAGCACGGGCACGAGGTACGGAAAGACGAGGAAGCCCACGACGAGGACCGTCGCGACCCAGAGCATCATCCTCCCGGCGCGGTTGGTCCGTGGCGCCGGGCAATCGCATGCAGCACCGTCCGCGCCGGAAGCCGCCGAGGCCGAAGTCCGAGGCCTTCGGTACGTGAAGTAGAAGCCAGTCCCCAGAAGCGCGAACGTGATCGCCATGAAGTACGGTCGGTACGGCTCGAACTTCACCAGGAGCCCCGCGCCGCCAAGCCCAAGGAGCGCGAAGATCAGCGGCCCCACGCAGCACGCGGAGGCGAGGAACGCCGAGAGGATCGAGCCCGCGCTGGCGGCGAACGTGGCTCGGTCGCTGCCGACAGTACGTTTGGGCGGCGCAGCGGCCGGGCTGGGGCAGAAGTCTTCAGGGGGCGCGGTCATGCCAATGGGCAAAGCATGGAGCGTGCCGTCGAGCATTCCTCGTCAAATCGATTACTTGCATTGGCGCGCATGGCGAGTTGCCTCCAAACTGGAGGTGTCTTATCCTCCAAAGTGGAATGTCAGAGTCCCCGAGCGATCTCGTCGCGAAAAGTACGGCCATGCGCCGCGTTCTCGCGCTCGCCGAGCGCGCGGCCGCCACCGACTCGACCGTGCTCATCACGGGCGAGAGCGGGACCGGGAAGGAAAGAGTCGCTCGCCTCCTCCACGCCCATTCGCGTCGCAGCAAGAAATCCTTCGTCGGTGTGAACTGCGCGGCACTGCCGGAGCCGCTGCTCGAGAGCGAGCTCTTCGGCCACAAGAAGGGCGCCTTCACCGGGGCCACAGCGGACAAGCAGGGGCTGTTCGAGGCCGCCTCCGGGGGCACGCTCTTCCTCGACGAGATCGGGGAGACGCCCCTCTCGATGCAGGTGAAGCTGCTCCGCGCCTTGCAGGAGCACTCGGTTCGGCCGGTGGGCTCGACGAAGGACGTGGCCGTCGACGTTCGGGTGGTGGCGGCCACCAATCGAGATCTCGAGGCGCTCATCGAGGCCGGAGGCTTCCGTAAGGACCTCTTCTATCGACTGCGGGTCATCCCGTTCGAGCTGCCGCCGCTCCGCGAACGGCGGGACGACATCCTGCCTCTCGCCCGCCAATTCATCTCCAGAACGTGCCAGCAGAACTCCTGCGGTCCGTGCGCTCTGTCGAGCGATGTCCTCGATGCGCTTCACGCCTATGCGTGGCCCGGAAACGTCCGAGAGCTCGAGAACGCGATCGAGCGCGCCGTGGTGCTCGCGGAGGGACAGCCGAAGATCGAGCTCGGCGACCTGCCTCCGGAGATCCGCGCGCCCGCGACCGGCACGAACGCGCCCGCCGGACCCGAGTCGCTCACGCTCGCGGAGGTCGAGCGCCGCCACATCCTTGCGACGCTCGACCGTTGTGGCGGAAACCGGTCAGCCACCGCGCAGGCGCTCGGCATCGGCGAGAACACGCTCTGGCGGAAGCTGAAGGCCTACGGGGTGCCCGCCGCACGTTGAGTTGTCCCCGCGTCGCTCTGCCGGAGGCTTTGCCCCCAGCGGAGGCCGACGCATGTCCGACACGAAGCCGCGCGAGTCCGAGAGCACCGCCCCGAAGACCGGGGACGTCACGCCTCCGACCGAGCCCGGGCGGCCCGGCGACAAGACGGAGAAGCAGGACGCGCCATTCGTCTGGCCGCGCGACCTGAACGCGCCCTCCACGGACAAGCCCGCGTGGGGCACCGACCCGGAGGCGCTGCGCGATGCCTGACCGTCGTGAGCAGGCCATCGCCGATGCCCGCCGCGTCCTCGCGGCCAGCGTGGGCATCCGCGTCGAGTGCACGGAGGTCGAGAAGACCATCTGGGGCTCTCCCGCGGGCAAGAAGCGCCTGGCCGACCGCCTCGTGGCGATGCTCCCGGCGCACAAGACCTACGTCGAGCCGTTCGCCGGCAGCGCGGCGGTGCTGTTCGCCAAGGAGCCCTCGGACGTCGAGGTCATCAACGACGCCGACCTCGAGATCGCCGACGCGTACCGGCTCATCAAGAAGCTCACGCAGGAGGGGCTCGCTCGACTGAAGAAGCTGCCCTGGGTCGGCGACGAGAAGACCTTCAAGCGGCTCCTCGACGTCGAGCCCGAGGACGACGTCGAGCGGCTGCACCGCTTCCTGTACCTGACGCACTTCTCCTACGGGAAGATGCGCGGCAAGAGCTTCAGCCCGACGGTCGTCGGCGTCGAGGCGACGAC
>JAEUKE010000059.1 GCA_016794345.1 Myxococcales bacterium
AGCACGGCCGCACGCGTGACCCCGCGAGGCTCGAGCCCAACCGCGGGCGGGCGTTCATCGGCTGCTTCCTGCGCGGCAAGGGCTTCGTCTTCGACGATCGCGCGCCGCACGGCACCCCGCTCCGCGTCGCCGAGGAGCTCCTCGCGCGGACGCCCGACGCACGCGAGGTCGTCCGGCCCTTCCTCGGCGGGGAGGAGGTGCTGACGGATCCGGAGCAGCGGCCCCACCGGCTCGTGATCCACTTCGGTCAGCGATCGCTCGCCGAGGTGCGAGGGCGGTTTCCGGAGCTCCTCGCGATCGTCGAGGAGAAGGTCCGCCCGATCCGCGAGGCGCGGCAGGCCACCAAGGCGGACCTCGCGCACGCCGCGTCGTGGTGGCGGTTCGCCAACCCACGCCCGGAGCTCGAGGCGGCCAAGGCTGGGCTGTCGCGCGTGATCGTGATGCCGAGGATGTCGAGCAACGTGGTCGCGGCCTTTCTCCCGGCCTCACACGTCTTCTCCGATCAGCTCGTCGTCGTGGCGTCGGCGTCGGCCGCCGTGCTCGCCCTCCTCTCGAGCCGCCTGCACGAGACCTGGGCGCGTCTCTGCGCGTCGACGTTGGGGGACGGCCTTCGCTACACCCCGTCGGACGTCTTCGAGACCCTCCCGCTCCCCGCGCCGAGCTTCGAGGCGCTCGAGCGAGACCCCGCCCTCCTCTCCGCGGGCGAGCGGTTCCACGCCGCGCGTGCCGCTTGTCTGCTCCAGTCGGGGATCGGCATCACGGCCCTCTGCGCCGAGATGCGGCGAGACCCGAGCGGCTCGGCGCGCGAGGTCGTGGCGGCCAAGCGCGAGCTCGATCAGGCCGTGCTCGCCGCGTACGGCTGGTCGGACCTGGATCTCGACTCCGAGCCGGAGCGCTTCGTGAAGGAGGTGCTCGGAAGGCTGTTCGCGGAGAGCGCGCGCCGGGCGGCAGGGGGCAAGCGCCCGACGCGCAAATCATGAGCGAGTCACTCGGCCTGCAGCTCGATCACGCCCTCGGCGTCCGAGATGTCTGGCTCGAACGCCGCCGAAGAGGCACGCACCCGAATCCGCAGGGTCGCCGTGGGCCGGTTGAGCGAAACCCGGACCTCTCGCATCTGTTGAAAGAGCATCTCTCCGACGCTGACGACCTCGCAGGCGCCGTCCAGACACTCGGCTTCGACGATCTCGAAGTCGGACATCGCGCGCTCTTGCTCCTCTGTCTCGACGCATGACTCGCCGAGATCCTGCGGGCCGGTCTCGCCCGCGCTCCACCGGATGTGCCAGCTCACCATGATGCTCTGGGGCACGCCTATCCTCGGCTCGTCCCCGCCGTGGGTTTGCGTGAGCTCGACCCGAGAGTCGATCACCTCCGGAGGCGGCTCACTGCACTCCGAGCCCAGACCAAACGAACAGGCGGTGACGCTCAAGCCCATCCACAAGAGCAACAACTGCGCTGAGTTAACCATGCACGCCGGTTCGCAAGCCGCATGCCGCACGAGAGCGCGCCATTTTTGGGTCTTCGGTTGGCAACGATCGGGCACACCGTGCAGCGGACTACACGCGTCCGGGAAGAACAGGATCTCGACGCCTCCGAGCTTTGACCTCCCGTTCTCGCCTCGGGTCGAAGGTGGGAAAGGCGAGGAGGAACCCGTGAACCGTAGACTTTGGCTCGTAGCTTGTGCCCCGTTGGCTCTTGTCGCCGCTGGTTGCCCCGCGGAGGACCTCACCTACGGAGAGGCTCAGGAGGCCGTGCAGGAGGTCGCGCTGGCGAGCGAGGCAGGTCAGCTGGCGGAGGGCTCGGTCGAGATCTCGACCCATTTCACCCTGGGCAAGGCAGCCGAGGAGGCTGCCGCGGAGGTGCGCGACTTCATCCAGACGCAGCTGCCCTGCGCCGAGGTGACGCTGGCCGACAAGACGCTCACCGTCGTGTACGGCGCGCTCCCGGGCGAGTGCCTCTACAACGGGCGGCAGATCACCGGCACGCACGTCATGACGTTTGCGAAGACCGACGGCGAGGTCCAGGTCTCCCACGAGTGGAAGGACATGACAAACGGTCGCGTCGAGGTGGACGGAACCGCCGACGTCACGTGGGACCTCGAAGCCAAGTCCCGACACATCGTCCACCAGCTCAC
>JAEUKE010000085.1 GCA_016794345.1 Myxococcales bacterium
GGCTTCGCGAGGACCTGGCCGCGCTCGATCTCTTCCTTGTCGACGCCGCGGAGCAGGCAGCCGACGTTGTCGCCAGCCTGGCCCTGGTCGAGGAGCTTGCGGAACATCTCGACGCCGGTGACGACCGTCTTCTTCGTCTCCTTGAAGCCGATGATCTGCACCTCTTCGTTGACCTTGATGACGCCGCGCTCGATACGACCCGTGGCGACGGTGCCGCGGCCCTTGATCGAGAAGACGTCTTCGATGGCCATCAGGAAGGGCTTGTCGATGTCGCGCTGCGGCTCCGGGATGTAGCTGTCGAGGGCGTCGAGGAGGGCCTCGATCGTCTTGACCCACTTGTCCTCGCCGCGCATCGCCGGCAGCGCCGCGCCGCGGATGACCGGGGCGTTGTCGCCGTCGAACTTGTACTTGTTGAGGAGCTCGCGGACTTCCATCTCGACGAGGTCGAGCATCTCGGCGTCTTCCACCGCGTCGCACTTGTTGAGGAACACGACGATGTGGTTGAGACCGACCTGGCGGGCGAGCAGCACGTGCTCGCGCGTCTGCGGCATGACCGAGTCGAGCGCCGAGACCACGAGGATCGCGCCGTCCATCTGCGCGGCGCCCGTGATCATGTTCTTGATGTAGTCGGCGTGGCCGGGGCAGTCGACGTGCGCGTAGTGGCGCTTCGGCGATTCGTACTCCACGTGCGCCGCGGCGATCGTGACCGTCTTCGTCTCGTCGCGGACGGTGCCACCCTTCGCGATGTCGGCGTAGGTGATCTCCTTGGCCAGGTTCTTGAGGCTCTGGACCTTGACGAGAGAAGCCGTGAGCGTCGTCTTGCCGTGGTCGATGTGACCGATCGTGCCGACGTTCACGTGGGGCTTGGTCCTGTTGAATTTCTCCTTGGCCATCGCGAAGTCTCCTCGGCTCCTCGTTGAGAGAACGTGTTGGGGGGCGAAACGAAACTCACTGCTCGTGACGAAACTTCCGGGAGCCCACCATCGGGATTGAACCGACGACCTCGTCCTTACCAAGGACGTGCTCTGCCAACTGAGCTAGGTGGGCGTGGAGCGGGAGACCGGATTCGAACCGGCGACGTTCAGCTTGGAAGGCTGACGCTCTACCAACTGAGCTACTCCCGCGTTTGCTGCTAGGGACGATGCCGACCGCTCGTCGTGCCCGGTGGAGGGTGATGGATTCGAACCATCGAAGTCATTAGACGGCAGATTTACAGTCTGCTCCCTTTGGCCGCTCGGGCAACCCTCCGTGCATGAGGTCTCGTGGCACTGAGGGTCGGCTGTCTCTTCGTTCGTCGCTGCTTCGTTTCCTCCTGCTGCGCTGCTTTTCGATTCGCCCGGGAGCTGGCGAGGGGAGTTGAACCCCTAACCCCCTGCTTACAAGGCAGGTGCTCTGCCGGGTTGAGCTACGCCAGCGTTTTCTCTTCCTTCTTCCGCTCCGTCACGCGCTTCGCGAGCGGCCTTTGACCCTTGCGCATCCGGCCGTCAACGCTGTTCATTTGCGCCGCCCATTATGCCCGGGAAAGTGGGCAAAATTGACGGGTCCCCCACCCCGAATCTGACGATCCGGGGGGCCCCGCGGAGGTTGTCGTACTCGTCCCTGCAGTCAGCGAGAGACGAGCACCACACCATCCGGACCCGGGCTCGGTTTGCTGTCGAGCCCGCGGTGCAAGAGCGAGGCCGGAAGGGGGATGGCCTTCTAGCGCCTAGCAAAAGGCGTGTCAAGGTGAGCACTGCGAGAGACGTTCCATGCCGGAAAGAGGCCTCTCTCAGAAGGGTTGCGCTCGGTTCTTTCGCACGCGAGCATGCCGAACCTGAGAACTTCGTCTCAGGGGAGACGTTCCATCGATTGCCGCGCGCCGCGGCGTGCCTCTTCAACCATCGTCCCCTGCCCCGAGAGTCTATGGAGTGCCTGGCCTGCCATACCCCGAACATCGACGGGGCTCGATTTTGCGCGAAATGCGGCGCCCCGCTGCCCATCCCCAAGGCGCCCGACGCCGATCCCCTGATCGGCAAGACGATCGGCGGGCGGTACCGAATCACCGGCATCCTCGGTGAAGGCGGGATGGGCCGCGTCTATCACGGCGAGCAGCAGATGGGCACGAGCGTCCGGAAGGTCGCCGTGAAGACGTTGCTCTCGCAGTTCGCCAAAGACCCGCAGACCGTCGCGCGCTTCATGCGCGAGGTCGGGACCGTGAGCGAGCTCGAGCACCCGAACACGATCAAGGTCTACGACTTCGGGCAGATCGAAGGCTCCGGCGAGCTCTACATCGCGATGGAGCTCCTGCAGGGCAAGTCGCTCGACGACATCCTCGCGAGCGGCCACGGGCTCCAACCCGAGCGCGTCGATCGCATCGTCGGGCAGGTCTGCGGGTCGCTCCAGGAAGCACACGACAAGGGCATCGTGCACCGCGATCTCAAGCCCGCGAACATCTTCCTCACGACGCGCGCCGGCGAGGAGGACGTGGTGAAGGTGCTCGACTTCGGCATCGCGAAGCGCGCCGAGTCGAAGGACACGAAGGCGGAGCAGAAGCTCACGCAGCAGGGCACGATCCTCGGTACGCCACCCTACATGAGCCCTGAGCAGTTCACCGGCAAGGAGCTCGACGCGCGCAGCGACATCTACTCGCTCGGCGTGGTCGTCTACGAGATGCTGACAGGACGGTTGCCTTACGAGGCGGACACGCCCTGGCAGTGGATGACGCAGCACATGAGCGCGCAGCCGTTCCCCTTCGAGGCGAGCCCCATGGGCGCCAACGTGCCGCAGAAGATGAAGCAAGCGGTCATGCGCGCGCTCGCGAAGGAGCCCGCGCAGCGTCCGACGACGGCACGCGAGTTCTTCGAAGAGCTCACGCTCGGCGGGATGCGCATGAGCGTGGTCGGCCTCGGCGCGGGTGGCGTCGGCGCGATCCCGACGAACCCTGGCACGACCGGCGGGACGGCCGTGCTGACGGGCGGCGCGTTGGCGGGCGGCGCGATGGCCGGCTCGGCGAGCGGGCGCGCGGGCGGCACGCAGGTCGGCGAGCCGCTCTTCCCCGACGCGCACCCCGGCATCACCGCGCCCGCGAAGACGATGGCCGGCGACGTGGGCGGACCGCCGCCTTACGTCGGCGCAGCGCAGGGCGTGCCCACGGGCGGAGGTCAGGTCTACCCTGCGCCGCCCGCGGCCTCGCCGAGGAAGGGCGGCGGACCGAACCTGGCGATCATCGGTGTGCTCGCTTTCCTTCTGATCGGCGGCGGAGTCGGCGGCTTCTTCTACATGAAGGGCAGAGGCGGAGACGACGACGGAGGCACCGCGTCCACGGTCAAGATGCCCGACAAGGACAAGGACAAAGACAAGGACAAAGAAGGCGACGCCTCGAGCTCCAGCGGCGGCGACAAGGCGGATTCGTCATCGAGCTCGGCGAGCGGCGGCGAAGCGTCGGCGTCGCCGAGCGCCTCGTCCCCCGTGCCCGAGGCGTCCGCGTCTGCGACGCCCTCCGCGACTCCTTCGGCGACACCGTCCACCACGCCGTCGACGACGCCGAGCACCAAGCCCACGACCGGGCCGACGACGCCGCCGCCGGCGAAACACCCGGGCTTCGATCAATGCTGCAGCCGCGTTCGCGACAAGAGCAAGCGGCAGACGTGTTTCGCGCTCAGCAACGGCGTGAAGCAGGGCAAGAGCAACCCGCAAGCGGTCCTCGGCACGATCAAAGGCATGGGCATCCCCTGCAACTGAGTCGGCCGGCGGCTCGGCGCGCTTCGTCAGCCGCAGCGCAGCCACCTTGACGGCACCCAGGCCGAGAGGTAATCGAAGCGCACGTAGTCCCCATGCCCCCAGTCGGTCGCGGCGTTCCCTCCCCTCGCGGGGTCGCTGCAGAAACGGTGCCGGTCCTCTCGACCGGCGCCGAGCGAGTGAAAGCTGAGAACCAGCCCGGCGTCATGTCGGGTGAATGGGTCGCGCTCGACGGCGCGACCTGCGACGCCAAGCGCCCGGCGGCAGGCGTGGTCGTGGATCACGACCGCGACCTGGTACGCCTCTGCTCGCGGCTTCGCGCCAAGGCTCGAACGCACTGCCGAATCGTTCGCTGGTAACCCTCCGATCGAGATCGTCAGTCTCGGCGCACGGTCATCGAACGATCGGCTTGATCAGGGTCTTGCCGTCCTTGACGACGATCTCGTAGTCGACGCGCTTCGCTGCGTGTTTCGAGCGGAGCTTGTCGGCCTGCGACCGCAGGCTGTCGGCGAGCTTCTCGAAGGTGATGCCCGCGGTGGACTCGTTGCGCTCGCGACGGGTGTTGACGTACTGCGAGTAGATCTCGCGGAGGCGCTGATCGCTGATGTCCTCCCCGGACTTGGTGGGGCGCGCGGGTGCGCTCGCCCCTGCCGAGGCATTCCGCGGCGGCGGCTTCAGACCCAGCCCGCGATTGTCGCGAGTCGCGCTCTCGTTCGCAGGACCAGCCGCCTTCTCCGGCGGGGACTTCGCCGCGGCCTCGGCGGGCGGGGCCGGCTTGGGCGGAGGAGGCGGCTCGGGCGCGCTGCCGACGTCTACCTCGAGCGGCGCGGAGAGGAGCGGGCGGCGGGCGGAAGGTGGGGCGCCGGGCGCCGAAGCAGGCGCGGCAGGCACCGGTCGCGGCTGCGGCGCCGGACGCGCGCCGGGCGGCTCGGGGCCCAGCTCGACCTCGAGCGGGCTCGAGAGGAGCGGCTTGAGGGCGCCTTGCGCGCCGCTGACCTCCCCCGGCTGGAGCGTGGTGGCGATCCGGTTCAAGGCCTCGGGGTTCGCGCGACGGTTCGGCCCCCCTCCGAGACGAAGCCCTCCGCCCGACTTCCTGGGTGCCTGCGAGTCGCCGCCCGGAGGGACGGACGCACCGACCGAGGAGACGTACGGCGTGGCGTCCGGCTCGACGGGTCGAGGCTGCGCCGCGCTGGGCTGCGGCGCCGGCCCGGCGTGGCGGGCGCCGAGCTTTCCGAACGCGCCGAAGCCGGTCCGCGACGCCTGCGGCTTGGGCGCGACGCCGACGGGGGGTACGTCGGTGATGTCGGTGCGCGGACCGTCGTCGTCGAGGTCGGGGTACACCACGCCGAACGGCACATCGGACGGAGAGGGCACGAACCCGCGGTCGGACTGCGTGCCAGCTGCCCTCTGCACGGGCGGCGGAGTCGGGGCGTCGTCGTCGAAATCGTCGACGGCCTCGATGTCGGCATCGTCGACGACCTCGTATTCGTCGGCCTGCTTCTGCGCCTGCTTCCGCCGCGCTTCCCGATCGAGCTGCGCCTCGAGGCCTTTGGCGAGCCGCTCCGCGCGCTTCCGGCCCACCGCGGTCAGCGCCTCGTCCACGCCGAAGCGCGCGGCGGCTCGCGCCAGGTCGCGCTTGAAGGTGCCGTTTTCGATCTCGCGAAGCACGCGCCCCCAGTGCTGGGACATCGTGTTGTACCGCTGAACCAGGGTCTGGAACTTGAACCGCATCGCCGTGTTGCGGATCTGTTCCTTGCGGAGGAGGAAGATGCGGCGGTCGACGTCCTTCCGGGGGATCTGCGGCTCGATCTTCTCGATGCCGCAGAAGTATTGCTCGTAGAGCGCCCGGACGCGGTCGATGCGTTCCTCGAGCTCCTCGAGGTTGGTCTGGACTTCCGACGGTTCCATCAGAGCGGCGTGACCTCGATGTTGTCGAAGCAGACCCGCGCGTTCCAGTCATTCAACGCGAAATGATCGTGAGCCGCTCCCGTGAGCGGCCGTTTGTCGTCGAGCTGGAGCAAGAGGCGCCCGTCCACGAACCAGCTCACGATGTTGCCCTGCTTCCGCTCGAACTTGAAGCGATACCGATTGCCAGGTCGAACAGGCTGGGCGCGTGGGTCCTCGGCGGTCGCCGAGAGCTCCAGGGCCAGCCGGTCGCTCCCGTGCTCGTCCAGTCGCGCCAGCACGTGCATGGAGTTCCTCCAGCCCCCGAAGATCGCGACATAGCCGGTCGCGTCGTCGTAGGTCGCCTTGGTCGCCCCGGATCGGCCATCGCCGAAGAGCTCGATCTTCAGATCGGCTTCTTCGGAGACCGCGATGGCGTCGACCTCGACGCGGACGGCATGTGGCAGGCGACGGCGGAGCCAGATCCCGCGGTTCCGAGCGCCTTCCCCGCAGAGCGCGCCGGCTTCGATCCCCCACACGGGGGCGAGCGCGCGCCATTCGGGCCCGACGTCGACGCGCTCGAAATCGTCGCGGAAGGGCTCGGCGAGCGGAGGGTCCTGCTCGCCGGCATCCGCCTCTTCAGGCGGCAGGGCCGGCTCCTCCGGCGTCGGCGGCCCCTCGGGGACACACGCAGCGAGCGCCAGCGCGCCGAAGAGCTCTGCGTAGCGGGAGGCCCACACGGGAGAGGAGGTTACCACGCGGCTCTGCTTGCGGTGCGAAACGGCTGTGCGTAAGCAGAGGCGTGCACCCGGTCCTTTTCCGACTGACGCTGCCCTGGCTCGGAGAGGTCCCCATCTACACCTGGGGCGTGATGCTCGGCGTCTCGCTCATCGTGGGGTGGTACCTCACGCTGGGCCGCGCGAAGGCGGACGGCTTCCCGCGCGAGATGCTGGCGAACGCCTACGTCATCACCGCGCTCGCGGCGCTCGTCGGGGCCCGGCTCCTCTTCGTGGTCACCAACCCCGACGCGTTCGAGAGCGCCTCCGTCTTCGAGCTGCGGAGCGGCGGGATGGTGGCCTACGGCGGCTTCCTCGGCGGCTTCCTCGCGAGCCTCGTCTACATGCGCTGGAAGCGCTTCCCCCTCCTCGCCTGGGGAGACATCGGCGTGCTCAGCCTCGCGTCCGGGCTCTTCTTCACGCGAATCGGCTGCTACCTCTACGGGTGCGACTTCGGCAGGCGGCTCGGGGACGGAGCGCCGCCCTGGCTCCAGAAGATCGGCACGTTCCCGCACTGGCCCGAGGGCACCGTCCAGGGCGGCGACGGCTCCGAGGCCTGGGCACATCACATCGAGAGCGGCTTCATCCCGCCCGACGGAGAAGCGTCCCTCCCCGTCCACCCGACACAGCTCTACGAGGCCGCGATCGGGCTCGGGCTCCTCGTGTTGCTCCTCTGGCTCCGGGGTCACCAGAGGTTCCGGGGCCAGATCTTCCTGAGCTTCGTGTTCCTCTATGGCTTCGCCCGCTTCGCGCTCGAGCTCGTGCGCGACGACGCGCACCGCGGCAGCGTGCCCCCGTCGCTCCCGGCCCACCTGCTGCTCGCCGGAGCCTTCGCGCTCTTCGCTGTCGCATTCGCCGCCGGGATCGCGCCGGCGATCGAGTCGAAGTCCCTTCGCATCGCGGCGCAGGTCGCGTTCTTCGCCGTCCCGGTCCTCGCGTTCCTCGGGCTCCGCCCCGAGGCCTACGCGCTCGCGCCCGAAGCGAAGCTCTCGACCTCGCAGTTTCTCGGCCTCGCGACCGCCGGCGCCGCAGCCTGGGCATATTCCGTCTTCAGGAAGGCCGCTCTCGCCAACCCCGCCGCCGCGATGGCGCCCATCGTCTGGTCGGAGCCCGGCGAGCAGGCGGCCGCCGCCGACGAGCAGGCGCCGCAAGAGCCGCCGAGTGGAGAAGGCGAAGACGAGCCGAAGAGCGAGCCGCCGGCCGCGGAGCCGACGCCCGACGCCGCCGAGAGCCCCGAGCCGCCGGATGAGCCCGGTAACGAGGACAAGCCGAAGAAGAAGCGGAAGAAGCGCAAGAAGGCGGTCGCGTGAGGCTGGAAGACACCATCACGGTCGAGCTGATCGTCCGCGACCGGCGCTGCGTCTGCGTCGGCGGCTGCGACGAGGTCGCTTACAAGGTGGAGAAGCTGATCCGCTCGGGCGCGCGCGTCGAGATCTTCGCCCAGCGCTCGGCCGTCCGGCCCCGTCTCGCCGGCCTACTCAATGACAGCACGGTCATACTAACCGAGCGCGCACCGACCCCGGAGGAGCTCGAAGGCGCGGCGGTCGTGTTCCTCTCGCCCGACGAGGAGGCGCTCGGCGCCACGCTCGCGGAGCACGCCCGCCGGACGGGTGCGCTCGTCTGCACCCTCGACCGTCCGCACGCGTGCACCTTCGTCAACCCGGGGAGCGCCGACGTCTCCGGGCTGCGCGTCACGGTCGCGAGCGGCGGCGCCGCGCCGGCCCTTGTGCGACGGATGCGTGAGGACCTCGAGTCGATCCTCGGCACGCCTCGGCTCGGGGCCTTCGTGCGGAGGCTCGGTGAGCTCCGGCAATCCTTGCCGCGCGGCGCTCGGGGCGAGGCGCTGCGCGAGAAGGTCGCCGGCTTTCGCCTCGAGGGGCGGCTCGTCTTCCCTGCGTGGTGGGACGAGGCGTAAGCTCGCACCGTGAGCACCTCCGACGACGCACCCTGGCTCGGGCGCCTCGTCGCGAGCCGTTATCGGCTCATCGCGCGACTCGGCGAGTCGAAGCTGGCGGAGGTCTACCTCGCCAGACACGTCCTCATCGATCGGTTGAGCGCGATCAAGATCCTCCGCGACGACGTCGGCCGTGACAAGGCGCTGCGTTCGCTCTTCCTGAGGGAGGCGAAGGCGGTCAACCGGATCAACCACCCGAACATCGTGGAGATCACGGACTACGGCGAGACGGACGAGACCGCGTTCCTCGTCATGGAGTACGTGCCCGGCGAGGCGCTCTCGCGCACGCTCGCGCGTGGCGCGATCGGCTGGGAGCGCGCCGCCCACCTCGGCCTCCGCCTCGCGCTGGCGCTGTCGCGGGCCCACGAGATGGGCGTCGTTCACCGAGATCTGAAGCCTTCGAACGTGCTGCTCGTCGCGCAGCGGGGTGGCGCTGACATCGTGAAGCTGACGGATTTCGGGCTCGCCAAGCTGCTCACGGGCGGCGGACAGACGACGGCGACGGCCGCGCTCCTGGCGACGCAGCTGAGCCCTGCTTACGTGGCGCCGGAGCTCTTCTCCTCGGGGGCGCTCGACGCCAAGAGCGATCTGTTCTCGCTCGGCGCCATTCTCTACGAATGCGCGTGTGGGGCCATGCCCTACGGCGCGGAGAGGCCGCCGCCCGGAGCGCCGCCGCCGCTCCGGCCGCTCGAGGCCATCGCCGCAGAGATCTCACCGCTCTTCGCGGACATCGTGCACCGACTGCTCGCTTGGAGCCCCGATGACCGGCCGCGCGACGCGTTCGAGGTCGTCGCGACGCTGCGCGAGGTGCTCGAGCCGACGCCAGACGCGGACCGCGATCCTCCGACCGTGCGCCGCCGCCCCCGGCCGGCGGGCAAGCCTTCGCTCCTGTCCATGCCGTTCGATCGGATCGTCCCGGTCTGCCGCCGGGCCTGGGCAGCCGTGCGGGAAGTCGCCGCCCGCGACGTCCGGCCAGGGCTCTTGGACGACCTGCGCCAGGCAGACGAGCTCTTGACCATGATCGAGCGCCTCGGCGAGACCGTCGCGGCGGACACGCGCGCGCTGGCCCTCGCTGAGGAGCGCGCGAGCGTCGTCCGCAGGGAGCTCGGCTCGCAGATCGATCAACGCGCGCTCGCCCGCTCGCGCGCCCTCGGTTGGGCGGGCTCCCTGGCCGAGCAGAGCGATCGGATCCGTTCGCAGCGGCTGTCGGGCTCCCATCGTGTCTCGACGGTGGACGCCCTGCTCTGGGAAGAAGCGACGCTCGACCTGGGTGAGGAGCAGACACGCGCGCGCGCCGCCGACCTCGCCGCGGAGATCCAGGCGCTCCGCGAGCAGCTCCGGTTGGCGAACGAGGCGCTCGAGCGAGACGGCGCAGTCCTGGCCGCGCAGCTGGAAGGTCACGTTGCGGCGCTCCGCGCCCTCGCGGTCGAGGCCTGGGCGATGCTCGAGCACATCGCCGCACCGCTCGACCTGGCCCTGCCGATCGCGTGACCGGCGGGCGACCGGGACGCGACGATGACGAACGCGTGACGACGAAAAATCGAGCGTTGTCGGACGGCGGCCTGGTGTAGGCTGGGGCCCGAGCTTCGACCTCGAGGAGGATCTCCTATGCGTCTGAATGTGTGCCGGTCCATCGTCGCTCAAGCCGCGCTCTCGGGCCTGGTCTTGGCACTCGCGGCCTCCCCTGCCCTCGCGCAGGGAAAGCCGGGCGACAAGCCGGCGGCAGGCAAGCCCGCGAAGCCGAAGACCGAAAAAGAGAAGAAGGAAGCGGCCAAGAAGGCTTTCGAAGAGGCGCAGGCGAAGTTCAACGCCGGCGAGTACGCCGCCGCGCACGACCTCTACAAGCAGGCGGACGAGCTCGTCCCCGGCGCCGTGCCGAAGTTCAAGATGGCGGAGTCGCTCGACAAAGCGAACGACGTGGACGGCGCGATCGCCGCCTACGAGGCGTTCCTCGCGAGCAAGCCGCCGGAGGACAAGAACAAGGAGCGCATCGAGGCGGCCAAGTCCCGCATCAGCGCGCTGCAGAACGCCCCTGCCGACGTGAAGGTCGTCGTCACCCCCGCCGACGCGGCGAACGTCGTGCTGTCGGTCGATGGTCAGGCCCAGACCGGCAACCCCGTGAAGGTCCCGCCCGGCAAACACACGATCAGCGCGAAGGCGCAGGGCTTCGAGGAGGCCAAGGTCGAGGTCGAGGTCAAGCGCGGCGAGAAGAAAGAAGTGCCCGTCACGCTCAAGGCTGCGAGCGTCGCGCCAGTCATCCCCGACAAGCCGAAGGAGGCGCCGAAGCCCGCTCCGCCGAAGGAAGCGCCGACGACCGAGTCGAGCGGGACCTCCACGCTGATCCCCGCCATCGTGACGCTCAGCCTCGCAGGCGCGGGCGCGGTGGTCGGCGGCGTGTTTGGTGTCCTCGCCCTCAAGTCGAAGGGTGAGTTCGAGGACACGCCCACGCAGGACCTGTTCGACGAGACGGAGCGCAACGCGCTCATCGCCGACATGTCGTTCGGCGTCGCCCTCACGTTCGGCGTCACGGGCCTCGTCCTGCTTCTCACGGACTCGGGTGGAGAAGAGGCGCCCGCCGAAGAGAAGAAGGCCTTCATCTCTCCGTTCGTCGGCCCCGGCGGCGCCGGCGCGGTCGGCACCTTCCGCTTCTGATCTGCTTTCGAGGATTGTCGATCATGCAAATGAAGACGTTTGCTTTGGGTAGCCTCGGTATGGTCGCCGCCCTTGCGCTCGGCGCCGGCGGCTGCGAGCTCATCGCCGCGGTCGATCACGATCTCATCCCGCAAGGCGGCGGCAGCACGGGCGGCGCTGGAGGAGCGGGCGGCTCGACCACGACGACCACCACGACCGGCGGCGGAATGGGCGGCTCGGGCGGCGGCACCTGCGTCGCGGAGAACTGCCCCGACCCCGGCAGCGACTGTCTGCAGAAGGCGTGTGACGGCGACATGTGTGGGACGCCCACGCCGCTCGCGTCGGGCGACCCCTGCAACTCCGCTCCGGGCGAAGGTGGTGGCGGCGGCGGCACGATGGCCGGCGTCTGCGACGGCGCGGGAGAGTGCGTCGAGTGCGTCGGCAACGAGCAGTGCACGGCGCCGGAGATCTGCGACACGACCTCGAACACCTGCGTGCCGATGCAATGCCAGAACGGCACGCAAGACGGCATGGAGACCGGCGTCGACTGCGGCGGCCCCGACTGCGGTGATTGCCCGAACGGCCAGGGCTGCGAAGACCTGGGCGACTGCATCAGCGGCTTCTGCGACAACTTGGTCTGCGCCGCCTGCACCGGCAACGGCGCGGGCCAGTGCGCCGCGACGGACTACTGCGACAACGGCGTTTGCACCACCAAGGAAGTCGACGGCACGGCCTGCACCGACGCGGCGCAGTGCTCGAGCGGCAACTGCGCGACCACCGGCCAGGGCGGCATCTGCTGCAACGCTCCGTGCACGGCGGATTGCCAGTCGTGCGCCATGGCCGACACGGGCAGCGCCAACGGCACGTGCGCCAACGTCACAAACAACACCGACCCGAAGAACGCGTGCACCAACGACGCGATCGGCTGCGAGGCCGACAACTGCGGGCCCTCGGGCGCTTGTCAGAGCGCGACCGGCGAGACCTGCGGCAGCGGCCCCATGTGCACCGGCTCCTCCCTCAACCCGCAGGACACCTGCGACGTGGGCGGCGTCTGCCAGGGCGGCAGCGCGATGGCCTGTCCGAACAGCTTCGTCTGCGAGAACGCGACGGCCTGCTTCACCACGTGCACCGCTCACGCGAACTGCGTGGCGACGCATTTCTGCGGTGGCGTGATGGGAGCGGGCGGCACCGCCGGCCAGTGCAACCAGAAGCTCATGGCGAACGCTGCGTGCTCGGTGGACGCAGAGTGCGCGAATGGAACATGCGTCGGGGCGCCCACCGGCATGTGCAACTGACGACAGCGCTGTTCTTTTGACTCGAAACCGCCCTGCCACCCGGCTGGGCGGTTTCGTCATTTTCGCGCGAGCTGTCGTTTTTTCTCCCGCGGCTCTAGCCAGGACCCCCGAACCATGGCTAGCCTCGGCGGCATGAGGGTGTTTGCGATCTCGGATGCAGAGCTTTTGTTCCTCAAGATCATGGCTCGCAAGAAGTCGTATCCCGGCAACGAGCTGGTCGCCGAGTCGGGCGTCCCGCGCGGCTCTGCCTACGTCTACTTGAACCGCCTCATGAAGAAGGGCTTCGCGGTCGTGACGCCGCTCGAGCAGACGAAGGACCGCGCGCGCAAGCTCTACAGCGCGACGAAGGCGGGCCGGCTCTTGCTCAAGCTCGCCGAGGAGCTCGAGAAGAGCAAGCCGCGCGCGGCGAAGAGCGCGGCGAAGAAGAAGAAGCGCTGATCTTCATCGGACGGGTCTCGGCGCGATCGTGGGTGGCGCGCCGAACTGTTGCACGGAGGGAGCATTCGGGGCCGGGATCACGGACGGCGTCGAGGGTCGCGTGCTGCTGGCGGAGCTCCCGAAGTTGATGCCCGGCACCGTGATCGTGCGGGCCGCGGGCGGCGCGACGACGGGGGGAGCGACGGTGGGCACCGGCACCGCACCGAACCCGCGGGCTGTCGGCAACGAGGGACCTGAAGGGGGTCGAGGCGCCAGGTCGATACGTCGACCGGCGGCCGCGTTCGCCTCGAGCAAGAGCACGAGCTCGGACGGGTTCACCCCGTAGGTGTCCGAGATCATGCCGAGCCCGAGGGTGTTGATGTCGCCCTCGATGCGAGCGACCACGCTGGCGAGCAGCTCCTGCTCGGCGCGGAGCGCTTCGAGCTCCTGACGGAGGACGGCGTTCTCCCCTTCGAGCTGGGCGATGCGCGCCGCATCCTGCGGGTTCGACTCGGGCTCGGATTCGTCCGGCTCGGTGGTCTCCTCCTCGGCGGCTTCGGTCTCGGGCGGAGCCGACTCGGCTTCGCCGCCACCGTCGCCCGCATCTTCCGAAACGTTCGGTGCCCGTGGAGGGGCGGGCTCCGGCACGGGAGGACCGACATCGGGGGGAACCGGAGGCGCGCCGCCGACGCCCGCATCGTCCGGCTGAGGTGCCCCCTGCGACGAAGCGACCGCGAGATCAGGCAACGGATCGAGCCGGGACACGCTTCGCTCGCGTCGACAGCCGGTGACGCCGATCACGAGAACGAGAGCCCATGCGAGGCGGGACGTTGGAGCCACGCTTCAGAAGTGGCAGCCGCCATGCCCGCTCCGGACGGCGTTGGATCTCCGGGAGCGGGACCCTTCGGGCGGCGCACCGGCTCGGCCTCGCCGCCCCACCGTGCGCGCAGTCCCGTCCCATACGGCACGCCGATGTCCAAACGTGTCCACGAAGAAGGGCACGACCTGATCGTAGGAAGGGCACCATGAAGAACCGCACGCTTGCCTCTGCCCTTACCCTCACCTTGGCTCTTGGGGTCGCCCTCCCCCTCACCCAGCTCGTGAGCGTCCCGGAGGCCTCGGCCCAGGACAAGTCGAAGAGCCCGGCCAAGCAGGAGATCGCCGACGCCGACTACGTCTGCAAAGAGCTGAAGCGCCTGCTCGATCTCTCGGGCTGGGAGAGCAAAGAGAACGTCATCGGGATGATCGAGGAGCAGGTGAAGACCTGCGATGAGGCGGTCGCGAAGGTGAAGAAGGCCGACCCCAAATGGGACGTCTCCGCCTGGACGAAGCTCATCGCCGACGGGAAGGCCCGCGCGAAGAAGGCGCGCGAGGCGCTCGGCACGAAGAAGCCCGCGGCGCCGACCGGACCCGATCCGAAGAACAGCCCCGCCTACGACGACATCGTCCTCACGCAGGGCGCGATGACGTCGCTCGAGAAGAAGCTCGCCGACAAGACCGACTGGGCGACCGACCAGAGCGCCCGAGAGAGCGCCAAGACCGCCATCGAGGGCGTGGAGGGGGGCATCGGGCGCATCAAGAAGAAGGACCCGAAGTGGGACCTGAGCGCCTGGGAGAAGACCGTGAAGGAAGCGCGCGCGCGCCTGAAGGTCGCCCAGGACGCCGTCGACAAGAAAGAATCGGTCGACAAGAAAAACTACGACACCTACCAGGCCTACACCTGGACGCTCAGCAAGGTCGAGACGGGCATCGAGCTCCTGCAGAAGGTCAACACCAAGCCCGCCGATCTCAAGATCGAGAGCGAGCAGATCTTCGGAAACATGGTCAAGGCCATCGCTGGGGTCGAGGCGCTCGACAAGGAGTGCAAGGAGAAGAAGTACGCGACGGTGCCGGTACCCGGCTTCTACAAGAACATCAAGCCGGCCGCCGTCGAGGGATGCAAGCTCGCCGCAGGCTGGAAAGAAGGCGGCAAGAAATACGTGGAGGTCGAGGCCAAGGGCGGAGCGAAGAGCGAGAGCGCTCGGCTCACGAAGGTCATCGAGAACATGAAGGCCGGCAAGAGCATCGAGGCGAACGACCACGGCCGACTGCTCGATCCTTCGAAGGCAGTCGAGGCGATCAAGGGGATCTACGACAAGGGCGGCAAGACGTTCGACTTCACGACCGAAGCGTCGACCTACGACCCCATCAAGACGGTGGCCGAGTCCTACCCGAAGGCGCTCGAAGAGGCCGGCAAGACCTCGCGCTGGGACAAGGCGGCGAAGCTGCAAGACGCGGGTATCACCGCGGCCGTCGCCTCGGATCACAAGAAGGGAGGACCGCTGCCGGAGGGTCAGGTCATCCGCGTCGCCTCGGTGAACGACTGGTTCGTCGAGAAGGACGTGTGGGGCGTCCCGGTGAAGCGCACGCGGAGCGCCGACGCGCTCGTGAAGATCAAGGGCGAAGGCTACTGCCGGCTCTACGCCCGCTCGTTCGAGTCGTTCTTCAAGAACGGCGTGTGGAGCAAGCCGAGCTGGATCATGGCGGGCTCCACCTTCAAGATCTCGAGCTGCCAGTAGCAGCGAGCGCCGGGCTCAGTCGGCCCAGGACTCGGCGGGCGCCGCGACCTCGACGTCGTAGCGCCCGACGATCTTCGCCTCTTCCCACCTGGACCGGAGCGCATCGGCGATCATCGCGAGTAGGCCCTGCGTCGACTCCGGGATGGTCGCCGACACGCGCGCGACCCCTCTTCGGTGGCCGAGGAGGCGCGCGTCCTCCGCGTCGAGCCTGTCGCATTTGTTGAACACGAGGATGCGCGGAATCTCGGCGAGCCCGAGCTCCACGAGCAGGCTCTCCGTGGTCTCGATGTGCTGCTCGCGCGCCGGGTCGCTCGCGTCCACCACGTGCAGGATCAGGTCTGCCCCCTGCACCTCCTCGAAGGTGGCGCGGAACGCGGTGAAGAGGTCCTTCGGCAGGTTCCTGATGAAGCCCACCGTGTCGGTGATGATGACCTCGCGCTCCTCGGGGAAGCGGAGCCGGCGGGAGCGCGGGTCGAGCGTCGCGAAGAGCTTGTCCTCCGCGAGGACGCCGGCGCCCGTGAGCGTGTTGAGGAGCGTGCTCTTGCCGGCGTTCGTGTAGCCCACGATGCTGACGACGGGCACGCCGTGCCGAGCCCGCTTCTTCCTTCGCTCGCCGCGATCGCGCGAGAGCCGCCGGAGCTGGGACTCGAGGTGGCTGACGCGCTCCTTCGCACGACGCCTCCCGATCTCGAGCTTGGTCTCGCCGGGGCCGCGGCCTCCGATGCCACCGGTGAGGCGCGAGAGCGAGTCGTCCTTCTGGCCGAGGCGCGGGAGCGCATACTTCAGCTGCGCGAGCTCGACCTGGAGCTTGCCGTCCGCCGACTCCGCGCGCTGCGCGAAGATGTCGAGGATGAGCTGGGTTCGATCGATCACCTTCAGATCGGTGTGCGCGCTGATCGTCGAGGCCTGCGTCGGGGTCAGCTCGTGGTCGAACACCAGCGTCTGCGCGTCGAGCTCGGCCGCGCGCAGGACGACGTCGTCGAGCTTCCCCTTCCCGAGCACCGTCCGCGGGTCGATCCGGTCGCGCAGCTGCAGCACGCTGTCGACGACGCGGGCGCCCGCGGTCCTCGCGAGCTCGGCCAGCTCCCGCAGGCTGTCCTCCGAGGCGGCGAGCGCGTGTGGCTTCGCCTTCTCGCCCACGTGCACGAGGATCGCGCGGCCGTCCTTCGCCTCGTTCGCGCGGAGCCGCCGGACACGCGCGAACTCGTCCTCCAGGGAGCGGACGACGTCGCCGAAGTCGTCGGCGAGCCGGCCCCAGAGCACCGGACCGATCACCCGGTACGGCGGGATGCGCTCGTCCGTGTCGTTGCGCGGGTCGGAGGGCACCATGTGCGCGTAAGAGACGCTGCGGGGCTCCCCCTCGGGCGTGAGCTGGATCGCCGCGACCAGGTCGAGCCGCAGCCGGACGAGGTCGACGATATCGTCGCGCGTGAGCTCCTCGCCGAAGAGGTGCGTGTGCACGAGGCGCAGGCCGCGCAAGCGACCCTGCGCAGCGCGTAGGCGCCCGATGTCCGGGAGCATGAGCCGCGTCGCGTCCCCGACGATGACGTGATCGATCGCGCCCGAGCGGTGGACGAGCACGCCGACCTGCCTCCCCGTCTCGCGGGAGGCTTCGGCGAGCGAGCGGCCGAGCTCCGGCGTGGTGATCGCGTCGAGCGGGATGCGCCGGCGATAGATGCGCTCGAGCGTGCGGTGGGCGTGAGGACTGAGGCCTGTAGTGTTTCCGTAGACTTCGGGCATACGATGCGGCGCTTCGAGAAAGGTGTCCCAGACGGCCCCTCATGGCAATCCTGACCGAGCTCGACGCGGACCAGATCAGCCGGGTGTGCGCCGCCTTCGGGGTGGTCGTCCACTCCTACGAGGGGGTGCTCGCCGGGAGCGTGAACACGAACTACGCGGTCGTGACGACCGGCGGGGAGCGCTATTTCCTGCGCGTCTACGAGGAACAGGACGCGGAAGGTGCGCGGCGCGAGGCCGAGCTCGTGAGCGTGCTCGCCGGGCTCGGCGTCCCCACCCCAGCCCCGCTCGCCCGGACGGACGGCGCCGGCCGCACCACCACGGTTCGCGACAAGGCTGCCGCGCTCTACCCGTTCGTGGCGGGGACCATCCGCTGCCAGAAGACCGTCTCCGAGGCCGACACACGCGCCGTCGGGCGCGCGCTCGCGGCCGTCCACCTCGCGGGCGAGAGGCTCGATCCCTCTCGTGGGCTCACCTGCCCCAGCCGCTTCGGCCCCGAGGCCATCCGATCGCGCCTCGCCACAATCACGCAGCGCCCGCTCCCCTCCGAGGCGCCGGCCGACGAGGTCCGCGCGGCCGCGGCGCGCATCGAGCGCTCCCTCGACGACGTGTTGCGCGCTCCTCCGACCGCACCTGACTTGCCGCTCATCCACGGCGATCTCTTCCGGGACAACGTCCTCTTCCACGCGAGCGGGCTGGCCCTCCTCGACTTCGAGAGCGCCTCGATCGGGAGAGCCTCGTTCGATCTCGCGGTGACGGCGCTCGCGTGGTGCTTCGGGGACCGGCTAGACGAGACCCTCGTCACCGCGCTCGGCAGGGGCTACCGCGAGATCAGGCCGATCTCGAGCGACGAGAGCGCAGATCTGCCCCGGGCGGCCCGGCTCGCGTGTCTGCGGTTCGCCACGACGCGCCTGACCGACTACGAGCTGAGGCCACGTGGCCTCGGCGTCTACAAGGACTTCCGTCGCTGGCTCGTCCGACTCGACGCCGTCGAGCATGTCCGAGGCGGGCTCGGCGGCCTGCTCTGCGCCTGAGCGCCCGGACCGCCCCGAAGGTCTGGTTTGCGCGGAGGCCGATCGGCCAGTACCTTCAGGTGGATATGGCCGAGGTCGGCGCGCTGGATTTCCAAAGCTACGTATCGAACCGCCTGAAATCCCTCCCGGACGGCGGGCGCGAAGGTGGCCGGTCGTACGCCTACATCTCGGATCACCACACCCGCAAGGCCTTCGACATGATCGGGCCCATCGAGAGCGTGGTCACGGCGAGCGTGAGGCTCTTCCGGTCCGTGGGCAAGAGCCAGCTCCTCGGCCACGCGGTCAAGGTCGGTCCGCGGCAGTTCCCGCGTGTCCACGCCCTCGCCGCGCGCTGCGCGGACACGCTCGGCATCGCCACGCCGACGGTCTACATCGTCAACAGCCCCGTCATGAACGCGGCGACCTTCGGAACCAATGACGATTCGGTCATCATGGTGCACAGCGCGCTCATCGATCACTTCAAAGACGACGAGCTGATGAGCGTGCTCGGCCACGAGTGCGGGCACATCCACAACAACCACGTCGTCTACCTGACGGCCCTCCACTACTTGCGCTTCATCGCCAGCGCCGTCACGCGCTGGCTCATGGCCCCGGCCGAGATGGCGCTGATGAGCTGGCTGCGCCGCGCCGAGATCACGAGCGACCGCGCCGGCCTCCTCTGCTGCAAAGACCTGGACGTGTCGACGAAGGCGCTCACCAAGCTGGCCCTCGGCAGCTCCAAGCTCTACGACGAGCTGAACATGGAGGCCTTCATCGATCAGTACGACGAGATGAAGGAGTCGGTCGGCAAATACTCGGAGGTCCGGTTGAGCCACCCGGTGCTCCCGAAGCGAGTCATCGCGCTCCGGCACTTCGCAGACAGCGAGCTCTACCGGAGACACGCCGCGAAGGGCGACGGCGGTATCTCGATGGAAGAGGTGGACGACAAGGTCCACGAGATCATCAAGGTCTGGGGCTGACGGGCCCGAGGAAAGAGAGAGAGAGGGGCACGAATGCTCGAGTCGTTCCACGCCAAGAAGCGCGAGGTCACCGCCGCCATCGCCGAGCTCGTCACGCTGGCCACGCGCATCGGCGCGAAGTCGCTCGCGGCGAAGGTAGAGACGGACCTGGTAAAGAAGCTCGAAGCCGATCGGTTCCACCTGGTCGTCGTCGGCGAGTTCAACCACGGCAAGACCACCTTCGTGAACGCGCTCCTCGGAGACGGCATCTTGCCCGTCGGCGTCACGCCGACCACGGCGGTCATCCACCACCTCGAGTACGCCGACACGCCGAGCGCGGCCGTCGTTCGCGAGAACGGCGAGCGGCAGAGCCTCGCGGTGGAAGAGGTCCGGCGGTTCGCGGTCGCCGGGGGTGAAGGCGCCGAGAACGGAGGTCGCGAGGTCCGCTTCTTGGAGGTCTTCGTGCCCTCGCCCATCCTGCGCGAGCGCATCGTCCTGGTCGACACGCCAGGCGTGAACGACCTCAGCCTTCAGCGCGCGGACATCACGTACAACTACATCCCCAAGAGCGACGCAGTGCTCTTCCTGCTCGACGCGGGCCAACCCCTCAAGGAGAGCGAGCGCATCTTCTTGCAGGAGAAGCTCCTGGCCCAGTCCCGCAACAAGATCGTGTTCGTCGTCACCAAGCGCGACATCTGGGACGAGGCGGAGGAGAGAGAGGCGCTCGCGTACATCCGAACGGAGCTCGACAAGATCCTCCCGAACGCGCCCGTGTTCCCCATCTCGGCCGAGCGAGAGCTCTCCGGCGCCAAGGAGACGAGCGGCATGAAGGAGCTCGTCGAACACCTCATGTCGTTCCTGGCGGAGGAGCGCGGCCGCATCCTTCTCGACAACGCGCTCGGCCAGGGCATCGACGTCGGTCAGCTCCTCCACAAAGGCGTGGATGCGCGGCGCCGCGCCGTCCAGATGTCGGTCGACGACCTCTCTCGCCGCATCGAGATCCTCGAGAAGGACCTCGCCGGCCAGGCGAAGACGGTCGAGCAGCGACGCTCGTTCATCCGAGAGGAGGTCGCGGCCATCCGCGCCTGGGTGCGCCGCGATCTGGAGCATTTCGTCGAGGACGTGATCAAGCAGGTCCCCGCGCTCGTCGACAACGCCAAGACCGATGAGATCAAGCTCCACCTCGGGCCCTTCCTGGAGCGGACGTTCGTCGAGTGGGCCGAGAAAGAGACGAAGGAGATCGCCACCGCGCTCGAGAGCCTGGCGGAGCGCACCGTGGCCCTCGTCCGCGAGGACGCAAACGAGTCGGCCAAGCGCCTCTCCGAGAAGCTCGGCGGCGACATCAAGGCGCCCGACGTGCAGGTGGACACGCTGAGCGGGGACGTCGGCGTGGTCGCCCTCGTGACCGTCGGCATTGGCGTCCTGTTCACGAACATGCTGCTGGGCGGCGGGTTGCTCGCGGCAGCGGTGCCCCTGGCCATGTACCTTCGCTCGCGCACCGAGAAGATGACGCGGGAGCGCGCGCGCGAGCTCGCGCCCACCGCCATCCGCGAGGCCGCCGGCAAGCTCGGACCGAAGCTCGAGGAGATGGTGGAGACCTTCGCGGAGCGTCTCGACGCGTGGGTCGTCGCCGCCGGGGAAGAGCTGCATCGGGAGCTGATCGAGATCCTGAAGCAGGCCCGCGGGGAGCATACGGCCGGAGCCGCGGAGATCCGGGCCAGCATCGAGGTCTGCGACGAGCAGACCAAGCAGCTCGGCCGCGCCCTCGAGTCGCTGGGCAGCCTCCGGAAGGCGCTCTGGCCGGAGAAGGCCACCGGGGCCGCGCCGCACGCGGCGTCGGCGAACGGCAAAGGCGGCGCGGCCCAGCCGAGCGCCACCTGATTACCCCACCCGCTCGCTCGAAGCCCCGCTCGAAAGAAAACACATGTCTCGGCGGCGCTCGAGCGGGTGAGTTTTTCACCCCGAACGGCTCGCCCGTTGTGACAAGATAAGGTCCCGTGCAGCTCGACTTTGCCGCTCGTGAAGTAACGATGAAGCTGGTCTATTACGGACCGGCCCTCAGCGGAAAGACGACGAACCTCGTTGCCCTCCACGACCGCGCCGGTCGCGAGGCACGGGGTCGCTTGATGACGCTGGAGACGAAGAACGATCGAACCCTGTTCTTCGATCTCCTGCCGCTCACGTTCAAGAGCGAGACGGGCGACGCCAAGCTGCGGATCAAGCTGTTCACCGTCCCCGGCCAGCCCATCCACTCGTCCACGCGCAAGCTCGTGCTCCAGGGCGCGGACGGCGTGGCGCTGGTGGCCGACTCGCGCGTGACGGAGACCGAGCAGAACGCCGCGTCTTTCATCGATCTCCGCGACAACCTGCGCGCGAACGGATCGGAGATCACGAAGATGCCGCTCGTCATCCAGTTCAACAAGCGCGATCTTCCGGACATCCGCAGCGACGAGGAGCTCACCCAGATGGCCGCCCGCGGCCGGGAGCCCGTCTACAAGGCCGTCGCGCGCGAAGGCGACGGCGTGCTCGAGACGTTCCTGGCTCTCTTGAACCTCTCCTGGCTCACGCTCGACAGGCGCCACGACCTCTCCAAGAAGCTGAAGGTATCGGGGCTCGACCTGATGAAGAGCGCTGCGCAACAGCTCGGCGCCACCGCCTCGGTGGACGAGCTGCTCCAGCGGCGAATCGGCGGCAGCTTCGAGCCGGTCGGCATGGGCAACGCGCCACCGAGCTCCGGCAGCCGCGGCACGGCCTCTGCCCCGCGCAGCCAGGGGGGCGCGGGGTGAACGCCCAGCGAGAGGAAAGCGGCTCCTCGCCCCCTCGGTACTCCAGCACGGAGATCGGCGCGACCCCTCGTCTCGAGGAGATCGTCGCCAAGGAGACCGTGCGTGAGCTGGCCGGGTCGTTCCAGCGGCTGTCCGGCCTCGAGGTCCACCTCCAGTCGACCTCGGGGATCGTGCTCGTCGGGGAGGACGCGCAGCCGTTCGGCGGGCTCACGCTCGACCAGGACGAGCTCGGGCCCGGCGAGGTGATCTCGCGCTCGGCGGCGGACGGCCGGCGCTACCTCGTCGCGGCGATCGACTACGACCTCGACGTGATCGGTCGCGTCGCCATCGGCCCCGTGGCCAGCGAGACCGACGAGCGCGCACGCGCGCTCGTCGATCACTTCCGCTTGAGCCTCGACCTCGTGTTGCACGCCGGGCAGCGCGCTCACTACGCGTCCACCATGCACCTCGCGTCGATCGAGGAGAGCTACGCCGAGCTCTTGCGCAAGAACGAGGAGCTCGAGGCGGCGTACACCCGGCTCAAGCAGCTCGACCACCTCAAGTCGAGCTTCCTCGCCACTGTCTCCCACGAGCTACGGACGCCGCTCACGTCGATCATCGGCTACAGCGAGATGCTCTCCGAAGGCATGTGCGGGCCGCTGACCAAGGACCAGCTCGAGTTCGTCCAGACGATCCGCCAAAAGGGCGACCAGCTCTTGAAGCTCATCCTCAGCTTGCTCGACCTCTCCAAGCTCGAGAGCGGCACGTTGCGGATGCACCCGATGACCGTGCCGCTCGAGGCGATCGTCAACGACGCCATCTCAACGGTCGGCCCCGCGGCCACCAAGAAGGGCGTCCGGCTGCAGCTCGAGCCGGGTCAGAAGGTCGCGCCCCTTCGCGCCGATCCCGACCGACTGCGCCAGGTCTTCGTCAACCTGCTCGACAACGCGGTGAAGTTCACGCCGAGCGCGGGCTCGGTGACCGTGAGCATCGCCGAGGTGGAGGCCTCACAGGGTGACGCGGCCGGGCTCGTCCTGCTCGCCCCCGTGCGCCGCGAGCTCGAGGTCCGCGTGAAGGACACGGGGCCGGGTATCCCCGAGCACGAGCGCGGACGGGTGTTCGACCCGTTTTACCAGGTGGACCAGTCCTCGACACGCGAGCAAGGCGGCGCGGGCCTCGGGCTCGCCATCGTGAAGCGCCTCGTCGAGGCGCACCACGGTCGGATCCGGATCGAGGGGAACGACCCGAAGGGCGCGGTGTTCGTCGTGAACTTCCCGTTCCTCGGCACGTCCACCTCCGGACAGCGCGCGCGCGTCGAGCTGTGACGCATTCGTCGGAGCACCAACGGATCACGTTGCTCCGAAGTTTGTTCGACCCCGGTCATCTGGGGAGGGACATCGCCGTGGGCATCGGGGACGACGCCGCTGTGCTCGCCTCGCAAGCCGGCTCGCTCGTCTGGTCGATCGACGCCGCGGTGGAGGGCACCCATTTCCGCCGCGACCTGATGTCCCTGGAGGACGCAGGCTACCGCGCGACAATGGCCGCCTTGAGCGATCTCGCCGCCATGGGCTCCGAGCCGCTCGGGGTGCTCGCGGCGCTCGTCCTCCCTCGTGACCTCGCGGATGAGTCGCTCCTCGAGCTCGCGCGCGGCCAGCGCGATGCAGCGGCGACCTCGGGGACCTTCGTCGTCGGGGGCAACCTCGCGCGCGGGGACTGCATCTCCATCACCACCACGGTGCTCGGTCGCGCCGAACGCCCGCTCACGCGCGGCGACGCAGCGGACGGACACGCCGTCTGGGTCTCGGGCGAGCTCGGCTGGTCGGCGGCCGGGCTGCGCGCGCTCGAGAGATCCTCGGCGCCGTCCCCGGACGTCGATCGGGCCATCACCTGTTTCCGCCGACCGACAGCGAGGATCGAGGCGGGGAGAGTCGCGGCGGCCGCGGGCGCGAGCGCGGCGATCGACGTCTCCGATGGCCTGGCCGCCGACCTGACCCACCTCGCGCGCGAGAGCCAAGTCACGGTCGTCCTCGAGGAGGACGCCCTGTTCGACGCCCCGCTCACACGGCTCGCCGAGAGCCTCGGCGCCGCGGCGCTCGATCTCGTGCTCTCGGGCGGCGAGGACTACGCGCTCGTCGTCACGGCCCCCGCGAGCGTGGTCCTCCCGGGCTTCCGGCGCATCGGCGTGTGCGCTGCGGGCCCTGCCGCGGTGATGCTGCGCGACGGCTCCGGCAGGGCGCGGGCGGTCGGCGGGCGCGGGTACGATCACTTCGCGGAGCAGCCGTGACGGCGCGCGAGCCCCGCGCGCCGGCGGTCGACGAAGCCACGGCACGCCTGCTCGAGCGCGCCCGAGAGACGCTGGGCGCCGGCGGAGCCCCGCTCCTCCTGGACGCGATCACGTGGCCCCGCTCGGTCGAGAGGGCGTTCTTCGCGTCGGGAGCCGAGAAGCTCCCCGAGCCGCGTTACAACATCGATCGCGACGCGGTCCTGGCGAAGCTCGCTCGACTCGACGCGTTCGAGCGAGAGCTCACGGGCGATGACGCCATCGTCAGGCTCCTTCGCTCGACCGTCGAGAGCCACCGCCACGGCTGTCGAATGATCCTCGCGGTCGGCACGGCCGAGCTCTACGCCGTCGCGCGCGAGGCCTACGGCGGCGCGCGGTCAGGCTTCATCGACTCCGACACGACGAACCTGGACCTCGCGCGCCACCTCGCCGTTCGTATCGGCTCTCCCCGCGAGGAAGAGGATGACGGGGCCCGCCTCGACGCGGGCCAGATGATCACCTTCCTCGAGGAGCGGCTGGCCAAGCGACGCCACGCGCCGGACGTGACGTTCGAGATCACCGAGGACATCAGCGCGAAGGTGATCGCCGGCAAGAGACGCGTGCGAATCCGCGCGGACGCGACGTTCGACCCGGAGGAGGCCAGGTCGCTCTACCTGCACGAGGTCGAGACACACGTGTTCACCGCACAGAACGGCGCCGCGCAGCCCGCGCTGCCGTTCCTCCAGTCGGGAGGGCCTCGGTCGACGCGCACCCAGGAGGGCCTCGCCGTGTTCGCCGAGTTCTACGCGCAGGCCCTCACCCTCCCGAGGCTCAAGCGGCTCGTCGATCGCGTGGAGCTCGTCGCCCTCGCCGAGGAAGGCGCGAGCTTCCTCGATCTCTATCGGTACCTGCTCGACCTCGGCCGGACCGAGCGCGCCGCCTACCTGGACGCGGCGCGCGTCTGCCGCGGGGGCCTCACGACCGGTGGCGCGCCGTTCCCCAAAGACGCCTCGTACCTCTCGGGCTTCGTCGAGGTGTACGATTTCCTCCGGCTCGCGGTCACACACGATCGCGCGGACATCCCGGAGGTGCTCGTGTCGGGTCGCTTCGGCCTGGAGGACGTCGAGGCCCTCCTCGAGCTCCGCCGCACGGGTTTGCTCGAGCCGCCCGCCTTCGCTCCGAGCTGGGTGAGGCGATACAGCGACCTGCTCACGCACTTCGCCTTCACCTCCTTCTTGACCGAGATCGACCTGCACGTCGTGGCCAAGCGCTACGCCTGGCTCTGAGACATCACTCGAAGACGATCTCGGCGATCGCGACGTCGCCCCAGTGGTTGCGCTTGCCCTCGTCTTTCGTGGACGTGAACCGCACCGCACCGACACCCTCCAGGTTGCGCGGCAGCTCGAACTTGAAGTCGTGACGCTCGCCAGCCGATTTCTGCGAGAGCGTCGTCACGAGACGCCCCGCCCCGTCGAACACGTCGAGCTGCCCCTCAAGGATGGCGTAGCCGTTGTAGAAGCTCGGGTCGCGGTTGCCCAGGATCGTGACCGTCCGGAGCGGCCCAGGGTCCGTCAGCTCCACGTACAAGAAGGGCCTGTTGCCCTGCGCCACCGAGTCGTTGCTGCCCGAATACCAAGAGGTGGTCTCGTCTCCGTCGATGGCGTTGGTCGCCGGCCAACCCGGATAGCTCGAGCTCGATTCGACCCGCAATCGGGCGCGGAGCGGGAGCTTCGGCTCGGGCGGAGGCGCCTCGGGGGCCTCGTCGGCTCGTGGCTCGGCCGACGCTGACGTGACCACCTCGGCCGGGCGCCGCTCTGGAGACCTGTCGTCCCTCGACGGCTCCGACTGCGACGAGCAGGCCGTCCCGAGCAGGAGCGCGCCCAGCGCGCGCAGGCCCGGGCGAAGAGGACCGCTCATCCGCTCGTGACGCGCGCGAGACGCGCCTCGGCCTCCGCCAGCCGCGCCACGAGCTCGGCCTCGTGCTGCAGCGCGGCCTGGATCACGGACGCGTCGCGGGCGAGCTCGATCTCGCTGCGAGCCGCGTCTCCACGGAGCAGCTGCTCGAGCCGCTCGCGGGCGGCGCGTGCCTGCTCGAGCGCGCTCGAAAGGCTCCGGGTGCGCGCCTCGTAGAGGGCCCGCGCGACCTCGGAGCGCCGCGGCGACAAGAGCGCCTCGACCTCCTCCTCGAGCGAGGCGATCCGCGCCGAGGTCGATGACTCGAGCGCGACGAGCTGCGCCTCGAGGCTCTTCTTCTCGATCTCGGCGAGGGCAAGCTTGGTGGTCACGCCGTCGAGCACGGTCATCGAGAGACCATCGTTGCACCCTTCCGGGCGCTTACCAAGGCTTGCGGTACGCGGGCTACTCGGCGTCGGCCGGGCTCTCCACGAGCGCCGGAACGGGGCGCTCGGGGTAACGCATCTTCTGTTCCTTCTCAATGCGGATGAGGCCGAGGAACGCGAACGCGCGGATGACCCAGTAGGCCGGATCGACCTCCCAGGCGCGCGCCGCGAAGTTGAGCGACTGGCCGAAGCGGTGGTGGTTGTTCTGGAAGAGCTCGCCCAGGGTCACGAAGTCGAAGGCGAGCGTGTTCTTGCTGCGGTCGTCGACGTCGAAGTTCCGGTAGCCGTACTTGTGGCCGCACCAGTTCACGATCGCGCCGTGGAGCGGCCCCATGAACCAGTGCAGCGGCAGCAGGAGGAAAAAGGCCCAGTGGGGGGCGAAGAGGAAATAGGGGATCGAGTAGGCGAACGCGAAGCCGAGCCGAACGAGCCACGAGTCGCCGATCCTCTCCATCGCCGGCCACGTCGGATAACCGCCGAGGAAACGCGCCTCCGGCTGGACCGTCCCGCGCCAGAGCCCGGCGTACCGCGTGGCGGTGCGGACATTCATGTCGATGAAGCCCTTCGTCGTGTGGGGCGAGTGCGGATCACGGTCCGTGTCGCTGAAGGCGTGGTGCTCGCGGTGGAGCAACGCGTAGCCGCGAGGGTTCAGGTAGCTCGAGCCCTGGAACAGCCACGTGAAGAAGTGGAAGACCTTCTCCATCCGCGGAGACATCGTGAACATCCGGTGGGCGGCGTACCGATGCAGGAAGAAGGTCTGCATGAAGACGCTGAGCACCCAGTGCGCGACGAAGAACGAGAGGACGATTGTCACGGCGCCAGCATGGCGACCGCCGTGTCCGGATAGGGTCAGCCTTCGTCAGGATTCTGTCATCTTGGACGGACGACGCACCGTGCTAGGAAGCGTCATGTCGATCCCGCCCGCCCCCGAGGCAGCCGAGTGGACCGAAGCGGAGGCACCGGTCCGCTTCGAGGACGTGACCCAGGACGGCCGGCTCCAGCTCGACGGAGCGATGCACGCCCTGGGTCGCACCGGGTGGCGGGGCTTCATGCGCTCCCCTTGGGCCAAGCCGCTCTTCGGCCAGGGAATCGTGCCGATCCTCACCCGCCTGGTCGCGGTGGGCGAAGGCGGTCCGTTCGGCGTGGACCCGGACCTGAAAGCCCGCGGCACCTTCGCCTTCTCCCACGTGCCCGGCGCTGCGACCGAGGCGAGCGCCGGCTCAGGCGCCCTCCCGGCGCCGAGGATCCTCCTCGGCATGTGGCTGGAGGTCCGCGCCCCCATCGGCGTGGTCTACGGCGCGCCCCCCGCGCGGGCCGGGGAGCTCGCGGTGGCCGCGCGGGTCTACGCGGAGCACACGCTGACAAGACCGTTTGCGCCACCCGGGGAGCGGAGGGTCACGCGGGTCGAGGTGCCGGGCCTCGAGCCGGTGCCGGGACCTCCGCGCGAGCGCGTCGTCCCGAGCGACGTGGCCACACCGCCCGCCGGGGCGTCCCTCCTCGATCCACGCCATGTGGAGGACGAGGCGCGCGTCGTCTTCGGCATGGCGCACACGGACTCGAATCAACACGTCAACTCGATCGTGTACCTGCGGCTGTTCGAGGAGGCGGCCCTGCGCAGGCTCTTCGTCCACGGCGTGAAGGGCGCCCACCTCGTCAGGCGCGCGCACCTCGCTTACGTCAAGCCTTCGTTCGCCGGCGACGTCTCGCGCATCCACCTGCGCGCATACGAACACGAGGGTGTCTTCGGCGCCTTCGGCGCGTTCGTCCCCGAGGGGCAGAGCCTCGACCGGGCGACTTGTTTCGTCCACGTCGCGTTCTGAGCCGGCTCGGAGGCGCGCCCGTCAGAAGCGAACGCGGAAGCCGTTCGCCGTCGGCTCGATCGCGGCGCCTCGAGGCTCCGGCTCGCCGGGGCCGCCGAAGATCATCATGAGCGTCCCCGCGACGACGCCCGCCACGCCGACGCCGAGGCCGGTGTAAGCGAGGATCTCCGACGTCTTTCCGCTCTGGATGACGTCTTCGTACTTCGGGTCGGTGCACGGGCCGCCGCCGCACTCGTCCTCGAGCGTACCGAGCTTGTCGTCCGCCTGGACGGTGCCGACGGCGAACAGGACGAAGCCGCCGACACCGAGCGCGGCCACGCCGATGCCGACGCCCCGCACGACGCCGAAACCGCCGCCTTCCTCTGCTGGCGGCGGGGGCGGAGCGACCGGTCCCACCGGGCCTGGCCCCACCTCGGGCCCCGGGCCGGTCGACTGCCGTTCGAGGGTCACCGCGAGCGTGGAGCCCGCCTGGACGGTGACCGACTTTTCAATGACGGCTCCGTCAGCACCTTTGGCGGCGACGCGGATCGTGCCCGGCACGACCGTAAATGGGCTGCCGAGCCGGTCCGACGTCACGACGGCCTCACCGATCGAGACGCTCGCGCCGCTCAGAGACGAGCCGAGCGTGACGATGATCTTGGCGATCTTCGGCTCCAGGAGGGCCAGCTCAGCGGCGGCGGTGTCCCTCGTCTGCACGTAACGCGGGTCCTTGTCCGCGAGCTCCCGGGCGTCTTTGACGGTCCGCGCCATCTCGTCGTATGCGCGCGGGAGCTGCCCGGTCTCGCGCAGACAGCGAGCCACGTAGAGGCGCGCGTTGGGGCTGCCTGACTGCTCCGCCGCTCTCTCGAAGAACGGCAGCGCGGCGGCGGGGTCCTTCGCGTCCCAGAGCTTCCGGCCTTGCTCGAACGACTTGGCCGCCTCCGCGGCCTGATCCGCGCGGACCTCGCGGGCCGGAAGCGCGACGACGCCGCCGACGCTCGCGGCGACGACGAGCGCCAGGACACGCAGCAGGCGGAGCGAGGAGCGCGCGCTCACAGGCGATCCGGATCGTAGGAGGTGGCGCCCGGCTTCGGCGCGCCGGGAGGCGGCTTCTTGTTGGCGGGAGCCGTGCTCGCAGGTCCAGGCTTGCCCGCGGGCGGACGCTGGTCCGCGGTCGCGGGCGCGGCGGCGCTCGCCGACGCCGTCACGAGCGGGGCCGCGCTCGCCTGAGGAGGGGGCGCAGCAGACACGGAGCTGTCAGGATTCGTCGAGCCCGGCGGGACGACCGCTGCGGCTGCCGCCCCCGCAGGGCTCACGTCCCTCGGGCCTCGTGACTGCAGCGCGAAGACGGCGAGCCCGACCACCACGCCGACCGCGACGAAACCCGCGATGAGCGGCGCGACGCGACGCGACGACGGAATGGGCGCCGGCTGGGGAGCGCTGAGGGCCGAGCCAGCGGACGTGACCTGCGAGGGTTGGGTCGGAGAGGACTTGGGCTCTTGCGTGAACGAGACCGCTCCCGAGCCGGAGCCGGTGGGTCGAGAGGGTACGGGCTGGCGACCAGCCGCGGACGCGGCCCCCTGCTTGAGCGCCGCGAGCTCCTTCGGCTGGATCTTCTGGAACGCGCCTGAGGCCTGCACGAACGCGGCGACGGCACGCGCCGAGGCGATGGAGACGCCGGCTCGGTGGGCGGCGTCCTCGATCGCGTCCGAGAACTCCGCGGCGGAGGCGAAGCGCTCCGCGCGCTTGCGGGCGAGCGCCCGCATGCAGACCTGATCGATGGGCTCGGGAATGGCCGGATCGATCTGCCGGGGCGTCGCCGGCGCGCCGGCGAGGATGCCCTGCAGAATCGCGCCGTCGTTGTCCGCCTGGAACACCCGACGACCGATGAGCGCCTCCCAGAACACGGCGCCTGCTGCGTAGATGTCGCAGCGCCGATCGAGGTCCTCGCTCATGATCTGCTCGGGCGGCATGTACGGGATCTTGCCCTTCACCTGGCCGCCGCGCGTGGACGACAGACGAGACTCGGCGCGCGCCACGCCAAAATCCGTCAGGCGCGCGACACCGTCGGCACCGAGGAGGATGTTCGCAGGCGTGACGTCGCGGTGGACGAGCGAGAGCGGGTGGCCTTCGTCGTCCGTGAGCTCGTGCGCGCAGTGCAACCCGGCGAGGGTGTCGATCATCATCCGCAGCACGATGGGGAGCGGGACCGCGCCGGGGAGCCCGCCGGACGCCTTGAGGATCTGATGCAGCGACGCGCCCTCGATGTACTCCATGACGAGGAAGAGGCCGTCGGGCGACTCCTCGACGTCGAGCGTGGGCACGACGTTCGGATGCCGGATGCGCGCCGCGAGCCGAGCCTCGTCGAGGAACATGGTGACGAACTCCGGCTCGCCACCGATGTGCGCGTGCATGATCTTGATCGCGACCAGCCGCTCGAAGCCGCCGACGCCGAGCAGGCGCCCGAGGTGCACCGTCGCCATCCCGCCGGCGGCGAGCTGCTTCAGGATCTCGTAGCGACCGCCGAGGACCTTGCCCACCGGCTACGAGCCCCCGTTGAGGTTGTCGACCGCGACGCTCACCGACTCGGCGTTGTCGTCCGCACCGCCCTGGAGCCAAACACGCAGCTGGGTCACGTCGAACGGCGGCGTGCGCTGATCGAACTCCGTGTAGCTCACGTCGTCGGGCGAGGTCTCGAAGTAGACCTGCCCGCCCTCCTCACGGATGCGCAAGAACCGATCATCGATCGGGTCATGAGGACCGTTCTCGACGGTGCTCCAGTTCCCATCCACCACCTCGTAGAGGACGAGCTCGCCGTTGCTCACCGAGAGCACCCACGCCGACTCGGTCTCGGGACGGTTCAGCCGGAGGGCGAACCAGGCGCCGCTGCCGCTGAGCGCAGGCTCGACCATCTCGACCGTGACGGACGTCCCGGTGAGATCGTAGACGGGAGCCGATCCATAGGCCGAGAAGCTGTAGGCCATCGGCGTGCAGGTCGCCCGCAGCGTCCCCGAGCTGTCGTCGAACGGGCAGACCGAGTCGTTCCAGCCGCGGTTCCAGAGCGATCCGCGCTGCGTATCTTCGAAGTCGTCCTTGATCGTCGAGATCGGGCACGGCTTGCTCGTCCCTGGCTCGCCGGAGTAGATCGCCGCCACGTGCACGTCGGCCGACGCGCCGGTGTCCCCCTTGTACGCGCCCAGGTAGATCGAGGTGTAGGCAGGGTCGAAGACGTCCGAGATGTCGAACGTCTCCCGCTCCATCCAAGAAGCGCCGTCGTTCGAGATATCGAAGTAGACGAAGTTGTCCTGCTCGCGGAACCGCCAGAAGCGGTACTCGGACGGGGCGAGGGGGTCCGTCGCGAAGGTGAAAAACGAGCCGTCCTCCTCGTAGCCGTAGAAGATGGTCCCGCCTCCATCGAAGCCGATCTCGAGGTAGTTGTCCGTGTCGCCGGCCACGTTGAACCAGAACACCACGTCGGGCGGGATCTCGGGCGCGAGCTCGATGATCACGGTGCGGCCGCGGAAATCGAAGCCTGCGGTGGTCTCGATCTGGTTGCCGTATTCGGTCGGAGGCAGGCTCAGCACGAGCTCACCTCCTTGCCGCAGGTAGTTCGACTCGAGCCCGGAGTATCCCCAGCGCCAGCTCCAGCTCGGATCCTCGAAGTCGTCGTTGAGGATATCGATCTTGCCGCAGTCGAGCGGCTGTCCTCCGCCCGTCCCGCCGCCGACGCCCGAGCCGCCCGTCCCGCCTCCGCCCGTCGACATGCTCGTGCCGGTCGTCATGCTCGCGCCGGTCGTCGTGCCCGTGACGACTCCCGCCGCGCCACCACCGCCTGCCGCGACGGGCTCGTACCGATCCCAATCGCGGCACGCACTGATCCACGCGATGGCGCAGATCGCTACGCCCACGCTCGGGGCAAGGCGCCGAGGCATCGAGGAAAACGCTATCAGCCGCATCCTTTGCGTGTCCAGCGGCGGCGCGAAAGCGCGCGCTCACATGCTCCGACATGCGGCCCGTTCGCCACACGCGGCGCGCGCCGAGCGCGCTCGAGGGGGGAGTGCGCCGCGAGTCGGCTCACCTGGCATGCGAGGTGAATGGCTGCCGCGAGACATGCCCACTCGATCCACCACGAACAAGGCGAAGCGAGACCTCGCGGAAGGCAAGTCGTCGAGCACGGCGGCCGGCGAGTTCGTTCGCGAAGAGATCCACCATGTCCGCGAGGGCAAACACGGCGCGAAGAACACCAAGCAGGCCATCGCCATCGGACTGTCGAAGGCGCGGCGCGCCGGCGTTCCCGTGAAGCCGGGCCGCAGCGCGAGCGCGCGGACCAAGAAGAAGGCCGCGCAGGACGAGGCCCGCGCCGGCAAGAAGACGAGCCCGAAGCGGTCGCGCGCGAGCAAGAGCGCGCGCCAGAAGGAGCCACGCAGCGCGGCTTCGCGCGAGGCGCTCTCGCGCCAGGCGAAGTCCTCGGCCGCGAAGAGGAAGAAGGCGCGCGGCAGGAGCTCGCCGCGTTCGGCGACCAAGCGCGCCACGACCACGCGACAGAAGCGAGCGACGAAGAAGGCGGCCTGAGAAGGAAGTCGGCGAGCGCGACGGTCGCTCTCAGGCGAGGAGGGTCGCGCTCGTTCGCGGGGACAAGACGCGCAGCCGGGCATGACGGACGCCGAGCGGAGGGACAAGCCCTCCGCTCGGAGCACGAACCGTCAGCTGCAGCCCATCGAGTTGCCGCAGTTCAGGCACTTGTAACAAGCGCCGTTGCGGACGGTGATGTGGCCGCAACCGTCGCACACCGGGGCGTCTCCCATCAGCTCATCGAGGTGGGCGTCGAGCGCGTTGGCGCCGTGATCTTCCGCCTCACGCTGGGGGAGCATGTGCGTCTGCGCGCTGCCGCCGAACGAGGGAGGAGGCACCGAGGCCGCCTCGTGGTGGCGAGTCTCGGTCGGGTCCTCGATCTTCGACTCCGGCACGACGTGCGCGAGGTCGTAGCGGCCCAGGTACTCGACGCCGAGCGCCCGGAAGATGTAGTCCACGATGCTCGTCGCGATCTTGATGTTCTCGTGGCCTTCGACCATGCCCTGCGGCTCGAAGCGCGTGAACGTGAACTGCTCGACGAAGCTCCGCAGAGGCACGCCGTATTGCAGGCCGAGCGACACCGCCATCGAGAAGCAGTTCATGAGAGACCGGAAGGCGGCGCCCTCCTTGTGCATGTCGATGAAGATCTCGCCGAGCGACCCGTCGAGGTACTCGCCGGTCCGCAGGTAGATCTTGTGGCCGCCGACCTTCGCCTCCTGCGTGAAGCCGTGACGCTTCTTGGGCAGGCGGACACGCGTGCCCTGCGGGCGCAGGAGCGGGAGCGTCTGCACCGGCACCTCTGCCATGGAGTCGGCCTCGTCCTCCTTCTCCTTGGTCTGCGTGCTCGAGAGCGGCTGCGACGCCTTGCAGCCGTCGCGGTAGAGCGCGACCGCCTTGAGGCCGAGCTTCCAGCCCTCCTCGTAGATGCGCTGCACGTCCTCCACCGTGGACTCGTTCGGGAGGTTCACGGTCTTGGAGATGGCGCCCGAGAGGAACGGCTGCGTCGCGGCCATCATCCGGACGTGCGCCATGGGGGCGAGGAAACGCTGACCGGTCTTGCCGCAGCGGTTCGCGCAGTCGAACACGGCGTAGTGCTCGATGCGGAGGTGCGGGGCGCCTTCGATGGTCATGCGCCCGACGATGACGTCGTTCGCCTCTTCGATCTGGGCGGTGGTGAAGCCGAGGAACTTGAGCAGAGAGAAGCCCGGCTTCCTGCTCATCTCCGGCGTCACGCCGAGGCGCGCGTACGACTCCTCGCCGAGCACCCACGGGCCGAAACCGAGCGAGAGGTCGAAGACGCCCGGCAGGGCGCGCTCGACCTTGGCGAGGTCGTCGTCGTGAAGGCCACGCTGCTTGAGGCTGGCGCGGTTGATGTGCGGAGCGGCGAGGAGCGTGTTCGTGCCCGAGACGTACGCGACGATCTCGGCGACCTCGTGCTGGCTGTAGCCGAGGCGGCGCAGCGCCTCGGGGACCGACTGGTTGACGATCTTGAAGTAGCCGCCGCCGGCGAGCTTCTTGAACTTGACCAGCGAGAAGTCCGGCTCGATGCCGGTCGTGTCGCAATCCATCAGGAGGCCGATGGTGCCGGTCGGCGCGAGCACCGTCGCCTGCGCGTTGCGGTAGCCGTGGAGCTGGCCGAGGCGAACGGCCTCGTCCCAGTCCTCGCAGGCCGCGCGGTAGAGCACCTCGGGGCACTTGTCGCGGTTGATCTGGTAAGCCGCTTCGCGGTGCAGCCCCATGACCCGGAGCATCGGCTCGCGGTTCTTGGCGTAGCCCGGGAACGCCCCCTTGGTGCCCGCCATCTCGGCGGAGACGCGGTAGGCGTGGCCACACATGATCGAGGTCAGCGCGGCGGCGAGCGAGCGACCCTCTTCGCTGTCGTACGGGAGGCCGAGCAGCATGAGGAGCGTGCCGAGGTTCGCGTAGCCGAGCCCGAGCGGGCGGTAGTCGTGTGAGTTCTTCGCGATGACCTTGGTGGGGTACGACGAGAAGTCGACGAGGATCTCCTGCGCCATGAAGAAGATGCGCACGGCGTGGCGGTAGCCCTCGATGTCGAAGTTACCCGCCTCGTCGAGGAACTTGGTGAGGTTCAGCGACGCCAGGTTGCAAGCCGAGTCGTCGAGGAACATGTACTCCGAGCAGGGGTTCGACGCGTTGATGCGCGCCGAGTTCGGGCACGTGTGCCAGCGGTTGATCGTCGTGTCGTACTGCAGGCCGGGGTCTGCGCAGCCCCACGCGGCGTCGGCGATCATCTTCCAGAGGTCCTTCGCGGGGAAGGTCTCGATCACCTCACCGGTCGTGCGCGCGCGCGTCTGCCAGGTGCCGCCCGACTCGACGGCCTTCATGAAGTCGTCGGTCACGCGGATGGAGTTGTTCGAGTTCTGGCCGCTGACGGTGTGGTAGGCCTCGCCGTTGAAGTCCGACGGGTAGCCGGCGGCGATGAGGGCCTGCGCCTTCTTCTCCTCGCGGACCTTCCACTGGATGAAGTCGACGATCTCGGGGTGGTCCATGTCGAGGCAGACCATCTTGGCGGCGCGGCGCGTGGTCCCGCCGCTCTTCGTCGCGCCGGCGGCGCGATCGAACACTTCGAGGAAGCTCATGAGGCCGGAGCTGGTGCCGCCGCCCGAGAGCTTCTCTTGTTTGCCGCGGATCGTGCTGAAGTTCGTGCCCGTGCCCGAGCCGTATTTGAAGAGGCGCGCCTCGCTCTTCACGAGGTCGTACATGCTCATCAGGTCGTCGTCGACGGACTGGATGAAACACGCGGAGCACTGCGGCCGCTCGTACGCGTTCTCCGTCTCGATGACGGGGGCCTGCCCCGGCGACGACGCGCTCGCCTTGCAGTGCTCCCACTCCACGGCGTAGTTGCCGCCCGAGCCGGTGATGCCGTAGCGCTGGAAGAGGCCGCAGTTGAACCAGACGGGGCTGTTGAACGCGCCGTATTGGTTCACGAGCAGGTACGTGAGCTCCGCCTCGAACGCGTCCGCGTCCTTCGGGGTCGCGAAATACCCGCCGAGCTCCTCGCCCACCTCGCGGATGGTCTTGGCGATGCGCGTGGTCACCTGGCGGACGCTGGTCTCGCCCTTCTGCTTGTCGCCGTGGATGCCCGCCTTGCGGAAGTACTTCGAGACGACGATGTCGGTCGCGAGCTGCGACCACCCCGCCGGGATCTCCGCGCCCTCCATCTTGAAGACGACGGAACCGTCAGTGTTGGTGATGACGCTCGAGCGCAGCTCCCAGGTCACCTCGTCGAGCGGATCGGTGCCGCGCTCGGTGAAGAGGCGGTCGATGCCGATGCCCTTCGCCCGCACGGCGCGCTTCTTCGCCACCGGCTCCGAAGACTTCTTCGGCTTCTGAGGGGCCGACTTGGCGGCTCGGGTCTCCTTCATCGCCTGCTCCTTGACTGCATGGCTGCCCATTCCCTGGCGCTGGGTCAGCGGCCCGCTTCCGTTACCGTTCCGGTGCGTGCCGTTGAGTGCCTGCTTAGCTTCGCTCTGCGTCGTCGGTTGCGCCATGAGTCGGTCCCTCCACGATCGAAAAACGCCCCATCGAAGAGACGGAGGCGCCTTGCCCCCACCTCGCCGGCCAATGAGCGAGCTCAGTGACTCGCGCCGACAGGGGCGCGAGACACGAAGGTCGTTTCTTGGCTCGGGGTCAGCGTCATGTCTCTTCGAGTCCGAACAAAGGAGCACCTTCGCCGCGCCGCCCGAAGCTACTCCGGTTGGCCTGACCAATCTGCCCACGCGAAGCGGGCTGCGCCAAGAACCGCTCGGCCGTTCAGGTTCCAGCCACTGGCAACCCGTTCAGGATGAAGGTCCTTGGTCAGATGGGCTCGGACCAAGCTCGGAGATGCTCGGACGGGGTGACGTTCAGTGTCTCCCGCGTTCAGGAGAGGTTGAGTACCCCAACATCTTGGGGTCGGGCAAACAAAATATACTGCACATAGTGTCCTACATCAGGCACAGGCCCGACATCCCAAGAGAATTTCTCCTGAACGAAAGCAACTGTTCACAGCCCTGTCCACAGGTTCCGGGACGGTAGCGCTTGCCCACCCACAACCGTTCCCGAGGTTGTCCACGGGGCGGGGTCTACCGGCGGTATGCTGCCAGCCTTGTCATGATGCCTCTTCGCGTCGTCCCCCTCGGAGGCCTGGGGGAGATCGGAATGAACTGCCTCGCCCTCGAGCAGCGCGGAGAGATCGTCGTCGTCGACTGCGGCGTCACGTTCCCCAATGCTGACAACGGCGTCGACGTCATTCACCCGGCCTTCGACTGGCTGCTGGAGCGGCGCGACTCGGTGCGCGGCGTGGTCATCACACACGGCCACGAGGATCACATCGGCGCCCTGCCGTACCTCCTCGACGATCTCGACGTGCCGGTGTTTGCCCCGGCGCATGCGATGGCCCTGATCCGCGGCCGCCTGGACGAGCACGGCTTCGACCCGACCACCTTGCCCCTCACGACGACGAAGGCAGGTGATCGCTTCGACGTGGGCTCCTTCGGTTTCGAGCCCATCCGTGTGACCCACTCGATCGCCGACGCGACCGCGCTCGCCATCCGCACCGACGCGGGCGTGGTCGTCCACACCGGCGACTTCAAGATCGACAGCGGCCCCGCCGACGGCGAGCTCACGGACGAGCGGCGGCTGGCCGAGCTCGGGGACGAGGGAGTGCGCCTCCTCTTGAGCGACTCGACGAACGTGGACAGCCCCGGGAGCGCCCGGACCGAGTCCGCCGTCGGGGAGGAGCTCGACGCGATCGTCGCGGCGTCGCCGCACCGCGTGGTGATCGGCATGTTCGCCTCCAACGTGCAGCGGCTGCTCCTGCTCGGCCAGGTGGCCCGGAAGGCGCGCCGCCGGATCTGCCTCTTGGGGCGGAGCATGGAGAACCACGTGCGGGCTGCCCGCGACGTGGGCCGCCTCGACTGGCCGAGCGATCTCGTCGTCCCCGCCGAGATGGCGCAGGCGATGCCTCGCCGGGACGTCCTCGTGATCGCGACCGGCACGCAGGGTGAGAGCCCCGCGGCGCTGGCCCGCCTCGCCGCCGGCACACACAACCGCATGCGGCTCGAGGCCGGTGACCGCGTGGTCTTCTCCAGCCGGATCATCCCCGGCAATGACAGATCTGTTTACGATCTCTACGCGAGCTTCTTGCGCCAGGGTATCGAGGTCGTCTCGCGAGTGACCCACCCCGCCGTCCACGCGAGCGGCCACGCCCACCGGGGCGAGCTCGAGCGCATGATCGAGCTCGTGCGGCCGCGCGCCTTCGTCCCGGTGCACGGGACGCTCCACCACCTCTTCCGGCACGCGGAGCTCGCGCGCGAGATGGGGGTGGAGGACGTGCTCGTGGCCGAGAACGGCGACGTCGTCGCGGTCGATCGAGAAGCCGCGCTCGCGAAGAGGGGGCGCGTTCCGACAGGGAAGGTCTCGACGATGCGCGGTGATCCGATCCCGCCCGAGGTGCTGCGCGAGCGCGCGCTCGTGGGCCGAAGCGGGGTCGTCTTCGTCTCGATCGCGCTCTCGAGCGCCGGCCTCGCCGCCCCCGTCGACGTCAAGAGCATGGGCGTCGTCGGGCCGCTCGATCACGACGTCCTCGTCCACGCCGGTCGCGCCGTCGGCGAGGTGGTCCGCGATCTGCTGGCGCGCCACCACGGCGCGGCGCTGGAAGAGGAGGCTCGGCTGACGACGCGCCGGGTGATCGAGTCACACACGGGGTCGAGGCCGCTCGTGCTCGTCGGCGTCGTCCGCGTCTGAGCGAGGTATAGTGGTGTCGGTGGAAGCCCCGGCCACGACTCCCGAGCTCGGCGCCGCGCCGTCGCCGCTCGCCGCCGTTCGGGAGCGTGCCCGAAAGCTGGTCCGAGACGCCGACGCGGCGCGAGCCCACCTCGCCGAGGTCCACCGAGAAGGCCAGGAGGACGAAGAGGCCATCCACGATTTCCGCGTCGCGCTCCGGCGACTGAGGAGCGCGCTCCGGCCGCTGGGTCTCGCCTGGGGCAAGCGCAAGACGCGGGCGCTCGCGGAGCGGCTCCGCACGATCGTCGAACCGACCGGGGAGCTCCGAGACGAGGAGGTCTTGCGCGAGACGCTCGCCACCCTGAGGCTCCGCGCGGACGTGCGCGCCGCGCTCACCGTCTGGCAGGTCGGGCGAGCCCGGCGCGAGCGAGGGCTCCGTTCGCGCGTGGTGAACGGGTTGTCTCGGTCCGACGACCTCTCGCAGATCCTGCAAGACATCGATCGCCTCGTCTCCGCTCCCGCCAAGCGAGAGCTCGCCGAGCCCGTGCTCGCCCGCGACGCCCTCGCCCGCGCCATGCGCAAGCTCGTCGATCGCGCCCTGACCGCCGTCCCCGAGGACAAGCTCGCCATGCACGACGTCCGCATCGCGGCCAAGCAGCTCCGCTATGCGGCCGAGCTCTTCGAGGGCCTGGTCGACGTGGACTGCGCGGCCGTCGCGAAGAGCGGGGCGAAGCTGCAGAAGCGGCTCGGCCACCTCCACGATCTCGACGAGGCGAAGCTCCGCATGGGCCGCGCGTACGGGCTCGTCAAGCCCGCGCGAGACGAGGTGCTCGCGGCGATCGCGCGCGAGCGTTCACACGTGGAGAAGAAGGCCGTCGCCGATCTCGATCAGGAGGTCGGGGCGCTCGGGCGGGTCCTCGAGCCCGAGCCGGGCGCCGGCGAACCTTGAATCACGGTTCCGCTCGGTCCGCGCACGCTCACATCCCGTCGTAGCCGAGCATGCCTCCGACAATGACATCCCGGTCATCGTTCGTGAAGAAGTCGAGCTTCGAGAAGCCGTACATGCTGAAGGCCTTGCGCCGCGTGGGCTTGTCCTTCCCGATGTGGAGCCCGAGGCGTACCGTCGGCCCGCCCCCGGGGACGAAGTCCGTCCAGCCGTCTGTCGAGCTGAGCGCCACGTCCGCCCCGCCCCCGACGGTGAAGACGTCGCCGAAGCAGCCCTCGATCACGAGCCCGGTGCCGACGCGGAGCTTTTCGGAGCCCAGCACCGAGGGGACGGCATAGACGGCGAGGTCGTCGCTCAGCTGGCCTCCGAAGCGCGCCTCGAGGCCCATCAGGAAGAGGAAATCGGGATCGTCGTCGTATTGGACGCCGCCGAACGCCGGACTGAGGCCCCAACGGAAGCGACCCGTACGCTCACGTGAGACGGCCGCGGCCGGCTTCGGCGCGGCGGGCAGCGCCCTGGGAGCGGGCGGCGGCTCGGGCGGCGGAGCGGGCTCGGTCGCGACCACGTTGGGGGCCGGCTCCTCCTCCGGTGCGTCGGGCTCTGGAGCGGGCGGCTCCTCGTCCTCGTCGAACCACCCCGTGTCGTCGTCGTCCGGATCCTGGGCGAAGGCCGGCCCTGACATGAGCGCCAGGGTGGCGCTCATGGTCAGGCCGAGAAACAAGCGAAGACAAGCCATGCGAGCGCGGCGGCTGCAACGGAAGTGCCAGCCCCGTGACCGGAATGGCTCGGCGTCAGGTGGAGACCAGAGATCCGGGCGGCCTTTGGTGTAGAGTCGCCGCCATGTTCGGGGCGCTCTTCGCCCAAGGCGCGCTTGCGTATGTCCTCGTCGGCTTCGGCTTCGCGGCCGTGGCGGCCGGCCTTTTGTCGGTTGCGCTCGCGCGATCACACGCGAGCCCGGCCGTGGGCATCGTCGCGCTCGCCTTGACCCTCGGCTGCTCGACCACGGCGCTCATCGGCACGATCGCCGGGCGCACGAGGATCGAGCGCGTGGCCGCCGAGGCGGAGCCGAGCCAGCGCCAGAAGGTGCGCGAAGAGGGCTACCGGGTCACGCGAGAGATCGCCCAGGCCGGCTTCGGCTTCACGCTCCCGGCGTTCATCCTCGGCGCGGCGGGCACCACGCTGGCGCTCTTGAAGCGACGGCGCAAGCAGCCGGACGAGCAGGGCCTCGGCGTCCCGCTCGGCGCCATCGTGCTCGGCAGCGTGGCGGCCTTCTCCGTCATCGCCACGGGGACGCCGCTGCTCATGGGTGTCCCCGGCAAGGAGCTCGCCGCCGACGACCCGGCGCGGAAGTTCCTGCTCGCGGAGGAGCAGCTCGCAGAGGGCCGCGTGGGCGAGGCCTGTGTCGCGCTTGACGAGGCCTACAAGGCCGAGGCGAAGCCTTCGAAGGTGAACGTCCGGAGCGTCGAGGCGCTCGTGAGCGAGTGCTTCGAGCAGAAGCTCGGCCAGGCGGACGCCGCCCCCAGCCTGGAGGAGCGCGACCGCGAGCTGGAGTGGCTCGCCGGGTCGCGGTTGCCGCTCAACGAGACGCAGCGCGCGCGCCTGGAGGACGAGCGGGCGAAGAGCAAGAAGTACCGTGAGGAGCAGCGTTGATCGACGGGAAGCAGGACGCAGCGCCGCGCGTTGTCGCGCGATGATGCGGCCCTGCGTCCTCGCGCTCTTGCTCGCGCCTCTCGGTTGCGCGCCGGCGACGCCGAGCGACGGAGGACCGACCCTGCCCCCGCGGGAGAGCTCGACACCCGCGCCCGCCTCCGAGCCCGCGGCTTCGGCGGCGCCGGCGAAGGCCGCGGAGCCCGCGCTGCTTGGACCGGCGCTCGACGTGACGAGCGTCGCTCCGCTCCTCGCGGACGACCGCTTCGCCAAGGCCGCCGAAGCGGAACGAAAGGGTCGCCACGCCGACGCGGCTCGCGAGGTCCTCGCCGCCGAGGGCGGCCTCCCCGCGACGGACGGAGATCTGCGAGCGACGGCCTGTTACCTCGCGGGCAGCCTCTTCGAGCGTGCCGGTTCGCCCCTCCAAGCGCGGGCCGCCTACCGACGCGCCGCGATCGACGGCGCACCGACCCGTCCCGTGGCCCTCCTCCGCCTCGTGGAGATCGCCGCGCGCAGCGGGGAGCACGCCGAGGCGATCACGCTGGCCCGTGACATTGACAGATCCGTCATCCACGAAGCACGCGTGGGAGAGGCCGTGGTCGAGTCGCTGGTGCGCACGGGCGCGCTCGATCTCGCGCGCCCTCTCTACGCTGGAATGATCGACGGCACAGCCCGACCCTCCGGCTGGACGCTCGTCGCCCTGCGCCTCGCGAAGGCCCTCCTCCTGAAGCCAGGCGAAGCCCGCGCGACGGAGGCGATCGCGCTCGCCCAGGCGGTGATGCGCTCGGGCTCGAACGGCCGCGGAGCGGACGAGGCAGAGAAGCTCGTGAAACAAGCGGCCGTGCGCCTCCCCAAGGCCGAGCGTGAAGCGTACGAGAAGCCGGCCGACGCAGAGCTCGCTGCCACGGCCGAAGCGCTGGTCGCGTCCAACCAGCACAAGCGCGCGCTCGTCATCCTCGATCGGCTGGCGAAGAAGACACTCGACTCGGAGGTCGCCTGCAAGGTCGGCTCGGCGCGCGGCCGCGCCCTCGTCGCGGTGAAGCGCACGGGCGAAGGCCTCGACGAGCTCGAGCGCGCGGCGGACGTTTGCTCCGGCAGACGAGAGCTCCCCGAGGTGTTGTTCCATGCCGGCCGGACGGCGCAGCGCGCCAGCGCGGACGATCGTGCCATGCGGCTCTACGGCCGGCTCGAGAGCGCCGCGCCCGACCATCGCCTCGCCGACGACGCGCGGCTCGAGGGCGCGCGCGCCGCGCTCGCGACCGGCAACCGCGAGGCCTTCACGCGTTTGCTCGTCGCGATGCCCGATGACTACCCGCAAGGCGACATGACCGGCGACGGGATCTTCCTCCTCGCGGTGGAGGCGATGGAGCGGGGCGCTTACGCCGAAGCGAAGGCCTTCCTGGAGAGAGGCGCCGCGCGGCCAAAGGAGCGCGCCTACCAGCGCGCCGGCCGCTTCACCTACTTCCTCGGTCGCGCGCGGCTGGCCGCTGGCGAGACCACCGAGGCGCGCGCGCTGTTCGAGCAGACCGTTCGCGACTACCCGCTCGGCTACTACGCGGCGCTCGCCGTCGCGCGCCTCGAGCAGCTCGAGCGCGGCGCCGGCCGCGCCGCCGTCGCCAAGACGCTCGCGGAGCCGGCGGCCTCTCCGCTCCCCGAGCTGCCCCAGGCCGAGGGCGAGACACCCGCGGTACGGGCCGCCATCGCCGTCGCCCGAGCCAGCGACCCACGTGGGCTCGACGACGTGCTCGGAGGGCTCGGCGTCAAGCAGCGCACCGCGAAGCCCGCCCACCTGCTGCTGGCCGCGAGGCTCTACGCGATCGCGGGCGATCAGCGCCGCGCGCACGCCGTGCTCCGGACCGCAAACGAGGTCGACGCGCAGAGCGGGCGCGTGGAGCTCGAGGCGCTGCGTGACGAGCCGCCGCGAGGCCCCTGGCGCGCGGTCTGGCAGCTCGCGTACCCGCGCCTGTTCGCCTCCGAGGTGGCGTCCGCTTCGCGGGAGAGCGGCGTGCCGGAGGCGCTCCTCTTCGCCATCATGCGCGAGGAGTCGGCGTTCATCCCCGAGGCGGTGAGCCGCTCGGACGCGCGTGGTCTCTTCCAGGTCATCCCCGCGACGGGCGCGAAGATGGCGCGCGGCCTCGGCATCCGGTTCAAGGCCGACACCCTGTTCGACCCGGCGTCGGCCGCGCGCATCGGCGCGCGGTACCTCGCAGGGCTCCGCGGCCGATTCGCAAACGCCGCCGTCCTGGCGATCCCCGGCTACAACGCGGGCCCCGGCGCCCCCGAGGCTTGGCTGAGCGACAGACCGGGTTGGGATCTGGATCTGTGGGTGGAGAAGATCCCGTACGCGGAGACGCGCGGCTACACGAAGCGCGTCATCGCGACCCTCTTCGCCTACGAGGCCCTGTACGAAGCTGGCCTCGCGGAGACGGCCGTCCTCCCCGTCCGGCTCTGACGCGCAGCGCTCACGGGGCGGACGGCAACGTGTAGTCGACCGTGTAGAAGTGCTGCCCATCGACGATGTCGATGGCCATCGTCCCGCGCATGCCGGCGAGCTCCTCGGTCCCGGTGTCGGGGACGACCTCGATGCGGAGGGTCCGCCCCGAGGCGTCGCCGATCCCCAGATGGACGACGGTGAAGCTGCCTCGGCGACCTTCGAGCGCGCCGGTGATCTTCTCGACGGCCACGTACGCGCCCGAGGTCTGGGCCGGCGCGCGGGCGGAGATCATGTGGACCTGGCTCGTCGCTTCGAGCGCGCCTGAGAAGCGCTTGTCTCCGCGCGCGTGCGCGAGGGCGACGCCGCCCGCGTCGTCGTGCGGCGGGTCCCACTGCAGCTTCACCTCGAATGTCCCTTTTGCGATCATGGGGCTCTCTTAGCCCCGACCTCCGCCGGGCAGCTTGCAAAAACCCGACACTCGTTGCTCACTCCGTCGGTGGAGCAACGACAGCGAGGAGCGCCGCGTCTCTCGCCCGGGCCGGCCCGCGGCGTGCTGCGACCTGGCGGCTCAGGGGCCGGAAACGAGCACGAGCGCCTGCTCCCGTCGGCGACCCTGGCTCCCTACGTCGCCCACTTCTGGTGGGTCCGATGGGACCTCGCCGAGCCCAAGACGGCCGAGACGCTGCCCCACCCGACGGTCCACCTCGTCTTCGACTCCACGGCCGCATCCGCGGAGGTGACGGGCGTCCACACCAAGCGCTTCGTGTCCACGCTGGCCGGACGCGGGCGGGTCTTCGGGATCAAGTTCCGGCCCGCCACCTTCGAGGCGCTCTACGGGCGCCCCATGGCGCAGCTTCGTGACAAAACCGTCAGCCTCACCGAGGCGCTCGGCCCGCTGGGGGAGGAGCTCTCGGCGGCGGTCTCCCCCGACCTCGGCTTCGACGCGGCGATCGATCGGGCGGAGGCGGTCCTCGAGCCGCGGCTCGGGCCCCTCCCGCCGCCCAACGCGACCGTCCGCGATCTCGTCGAGCGCATGGCGACGGACCAGACGATCCTGCGAGTCGAACAAGCCGCGGCCATCGCTGGCGTCGATGCGCGAACCCTCGAGCGCTGGTTCCGCCGGCTCGTCGGCGTCTCGCCGAAGTGGGTCATCCGCCGCTATCGGCTGCTCGAGGCCGTCGAGCGCCTCAAGGCGCCGGACGGCCTCACGATCGCCGCCCTCTCGGCGGAGCTCGGCTACTTCGATCAGTCGCATTTCGTCCGCGACTTCAAGGCCGTGATCGGGCAGCCGCCGGCGGCGTTCCTGCGATCACGCGGCTGACTCCGCCGGCCTCCCGCGCTGGCGGGCGGGACGCGGTCGGGGTACGAGAGCCTGGTGCGTGCGCTGTCCCTTCCCGGCTGCGGCTGCCGGGGTGCGTTCCAGTTCGCCGTGCTGGCGCGGCTCGCAGCGGCGGGCGAGCGCTTCGATCTCGTCGGGGGCGCCTCGAGCGGCTCGCTCGCGGGCGCCGCTTACGTCGCGGGCAAGAGCCTCGATGGGCCGGCCATCTACCGGACGCTCGCGAGCACGCAGGTCGCGTCGCCCCGCTGGCTCGCTTCGGAGAAGAGCCCGTTCGGGATGAGCCGCATCGTCCTCGAGTCGCTCGCGCGACACATCCCCGAGCGGGACATCACGAGCGGCGAGGCCGAGCTCCTCGTGTCGACGACGCGGCTCGTCGCGTTCCTCGGATCGCTCGCGTCCCGGAGAGCGGCCGGGAACCGCGGCGCAGCCGTCATCCACTCGAGCCGCGAGCGCGCCTCGTTCCACGACGTCCTCCTCGCGAGCTGCACCTTCCCGCCGTTCTACGCGCGGCTGCCGCGCATCGACGGGGAGATCCACGTGGACGGCGGCGCCACCGACAACACGCTCATCGAGGCGCTCGTGGCGCGCGGCGCGACCCACATCACCGTCATCACACCGCACGCAGCGGGCACGGTCTACCGCGGCCTCTTCCAGCGCGTCGGCGCGCCGGCGGTGCCGGCGCACGTCGAGCTGCGTGTGATTCGACCGGCACGACCGCTGCGCCTGCGGAGCTTCGACTTCGACCCGGTCCGTCTGGAAGAGGCGCTCGGCACACCCCACGTCGCGACGGTCTCGCGCCCGCGCTCCGCGGATTGACCTGACCGCTTTTGCGCGCCGCTCTGGAGGTGAGGCGTCTTCGCGCTCCCGCTCGACAGCGCTTGGCCCGGGCACCTAGGATGAGGACGCTCGCCCGATTTCGTCCGCGAGCAGGTTCCGACATGCGAGTCCTCGCCGTCATCCATGGTGATCTCTGGCGCTCACGGCTGGCCGACGCCGCGCAAGGCCTCGCAGACGTCTGCTTCGTGCCGGAGAGGCGAGCGGTGGGCGAGGCGCTCGCGCGCTTCCAGGCGGACGTCGTGGTCCTCGAGGGCACGGGGCCCGCGATCGACTTCGGTCCGCTCGGGGACGACCCGCCGGAGGTGCTCGTCTTGCTCGAGCACGCGTCGGGCATCGAGGAAGCGCTCGATGCGGGCGCCACCGATTGTGAGGTGGACGCGGACGCCCCACGGCTCCGCTTGCGCCTGAAGATCCTGGCCGAGCGCCGCGCCCGGCTGGCCTCCGTGCGCGCCGAGGCCGGAGCGCTGCGCATGATGACAAACGCCACCTCCGGGTGGCGATACTGGGAGTTCGACATCCAGAAGCAGCGGCTGAACCACGCGCTGCCCTCGGGCCCTACCGAACGTGGCTTCGCCAGCGAGGAGCTGCGAGCGCGAGGGTGGGACAACCTGCACACCGCGGGCTCGCGCTCGCTCGTCAGACGCGCCATCCGCGCTCAGCTCGAAGAGCACAGGGAGAAGGGGACGCGCTCGCCGTGCCAGCTGCGGCTCGAGATGGAGAACGCAGACGAGACGCTCGGGCACCGCCTCGTCACCGCCTGGCTCGGGCTCGATCGGAGCGGCGAGCCGACGCTCTGGCGCGGCGTGACCTACGACATCACCGACGCGGTCCGCGCCGCGACCTCCCTCGCGACGATCCAGGCCTCGTTCGACGCGCTGGTCGGCGTTCTCCCCCTCCCCGTCTTCACGGTCGACGCCCGAGGCGACGTCCTGAGCTGGAACGAGGCCGCGGCGAAGACGTTCGGGTTCACGGCCGAGGAGGTGAACGGCAACCCGCTGCCCTTGATCGAGCTCGGGGCGAAGGCGGGCCTGCTCCAGCCGGGTGTGTCGGGCGCGCTCGACCGCACCGTCGATCCGGGGCGCGAGACGGTCGTGCTCGGCAAGGACGGAAAGCCGGTCGACGTCTGGATCTGGACGAGCCCCATCCGCGGGTCCGGCGGCGACAGCGAGTCGACGGTGTTCCTCGTCGCCGACATCACCGCGAAGAAGCAAGCCGAGCTCGACTACAAGCAGCTCTTCGAGGCGGCACACGACGCGATCCTCGTGATCGACCCGGACGGAGAGGTCGTGCTCGACGTCAACAGCCGCGGCTGCGAGCTCTACGGCATGACGCGCGACGAGATGATCGGGCAATCGCTCGTCCCGCTGTCGCCGGACCCCGAGCGCGGCGCGCGCATGGTCGCCCAGACGCTCGCGAGCGGGTCGCTCGTCCGCTTCGAGACGGTGCAGAACAAGAGAGATGGAACGCCGATGCACCTCGACGTGAACGCCTCCTGCGTCGAATACCGCGGTCGCCGGGCGATCCTCAGCATCAACCGAGACGTCACCGACCGAAAGACCCAGGAGGAGGCGCTGAGGCGGCGCGACCTCGCGCTCGCCGAAGCGACCCGGCTCGACGCGGTCGGTCGCCTCGCCGGCGGCGTCGCACACGACTTCAACAACTTGCTGATGGTGATCGAAGGTGGCGTGGAGGCCCTCGCGAGCAGCCTGAGCGACGAGCTGCGTTCGAGCGAAGACCTGACCGATCTCGAGGAGGCAGTGGGCCGCGCGAAGGCGCTCGTGACCCAGCTGCTCACGTTCGCCAACCGAGCCAGGACGGAGCCCCGGACCTTGAACCTCGCGGAGGTCGTGCGCCGGCTGAGCGGCATCCTCCGCCGGTTGGTGCGCGAGGACATCGCGATCCGCTTTCACCTCGACCCGACGGTGCCCGCGATCCTGGCCGACCCGTCCCAGCTCGAGCAGGTCGTCATCAACCTCGTGGTCAACGCCCGCGACGCGATCGATGCCGTCGGCACCATCGATCTCTCCGTCCGGCCTTCGGCCAGCCCGGGCTTCGTCGAGCTCTCCATTCGCGACAGCGGACACGGGATGGACGAACAGACGCGCTCGCGGATGTTCGAGCCGTTCTTCACCACGAAGGCGCCGGGAAAGGGGACCGGGCTGGGCCTGGCGACGGTGCACGGCATCGTGCGCGGGTTCGGCGGGGAGGTGAAGGTGACGAGCGCGCCGGGGCAAGGCACGGAGATCTGCATCGTCATCTCCGAGGCGGAGGGGCCGCCGTCGTCGCTCGAGGAGGCTCCATCGCAGCGCCTGAGCCGGCCGGGCGCGGAGTGCATTCTTCTCGTGGAGGACGAGCGCGCGGTGCGCCGGATCCTCTCGCGCCAGCTGCAGAAGCTCGGCTACCAAGTCCTCGAGTGCCAGGACGGCGTGGCTGCGCTCGAGCTGGCGCGCGACTACGGCGACCGCATCGACATGCTCGTGACCGACGTCGTCATGCCGAGGATGGGCGGCGACGAGCTCGCCGCGCAGCTCCGCGCCGAGCGCCCGGACGTGAAGATCCTGTTCATGTCGGGACACATGGAGGGCGCTCAGCTCGAGTCGATCTCGAGCCGCGGCCTGGGCCCCATCCTGGCCAAGCCGTTCGGGCTCGCGCAGCTCACGGAGACCGTGCGGCGTTTGCTCGAGAGCTGACAGGCGCGCTGCTTCAGGCCCTCACGCCTCGCAGGCGCCGGCCCTGCGCGACGAGCTCCTCCTTCAGCGTCGTCGCCGCGCGGGTCTTGTGCATGTCGGCGCGGTAGACGAGGAAGATGCGGTCCTCGAAACACGGCAGATGGGGGTGGACACGGACCAGCCTGCCCGGGTGTCCGTACGCGGCGACCCGCCGCGGCAAGAGCGCCACGCCCACGCCGGCGAGCGCGATCGACTTCACGAGCTCGAAGTCGCCGCAGGAGATCACGCGCTTGGGCGTGCAGCCGAGCGCGTCGAGCCGGCCGAGCAGCTCTCGGCTCTCCGCGACGCGCGCCGCGTGCACGAGCGGTCCCTCGGCGATGAGGGCAAGCGCCGCGTCGAGGTCACGCGTGGCTACGGTCTGCTTCTCGGCGAAGAAGTCGACCGCGTCCTCGAAGAGCTCCACCAGCACGAGGTCCGGGTGCGGCTTCGGGTTCACGACGATGCCGAAGTCGACCGTGCGCTCGACCGTCGCGTCCGCCACCGACGCGGACGGGGCGTTGTAGACCGTCACGTCGATCCCGGGGTGGGCGGAGAAGAGCCGGCGCAAGAAGTCGGGCAGGAAGTACGCCGCGAGCGACTCGTGACTGCCGATCACGAACCGCCCCTTCTCCTCGTCCTCGAGCCCGAGCACGCGGCGCTCCGCGCGGCCCACGATCTCGAAGAGCGCGGCGGCGTCGTGGGCGAGCGCGCGTCCCGTCACGGTGAGCTTCACGCCGGTGCGGTCGCGCAGCAGCAGCGTGGTGCCGAAGTGCCGCTCGAGCCTCTGCATCGCCGCGGTGAGCGAGGGCTGGGTGATCGCGAGCGCGCGTGCCGCGGCCGACAGGCTGCCCCGCTCCCGGACCTCGAGGAAGTAGCGGAGGTCGCTCAGCTCGAGACCCATAGCTAGTGCCTATACCAGGTATTGGCGAGGCCTCACTTTATCTATTGCTTCGCGGTGGCCAAGGTATTCCGACGGCGCGTGTTTGCGCCCGAATTTCTTGAAAAAGGGAGACAAGATGCGAAACCTTCGAGAGCAGGGGAGGGTGACCTACACCCTGCGCTGGACAGGACTTGGCTTGGCCATCGGAGCCGCCGCGGCCATCGGGGCTTGTGGCGATGACGCGGGCACGGGCGGGGGTGACACGACGAGCTCCTCCCAGACCGGCGGCCAGACGACGACCTCGTCGACGGGTGGGACCGGCGCGACAGGAGGCGGCGGAAGCGGCGGCTCCGGCGGCTCCGGCGGCGGGCCGGGCTACAGCTGCGGGACCACGGCGATCGGCGCGACACGCGGGAGCGCCGTCGCGCTCTCGCCAGACGACAGGGCGATCGTCGCGACGAATCGAGACGTGGGGAGCGTCTCCATCCTCCACGCCGACTACACCGACGGCCTACCGGACATGCAGAAGGTCGTCGAGCTCGACCTCGGAGCGGAGAGCGAGCCCTGGCAAGCCGTTGTCGACGGCTGCAGCGACCGCGCGTACGTGGTGCTCCGCAACGAGCAGCGGGTCGTGGCGATCGACGACGTCGGCACCGATCCCGTGCTCGGGCCGTCGGTCGCCGTGGGCTCGGAGCCCACGGCCGTCGCGCTCTCGCCGAACAACACACGCCTCTACGTGGCGAACTGGGTCGACGGCACCGTCACGGTGATCGACCCGAGCGACATGTCGGTCGCCGGCACCATCGATCTCAACGCGACGCTCGCGGCGACCGGCCTGCTCGGTGACGTGGATCCTCGCCCCGCGCTCGCGCACCCGCGCGCCATCGCCGTGACGAACGACGGTGACACCGACGACACCGACGAGACGATCGTGGTCACCGAGTGGTTCGCCCAGCGCACCGGGCCGGAGGGGACGAACGGCGCCGACGCGGACACCTCGAAGAAGGGCCTCGTCTACGCCTTCGGCTACGACGACACCTCGGCCGAGGCCATCGATCTGCCGCCGGTCGCGGACACGGGCTTCGTGGATCACAACGGCAACCCGACCGGTTGTTTCCCCAACCAGGTGGCCAGCGTCACGATCAAAGACGGGTTCGCCTACGTCACGTCGACGTGCGCCTCGCCCAAGGGACCGCTCGGCGTCTTCCAGCCCGCGAGCTGCACGACCAACGCGCAGTGCGGCGCGGTGGGCGGCACCTGCAACACGGCGGCGGGCACGTGCAACCCCAACACGACCGACGTGAAGACCACGACCCACCCGGCCCTCACGATCGTCGAGCTGACCACGAAGTCGGCGACGACACACGTCCTCGACGCCCGCTTCGACGCGCCGGCGGTCGACTCGGCGCGGATGCCGCACCTGCCGACCGACCTCTCCTTCTTCAACGACTTCGCCTACGTCTCCGCCCAGGGCAGCGACGCCGTCTTCCGGCTGGAGATCGACGGCGATCAGATCGTGAGCGTCGGCTCGCAGGTGAACGACTTCATCAACCTGCGCCGCGACGCGACCGACACCGTGATCAAGAGCCCCATCGGCATCGCGACCACCCACGGCAGCGACGCCTTCGGCTTCGCCCTCGCCGACGGGACACGCGAGGTCATCGCCCTCTCCTTCGCGAGCCAGGCCATCGCCTCGCCGGCAGCCGGCGAGCTCCGGATCACGTCCAGCGCCGACCTGCCCACCCCGGACAGCGAAGACGACCGTCGGTTGAAGGGCAAACGATTCTTCAACACGGGGCTGGGCCGGTGGTCGCTCGGCGGAGAGGCGTGGGGGTCCTGTGCGGCTTGCCACATCGACGGGCTCACCGACAACGTGACCTGGTATTTCGCGCGCGGGCCGCGGCAGTCGACGAGCCTCGACGGCTCGTTTGCGAGCGATGACCCCGCCGACCAGCGCATCTTCAACTGGACGGCCATCTTCGACGAGGTCGCGGACTTCGAGCTCAACACGCGCGGCGTGTCGGGTGGGCTCGGCGCGATCGTCGACGCGAGCAACGCCCGCATCAACCTCCTCGCGGAGAGCCCCCCGCAGCAAGGTCTGCAGGGGTCGACCGAAGACGTCGCGGATCCGGCAGGCTCCTCCGCTCATCCACACTCGGTCCTCGAGGACTGGAACGACATCAAGCTCTACATCCAGTCGATCCGCTCGCCGCGGCGCCCGTCGAACCTCGCCCAGGCGGACGTCGACGCGGGGCGTGACCTCTTCACGACCGTCGCGCAGGGCAACTGCGTCGGCTGCCACAGCGGCTCGAAGTGGACGATCTCGACGGTCTTCTACACGCCGGGCGACGGCCCGAACGCCGCCACGGGCAGCGGCCTGTCGCTCACGAGCTGGAACGTCGCCCTGAACGCGTTCCCGCAAGCGGTCATGCCTGTGTCGGCGACCGAGCTCGGCGCCGGCAACAGCCGCATGCGCTTCGGCGCTCCGCCTGGCGCGGAGCAGCTGCAGTGCATCCTCCGCCCGGTGGGCACGTTCGGCGTCGGCCCGGCCGCCGTCGGTGTCGCGGAGCTCCGCCAGGACATGACCACGCCCGCCCAGGGCGCAGCCGACACAGGGCGCGGCTTCAACCCGCCGAGCTTGCTCGGGACGCAGATCGGCGCGCCGTTCTTCCACGCGGGCAACGCGCGCACCCTCGAGGAGCTGCTCGACGACACGCTGTTCGCAGGGCACCACCGCTCGGCGATCGCTTCGGTCTTTTCGCCGACCGACGACCAGAAGCGGCAGCTCGTCGCATTCCTCCTGTCGATCGACGAGGCCGAGCCGGCGGTGGCGGTCCCTGCCAAGGGCGCCACGGGCGGCGACCTCTGCTTCTTCCCCTGACCGGCGTCGCGAGCCCCGAGCCCGTCCCCTCGGCGACGAGGGGGCGGGCTCGCCTTGCTGCTGTGAACCACGTGCCTGGGGCGGGATCCACCGCCCTGCTCCGTCCGCCCGCCGAGAATCCCCTTTCTCACGGGATCGGTGGTGGCTGGATGGTTTTCGTCGAGAGCGAGGGAGGTCGGTGGCGGGTCGCGCGGACCGTAACGAGCCGTACGCGAGCACGCCCGACGCCGAGATCCCGAAGCTATCGGCGAAAAACACCAGCCACCTAGCGCGCCGGGTCCATGAGCGGCTAGATTCCCCGGTCACCGTGTCCATGCTCGAGCCCTCGAGTTCGGCGCTTCAGCTCGTCGGAGCCGTCTTCAACGGCCGATGGAAGCTCACGCGCCTGGTCGGCGAAGGCGGCATGGGCGCCGTGTACGAGGCGCAAGGCGTCCGCGGCGAAGGGGTGCGCGCCATCAAGGTGCTGCACCCCGAGTTCGTGACCGAAGAGCAGATCCTCCAGCGCTTCGTCGCCGAGGCGCAGGCCGTCCGGTCCCTGAACCACCCGAACATCGCGCAGATCTTCGACAACCAGCGCGCGGAGGACGGTACCCCCTACCTGGTAATGGAGTTCTTGCAGGGCTCGCCGCTTTCGTCGGCGATGCCGCCAGGCCAGCCGATGCAGCAGGAGAGAGCGGCGGGGATCATGCTCGGCGTCCTCCAGGCGCTCGGCCTCGCCCACGCGCGCGGAATCGTCCACCGCGACCTCAAGCCGGACAACCTGTTCCTGGTGCCCGACGGCCGCGGAAACCAGCTCGTGAAGGTGCTCGACTTCGGCATCGCCAAGGTGATGGACGCCGCAGGCGGCATGGGCTCGAAGACGAAGACCGGCGTGTTGCTCGGCACGCCCGGGTACATGAGCCCGGAGCAGATCCGGAACTCGAAGGGCGTGGACCCGCGCAGCGATCTGTGGTCCGTCGGCATCATCCTCTACGAAATGCTCACCGGCCGCGAAGCGTTCACGGCAGAAAACGAGTTCCAGCGCCTGACGATGGTCCTCACCCAGGAGGTGCGGAGCATCGCGGAGGTCGCGCCGCAGCTCGCGCATTGGGCGCCGTTTTTCCAGCGCGCGCTCTCGAAGGACCTGAATCGTCGTTTCCAGAGCGCCCAGGAGATGGCGCAGGCGCTCGCGGCGATGGTCGCGCCGCGCAGCCAGGCAGCGCCGGCCCCGCAACCACGCGACGGCGGCACCGCCGTGCTCAGCGTCGGCTCCCCGTCGATGCACCAACAATACGGCTCCCAGCCGCAGCCTCCGGTCCAGCAGAACGTCGGGCCGAGCACGCTGGGCGCCGCGCAGCAACAGGGCTACGCGCAGAGCCCCGCGGCGCCGCCGAAGGCCTTCTCCGTCCCGCCCCCGGCTTCACCCTCGATGCCGCCCAACCAGGGGCCGAGCACGCACATCAGCGCGGGCCGCTCGCCGGGCGTCCCCACCCTCACCTCGGGCTCGGCCTCGAGCCCCGCGGTCGAGGTGATGGCGGCGCCGCCGGTCGGCGTCCCGTGGTGGGTCGTCGGCGCGGTGGGCGCCGCTTGTCTCGTTCTCGGATTCATCGCCGGATACTTGGCTCGATAAGCCCCGAAGGAGCTTCTCTCATGACCGATCTCCAGACCCGCTGCCTCGACGCGTTCCCCGAGTGGCTGCGCGGCTTGCCCACGGACGCGACCGAGCTCGCCAAGCTCCTCGGCGACGACGGCATCCCGGCGCCCGCCCGGCAACACGCCGCCTCCGCGCTCAACTACCTCTTCAAGTCGCTCGACCTGATCCCGGACGGCATCGAGGACCTCGGGTTCCTCGACGACGCCTTCGTCCTGCGAGTGGCGGCGAAGCTCGCGAAGGACAAGGGCGCGTCGAGCCCCGTGCTCGATCGCCTGGCCGGCGACGTCGCCGTGCTCGAGGAGCTCCTCACGAAGGACTACGCGCGCCTGGTGGCGTACGTCGAGGGCCTCGTGCACGGCGCGGCCCGCGGGCGCACCGCCGAAGAGATCGTGCACAACCCCGACGTGCGCGGCGCGTTCGTGACCGAGCTCGACGCCTGGGCGCAGAGCTACGAGGCCCCCTCCTTCTCGCGCGACGAGAAGAACCTCGTGAAGCTCACCTCGTTCCTGTCGGCGAAGCTCCCGGGCTGATCGACAGCCGCGGCGGGTCGTCGCGGTCCATTCGTGCGCTCCAACGAGCGCACGAATGAACCGACGGCTCAGCCGTCCTTCGCCACGACTCGCGAATCGGGGGACGACTCGGTCGTGGCCGCGCCCGTGCCGGCGGCGCCCGCGTTCATGAGCTGCGTGACGAGGTCGCGGCACTCAGGCCTGTTGCGGAGGTGCGACAGGAGGAGCTGGGAGGCCTCGCTGAAAGCCTTCTCGAACGTGAGGCCCTCGCGCGTGCGGATCGCGACCTTCTCTCGACCTTGCGCCAGATCCTCTTCGAGGGCCTCCGCGTAGCGGACGAGCTGCGCGCGCAGGTCCTCGATCTGACGGCGGAGATCGCGCGCCGTGGCCTCGCGGGTGTTCTTCTTGTTCTCGTAGCGCTGGAGCTGCTCGCGGCGCGCCTTGGCCGTAGCGGCGGCGGCGCCGGCGCGCTCGTAGATGGCCGGGTCGAACGTGCCGGCGCGCATGGCCGTGTCCGCCTGCTGGCGGGCGGTGAGCGCGTTCTTCTCTGCCATGCCGAGCTCGCCGCGGACCTTCTCCACGTCCTCCGCGTCGACGGCCGCCTCGCGCAGGACGCGGGACTCTTCGTGGGCGAGCTCCTCGACCTTACGACCGATCTCGGCGCGCAGCGCGCGGCCGCGGCGCTCGAGCGAGTCGAGCTTGCGAGTGTGGCTGGCGACCTCACCCTCGAGCTGGTTGGCTCGCGCGGCGAGCTCCCACACCTTGTGGAGCGCGTTGACGATCTCCGCGGGCGCGGCGTTCGCGGGGTAGGCTCGCGACACCATGCGGGCGAAGAGCGCCGCGCGGTTCGCCCACTCCGTCACGCCGGCCGTCTGCGGCGGCGGGGGCGGAGGCGGCGCCACGACCTCGTTGCCGCCGCCGTCGATATCCCACGCCTGCGTCGGCAAGCTGCGCTGCAGGGCCTTCAGCTCTTCCTGGAGATGGTGGGCGTCCTGGAAGCGGCGGCGCAGGTCTTTCTCGAGCAGGCGCAGGCAGATGGCTTCGGCCTGCGGGTGCGCGTCGGGGCGGATCGCGCGGGGCTTCGGAGGCGGCGACGTGCGCTGCATCTCGAGGAGCTGCTCGCGATCGTTCGAACGGAACGGGAGCTGGCCGGTCAGCATCTCGAACAGGAGGACGCCGAGCGCGTACAGGTCCGAGTGGGGCGTCGCCTCCTCCCCGCGAGCCTGCTCGGGAGCCATGTACTCCGGCGTGCCGAACACGGCGCCCTTCGGCGCGAGGCGCGGGTCGCGCGCGATGGCGGCGAGCCCGAAGTCGAGGATCTTGACGTAGTCTTTGCGTCCGCCGCGCGCCGTGAGGAGGATGTTGTCGCTCTTCAGATCGCGGTGCACGACGCCGAGATCGTGGGCGCGGGCGAGCGCCGCACACATCTGCTCGAGGATGTCGATCGCCCGAGCGATGGGCATCGGGCCGCGCGCGAGCTCCTGCGAGAGGGGCGTGCCGACGAGGTACTCCATCACCAGGTAGAGCTCGCCCTCTTCGGTCTCGCCGATATCGTGGATATCGATGATGTGGGCGTGATCGACGCGGTTGGCGGCGCGTGCCTCCCGCAACATCCATGCGCGAAGGTGCGTCTCGCCGCGCAGGTCGGGACGGATGAGCTTCAGGGCGACGACGCGGTCGATGAGCACGTGCCTGGCTCGGTACACGACACCCATGCCGCCTTCGCCGAGCCGGGCTTCCAGTCGATAGCGACCGGCGACCACTTTGCCCAACATGGGGTCGCTCCCCGACGAACGGCTCGCTGTCCTCAGTGCCACGGAAAAAAGCTCCTTGAATTGCTCTCTTTCGCGCGCGCCCTCGGGAGCGAGCTACTCGAAGCTCGCCGCGAGCGTACCAAGCCGAAACGAGCGCCGTCGACAGTTTCCACGAGAGGCTCGGACCGGCTTGGAGCGCCGGCAAATGTGCCGCCCGCACCTACACCGGCCGTGTGGCAGGCAGCCGCACGACGAGGCGTGCGCCGCCGCCCGGCGGGCGCTCCAGGTGGAGGGTCCCGCCGTGTTTCCTGACAATATCGTTGGAGATGCTCAGACCCAGACCGGTGCCTTGGCCCGGAGGCTTCGTCGTAAAGAACGGATCAAAGATCCTCCTCTCAAGCTCCCCCGGCACGCCCGGGCCGTTGTCGGAGATGGCGACCTCCGCCATCTCCCCTCGGTCGTGGGTCTCGATGACGATTCTTCGCTCCCCTTCCCCTTTGGCGCGCGCCTCGAGCGCCTGCACGGCGTTCACGACCAGGTTCATGAACACCTGGTTGATCTCCCCCGCGCGGCAGGTGACCGCGGGCAGCGCTTCGTAGCTCTTGTCCACCGAGATGTCGGCCGTGCGCAGGCGGGGCGCGAGGAGGGTGAGCGTCTCCTCCAGGCCGGCGCAGAGGTCGGTCGGGACGGCCTCGCCGGTGCTGCGCGCGAACGTCTTGAGGTTCTGGACGATCCGGACGGAGCGCTCGCTCGCCCGCCGGATCAGGCCGGCGATCCCGGAGAGGTCCTCGATCCCTTCGTCGAGCTCGAGCTCGTCGCGGAGCTTCGCGACGCTCGCGCGCTCTGCCTCCGGCAGCCGGACCTCGACCTCGCGATAGGCGGCGAGCATCTTCTTCACGTCGGCCACCACGTTGCCGAGGGGCTCGGCGGAGCCCGCCACCGCGTTCAGCGGGTTGCCGATCTCGTGGGCGACCCCCGCGACCAGCTCGCCGATCGAGGCGAGCCGCTCGGTCAGGACGAGCGCCGCCTGGGCGTCGCGCAGATCCGACAAGGCCTTCTGCAGCTCCGCGGTCCGTGCCTCGACCTTGGTCTCGAGCGACGCGCGCTCCGCCTCGAGCTCGGCGATCGTGCGCGCCAGCTCGTCGCGCATTCGCTCGACGCTCGTCGCGAGCTTGGCCACCTCTCCTGGTCCTTCCACACGCGGCATCGGCGCGTCGAGCTTGCCGCCGGCGACCTGCTCGGCGGCCTCGGACACCTGCACGAGCGGTCGCGACAGATCGCGCGCGACGCGGGCGATGATCCCGCCGACGGCGAGGGCGAGCATGAGGAAGGCCGCGACCTGCGCGAGCACCGCAGCGCGATCTTCCTGCGCCGCGGGGCCGCCGAGCGCGCGGTAGAGGCCTATGCTCGAGAACAGCATGAGCACGGCGACGAACACGAGCGGCCAGCCGAAGTCGCGCAGCATCCGATCGCGGATCGCGAGCGTCGCGTAGCCCGGCGTCTCGCTCGCGAACGCCGGCGACTCCACCCCCGCGCGCCGGAGGAGCGACCGCTCGACGGCGACCACCGTGTCGCGATCCCAGCCTCGCTGGTAGAACGCGACGCCCCACGCGAAGAGCGCCGCGTAACAGAGCTGCAACGCCGCATCCATCGTGCGCCACACCTCGGGCCCCGGGCGGAAGTAGAAGACGCCGGCCGACGTGCAGAGGACCCACAACACGAAGTTGAGCCAGGAGAGCCGGATGGGCAGGCCCTGCGCCGCGCGAGCCGCCGCGACGAGCTCGCTCTTGTTCGACGAGCTGCGCTCGAGCGCGCGAACGACGCCGCTCGTCATCCGGCGCATCGCGAGCGTGTAGATGACCGTGGCACCGACCGCGAGCAGGGGCACGAGCTCCCACCACCCACGGAAGATGGCGGAGCTCGGAGCGCGGAGGAACGCCACGCTGAAGAGCAGGAGTATGTGGCCGCCGAGGATGCCCGCGAGCATCGCGCTCTCCCCGAGCCGCGCACGGAGCCACGAGGCAAACGCGGGCCCGCTCTCCGGCGCCGAGAAGGGCGGGCTGCCGAGCTCGCGCCGGTAGATGGCGCGACGAATGGCCGCGGCCATCAGGCCGAAGGTGACCGTCGCGACCCAGGTGCGGAAGTCGCCGCGCGAGGGCAGCGGCAAGGTCGCGGCCATCCACGCCACGACGCGTAGCCAGCTCGTGGGCGCGATCGCCCGCTCCCCGTCCTGGACCAGCGCCCGAACGCCCAGCGCCGAGGCGCCGAGCGAGAGGATGAAGAGACACGCGGGCCAGGGCGACTCGAGCGCGGCCGGCACGACGGCCGAGGCGAAGAGCAACGCGGAGAAGCTCTCCCAGGCGGCGCAGACGAGCTCCGCCCGCAGCGGACCGCGGCTGACGAATCGTGCGGCTTTCGACCAGGACAGGGGCACGGGCGGGGATTCTGACGGATCTGGAGGCAGAAACACGCCGCACGCAAGAAGCAAAGGGGCGAGAGCGAGGGAGGTCGCCCGCGGCGCGGACCCGAGCTGGGGAGGTGTCGACCGGGTGCTCCGCGTGGTAGGAAACGCGAGATGAGGGCGAGGTCGCTCGTCTTGGCGGTCGGCGTCGGGCTCGGAGCCTGCGCCGCGCCGCCCCTGCCCGAGCCCGCGCATACGGAGCCGGCGAACAGACCCGCGTCGCCGACGAGCAGCGCCGCTGCCACCGATCGCCTCGTCGCGCCCGCGCCGGAGCCCGCTCTCTCGGCCGAGGCGGTAGCCCCGCCCGCCACCCCGCCCGCAGCGCGCGACGATCGAAAGCGAATCGTGAGCGTGGGCTACGTGACGTGGATCCGGAAGCGCCCCCAGGTGAAAGAAGGAGACTTCCTCGGTTACGTGCGGGTGGGGAGCACGCTGCCGCTCCGGAGCGAGGAGATCGTCCGCGGCGCGGGTTGCCCGGGCGGCTTCTACCAGGTCGAGCCCCGCGGCTACGTGTGCCGCGACATCACCGTGACCGAGGCGCCGCGCAAGCCGTGGATCGAAGCCGCGGAGATGACACGTGGGGGCTCCGGGGCGTTCCCCTACCGCTACGCGCTCTCGAACGGCGCGCCGATGTACAACCGCGTGCCCACGAAGAGCGAGCAGGAGCGCTTCGAGAAGTTCCTGGGCAAGCCGAGCGAGCACCCGAAGCTCCCCAAGACGTTGCGCAGCCACGAGGAGCTCGCCGTCGTCGAGACGATCCCCGCGAAGGACGCCCTGCCTTCTTTCCTCCTCGGCAAGAGCTCGGCGCGTGAGGCGCCCTTCGATCTGGTCGAGCAGACGATCCCGCTCGGCTCCATGCTCTCGTTCACGCGGGCCTTCGAGGCCGAAGGCCGCACGTGGCTCCTCTCGGCCGATCACACGATCGTCCCGGCCGATCGGGTCCGGCCCTTCCGCCCCAGCCAGTTCCGCGGCGCCGACCTGAAGAAAGGCGAGGCGGCGCTCCCGCTCGCGTTCATGCGGGTGAAGGCCCGCCCTCGCTACGTGCGGGAGGGTGACGCCATGAAGCCGGCCGGCGGGGAGTGGGCCGTCCGGTCCTACGTCCAGCTGACCGGCGCCACCGAGACCGCCGGCGGGCGCAAGTACCTCGAGACACGCGAGAAGGACGAGCGCGGGGCGCCCCTTTTCCTCGCGGAAGAAGACGCCACTGTCATCACGACCGAGACCAAGCTCCCGCACGGCGTGAAGGAGGGCCAGAAGTGGTTCCTCGTCCGCATCACGAGCGGCACCCTCGTCGCCTACGAAGGCCTCGAGCCCGTGTACGCCACGTTGGTCTCGCCCGGTGTCGGCGGCGTGCCCGTCGAGGGCCGGGACCCGGTGAAGGACTCCACGACGCCGCTCGGGACGTACACGATCACGTTCAAGGACAAGGCAGCGACGATGTCTCCCGAGAAGGGCAAAGACAGGTCGTTCTGGATCGCGGACGTCCCGCACACGCAGTATTTCAACCCGCCGTTCGCGCTCCACGCAGCGTATTGGCACGAGCGGTTCGGGGAGCTCGTGAGCGCGGGCTGCGTGAACCTCTCGCCGATCGACGCCGAGCGACTCTTCGACTGGAGCGACCCGCAGGTGCCGGCCGAGTGGCAGGGCGCCACGGGCGCGGGCGCGAAGGAGAACGGCCAGGCGAGCGTCGTCGTCGTGAGGCGCTGAGCGGCCACGCGGGGGATCGGATGGCGGGGAATCGTTACTGCGACTTGACCACGCGGATGGCGTAGACGCCCTTGCCCGTCGCGACCGACGTCCCCTCGTCCGAGGGGTGGAACAGCCGGACGTCCGAGACGCCCACGGTCTTGCCGACGCGGACGAGCGTCGCGTGGGCGCGGAGGTCCTCCTGCCGCCCGGGCGTGAGGTAGTCGACCCGGAGGTCGATCGTGGAGACGCGCGCGCGCGGGTCGTGGATGGCGCTCCAGACGCAGAACCCCCCGGCCGTGTCGGCGAGCATGCTGATGACACCGCCGTGTAACGCTCGCTTCACCGGATCGCCGATGAGCTCGTCGCGATAGGGGATTTCGAAGAGGATGTCCGAGCGATCGACCCGGAGCGCCTTGAGTCCAAGGAGCTTGTTGAACGGGATCCACTCCTCGGCCAGCTGGCGGAGCACCTCGGGGGTCATCGACGGGAGCCCGACTACCATGACTCCGGTGGAAAAGGGTGGGACACCGTGGTAGAGCGCCGGCGAAATGTCGCAGTCCGTCCCGCCCGCCGCCCAGGCACTCCGCAACATCGCGATCGTCGCTCACGTCGATCATGGCAAGACGACGCTCGTCGATCACATGCTGCGCCAGGCCGGCTCGCTCCGCGCCAGCGAGGCCGCGACCGAGCGGGTGATGGACTCGAACGATCTCGAGCGCGAGCGCGGGATCACCATCCTCGCGAAGAACACGAGCCTCACGTACAAGGGCGTGAAGATCAACATCGTGGACACGCCCGGCCACGCCGACTTCGGCGGCGAGGTCGAGCGCACGCTGATGATGGCGGACGGCGCGCTGCTCCTCGTCGACGCCGCGGAGGGCCCGCTCCCCCAGACGCGCTTCGTGCTCGCCAAGTGCCTCGAGCGCGCGTTCCCCATCATCGTGGTCATCAACAAGATCGACCGCTCGGACGCGCGGCCGCACGACGTCCTCTCCGAGGTGTTCGACCTGTTCGTCGACCTGGGCGCCAGCGACAAGCAGTGCGACTTCGCGACCGTCTACGCCGTCGCCAAGCTCGGCCAGGCCAAGCGCGAGCTGGACGAGGTGGCGACGGACCTCTTGCCGCTCTTCGACACCATCCTCGAGCGCGTCCCGCCCCCGCGCGGCGACGCGCAGATGCCGCTCCAGGCGATCATCTGCAACACGACACACGACGACTACGTCGGCAAGCTCGCGGTCGGTCGCATCGTCGAGGGCAAGATCAAGGTCGGCGACGAGATCGCGGTGGTCGGCGAAAACGACAAGATCACGAAGGCGAACGTCCGCCAGCTCTTCGTCTTCGAGGGGCTCAAGCGCGTCCCCGCTCCGGCGGTCTACGCCGGGGACGTGGTGGCGGTCGCGGGCATCGACGAGATCAACATCGGCGACACGATCGCCGACAAGGAGTCGCCCTCGGCGCTCCCCCGCATCATCGTGGAGGAGCCCACGATCAAGATGCGTATGGGCGTGAACACCTCGCCCTTCGCAGGCAAGTCCAAGCAGAGCAAGTACCTCACGAGCCGCCACCTGAAGGAGCGGCTGGAACGCGAGGCGATGAAGAACCTCGCGATCCGGGTGGAGCCGACGGAGTCGCCCGACACGTTCATCGTGCTCGGGCGCGGCGAGCTGCAGCTGGCCATCCTCGTCGAGACGATGCGCCGCGAAGGTTACGAGATGCAGCTCGGCAACCCCGAGGTCGTGACCAAAGAGGTGAACGGCGTGATGTCGGAGCCGGTCGAGCGTGTCGTGGTGGACGTGCCGACCGAGTTCGTCGGCGTCGTGACCGAGCGCCTCGGCAGCCGCCGCGGCCGCATGGAGAAGATGGCCGGCGGGGCCAGCGGGCGCTCGCGCCTCGAGTACGTCGTGCCGTCGCGTGGCCTCGTCGGCTTCCGCAGCGACTTCCTCACGGCGACGCGCGGCACCGGCCTCCTGAACACGCTTTTCGAGGGCTGGGCACCGTGGGGCGGCCCGATGATGCGCCGCCAGAACGGCGCCATCGTCGCCGACCGCGCCGGAACGGCGACGCCGTACGCGCTGCACCACCTGCAGCCGCGCGGCGTGTTCTTCATCTCCCCCGGCGCGGACGTCTACGAGGGGATGATCATCGGCGAGCACAACCGCCCGAACGACACGGACGTGAACGTCATCAAGGAGAAGAAGCTCTCCAACGTCCGCAACCACGGCAAAGACGAAAACGTCATGCTCGCTGTTCCCAAGCACCTCGGCATCGAGACCGCCATGGAGTGGATCGACGCCGACGAGATGGTGGAGGTCACGCCCGACGCCGTGCGCGTCCGCAAGCGGGAGCTCGCCTGCAACCGCCGCGAGCGCCGCACCGACGCGATCGAAGAGGCGCAGAGCGGCTGAAGGCGGCAGCCTCTACGGCCGGGGCAGGTGCCAGGTGCCCGCGAGCGCCATGCCCCGCGCGTTCGCGGTCTCCTGATCGAGCCGAGCGGCAGTCTTCGCCAGCGCGTCCTCCGTCCAGCCCGGCGCGCGCCGCAACGCGAACGTGACCGGATCGTAGTCGAAGGCGTCGTCCGCCACCGCGCGATCGAGCAGCGCGTCGGGTAGGACGAGGCAGTGGTAGACGTTGACGCTGCACCCGAACGAGCGGGCCCAGTCGAGCGTGCGGCGGAAGCCGTCCGGCGAGTCACCGGGCAACCCGAGAATGACCTCGAGCAGGACGTCGGCGACGCGAGCGACGTCCTCGATGACGCCCTTCATCCTGGCGAGGTCGGTCACGGGGCGGTCGAGCCCGGCGAGCACGACGGGGTCGAGGGACTGGATGCCGATCCCGACGTGAGAGCGCGCGCGAGACAGGAGCTCGAGGTGCTCGGACCGGACGTAGCTCGGGTAGAGCTCGCAGTTGAGGCCCACCTTCGCGAGGAGCCCGACGCGCCGCTCCGCCTCGGCGAGGGCACGGAACGCGCGGGCGCTCAGGTTCAGGCCGGCGTCGACCAGGAAGACGCCGCGCGCGCCCATACGGCCGATCGCCGAGAGCTCTCGCTCGAGGTGGTCGGCCGAAGCCGCCCGCTCGCCGTCGTAGCGGCCCCACTGGCAGAACGTGCACGAGAGCGGGCAGCCGCGAAAGATCTCGAGATGCGCCGTCGCCTCGCGCGGAACCAGCCCGAGCTGATACGGGGACGGCAGGGCATCGAGCGGCAGTCGCGCCGCGCGACGCATGCCCCGCCAGCCGAGGGGCCCGAAGGTGGCGACGCCCGGGATAGAAGCGAGCGAGGCGCGATCGAGCTGCGGCAGCGACAACACGTCGAGGATGGTCTCCTCGCCGTCGCCGAGGACGAGCGCGTCGACGTGACGACCGAGCGCGCGGAGTGGGTCGCGAGCGAAAGACCCGGGCCGCGCGGACGGCCCACCGACGAGAACGACCGGAGGCCTCGGATCACCCTTCAAGATCGCGGCGGCCTCGAGGAACGGGCCGAGCGACCAGACGTACGCCGAGACCCCGACCACGTCCGGCTCGAGCTCACGAACCGCCGCGACGAGCGCGTCGACGTCCTCGTCGCGGCGGGACAACAGGTGGACCTCCCAGTCGGCCGAGGCGAGCTCGGATCCCGCGATCGCCGCGGCGATTCGCCGCAGACCGTAGTCGAACGGACGGAAGTCGCCCTCACCGCGCCACGGATCGATGGACGCGAGGACGATCCTGCGGCGCGGAGGCGGAGCCATGTGTCCGGTTCGGGCCGAGCTGGCCGGCTCGTGCGAACAAACGTAGCATCGGCCTGGTGGCCGCTGCCCTCGCCGCGGAGCTGGTTCAGAGCCTCGCTCGAAGGCAGCTCGGCTCGGGCCTCTTCCCTCTCGTCCGGTGGCGGAGCGGGAGGCGGGACGAGATCGAGACCTCGCCGTTCGGAGCCACGTTCGTCGTCCACGCGCTGAGGCGCGCGCGCGCCGCGCTCCCCGACGAGCCTCGCGCCGAGGCCGGCGCAGTCGTCGAGCGCACGATCCAGGCACTCCGGCGCGCGCCCGATCCTGACGGACGCGTCCGCTTCCTCGGCCCCTCGTCGGACATTCGCCCCGACGTCGACGACACGGCGTGTCTCTGGCTCGCGCTGGGCGACGCCGGCGACCCGTGGCCGCCGAGCGTGCTCGACGCGATCGAGCGCGCGGCCCTCGGCCACGGCGGCTTCGCCAACGACTTCGAGCCCCGAGCTCCTGCAGCCGTGGAGATCGCGAGCACGACCGCCGCCCTCGCGTTGCTCGCGCGTGCCGGCCGATCGAACGACGGCGCCGCGCGGTACGTGGCGCGATCGGCCGAGAGGATCTGCGCGGGCGGTGCTCCGTCCGGGTTCTTCTTTCCTTCGAGGTTCTTCGCCGCGTTCGTGGTCGCGCGTGCGGCGATCGATCTCGGCGTCGAGTCGCTCGGAGCAGCCGCGGCGCGCCTCGGCGCTTGGGTCGCGGAGGCGGCCCGCCCCGAGGGTCCGCTCCTCGAGCAGAGCGCGGCCCTCTGGGTGCTCGAATCGACCGGAGGGCCGATCTCGCTCCGCCGCGCGCTCTCGGAGTCAGTCGCGGAGGCCGCGCGCGCAGATCATGACAGCGAGGTCTGGTTCACCGGTGACCCTCGCGCCCTCGAGCGGCGTGGGCTCGAGCTCGTCGGCTGCCCGGCCGTGGCCGAGGCGATCGCGCTCGACGCCTGGGCGCTCGCGCGACAGCCCGAGCGCCGCCTCGCTTCGCGGCGCGCCCCCGAGGCCGCCGTGATCGAGCGGCTCGATGGCGCGGGACCTGGGGCCCGCTTTCGGGTCGTAACCGGCGCCGACGAGGCCGTCGTGGAGGTGGTCCCCGCCGGGCCGGGGGTCCGCGCCTACCGCCTGTTCGGCGCGTGGGCCGTGAGCTACCTGGGCCGGGACTCCTCCCGGGGCAGTAGCGCGGCGGACGCGATCATCGCGGCCGGCCTCGATCGGTTGATGGCCGGCGCCGGGGACCGCGCGGCGCCGGCTGGACGGGAAAGGCTCGCGATCTGTCTCGGCGGCTCTCCCGCAACCGATGACAACTCGGTCATTTTACCCCTCGCGGCATGTGCTGGGTGCCTCGACCGTGCTCGGTGCGCGGCCGGCTCCGGGGAGGAAGAGCGACGGCCGCGTCGTTCGGACGAGCCCCTGGCCGACCTGCTCGCCTTCCTCACCCGGACTGGCTTCACGACCCCGGCGCTCCTCGACGACGCCGCGGCGCTGCGCGCGGCCGTGAGCGATCTGGCGCGAGCGGAGCTGGAGCTCTCGTTCAAGGTGCGGGGAGACGATCTGCTCGAAGGCCCGCGCCTCACCTTCTACCAACACGCCCCCGACGCGGCGCGCGTGCTCGAGATCTTCGCCTCGATCGCCGGCGATGACGGAAGGCCGCTCTCGGAGGCGCTCCGCGACGTGGTGGCCGGGCTGCCGCTCCACCTGGGCACCGTCCACGCGCCGGACGGTCGGCGCGCGACGAAGCTCTACGTCCGGACCGACGGCGCCGACCGCGCGCGGCTCCGCGCCGTGCTCGCGGCGCCCGAGGGCGGTCTTCGCTCCGGCAACCTGATGGATGAGTGGATCCACGGCGTGGGCTTCTCGGTCTCCGGCGGCAGCGTGAGGACCCGTGGGTACGTCGTGGTCCCCCGCGAGCGCGTCACGGGCGATCGGGACGCCGACAGGTGGGCGCTCGAGGGCTGGGATCTCACGAGAGATGCCGAGCCGACGCTCGAGGCGCGCTACGTCCACTACCGCGGCCGCGTGTTGCCCTGGTCTCGCGCGGCCGAGCTCGGTCGGCTCGGTCCTTCGCTCTCGCGGCGCATCGGGGCGGGCCTCGATCGAGCCGGTCGCTGGTACGCTCGCTTCTTCGGCCTCCCTGCCGCGAGCGACGCCCGCTCGATCTACTTCACGCTCGGCCCACGCGTGCCCAGGTTCGACGATGATGGTCCTTGATCTCGAGCTCCCCGACGCGACGCGTGCGGAGCTCGATCCCACGCTCCTCGACGCCGATCTGGAGTGGGCGCGCACCGACGTCCCGGAGGGCACGGCCGCGCGGACGCTGCGCTCGTTGATCGACCGTGGCCTCGACCGCTCGGCCATCTCGACCGACCCTTCTGCGCTTCCTCTCTTCGTCGAGGTGCTCGTGGGGATCGCGACGATGTTCCCCGCGGCCGGCGTCGTCCTGACGATGCACGCCGCGGTCCTCCACCTCGCCACCTCCTCCGGGAGCGAGGCCCAGCGAGCGCGCGTGACGAAGCCCGGCACCCTGTGGGGGTTCGGGGCGGCGCCGCCGGCGGACACACCGCGCGCCGCGGTCGAGCGCACCTCGAGCGGCGCCGCCCTCCGAGGATCGCTCCGCCGCGTCAGCGGCGCCGGGGTCATCGAAGGGCTGGCAGCCCTCGTGCCCTACGGGAACAAGAGCGCGGTGCTGCTCGTCGAGACGGAACGCCGGGGCGTTCGCGTCGAGCCGAGCTGGGCGAGCGCCGGACTGCGCGCGTCCTCCACACGAGCCGTGCACTTCGACGACGTCGAGGTCGACCGTGACGATGTCGTCACGCTCGTCGAGTCCGCGGCCGAGCTGCCCTCGTGGGAGACCGCGATGATCGGGCTGTGCGCCGTTTGCGCCGGTATCGCGCGGCGGGCAGCCCTGATCGCGCTCGAACAGCTGCGCGCCGACCGGACGGGCCCGGCGGTGCGCCGGGCCAGCCGCAGCGAGCTCGCGAGCGCGCTCGAAGAGGCCACCGCCGCGATGGCCATCACGCGGGCGCTCGCCGCGCGAGCGCGCCGCGGCCCGACGGATCGCGTCGCCCTCCTCGGCGCGAAGATGGCGACCGCGGCTGCAGCCGAGCGCGCGGTCGACGCGGCGCGCTCCGTCGTCGGGATGGAGAGCTTCGAGCCCCCCCACCCGCTCGAGCGCCTCTCGCGGGACGTGCTCGGGGTGAGGCACTTCTTCCCGGTGGACCCCGTCGCGCTCGACGTCATGCTCGACGTGATCGCCCCGGAGTCGAAGGCCCGAGGCGGTGACGCAACGTAACGCCTGACTTCCACCTGGCTTGCCAGGTGAATCAAAGAGGAAAATTCACTGGGCTGTCACCCGGGCTTCTTCGTACCGTCATGGACGGTATGGGCACGAACGGAAAGAGCGAGGAGATCTCGGGGCACGGCCTCCTTCAATCGGACGATGTCGAGCCGCGGACGCCGGGCTCGAGCCGGACCGCGCGCGGCAAGAAGCCGAGGAGGACGCAGGAGGGCGACATCGCCCCCACCCTGACCGACGAAGGAATGGCCGCGGACAGCATCGACGCCGCGACGACCGCCGCGCTCGAACAGAAGAGCGGGGCGATCCGGGATCTGCTCGCGACCACCGATCCCGAGGACGCGACCCGCATCCTGCGGGACGTCCTCGACGAGAGCCTCAAGCGCCCCAAGGCGCGGCGCGAGGCGGACGAGGAGCTGAGCCCCGGCTGGAAAAAAGGTGGCTACCCGTACCGGTACCTGCTCTCGCGGAAGAGCTACGAAAGGCAGAAGTACGGCCTGCAGGTCGAGCTGCTCAAGCTGCAGGCCTGGGTGAAGGAGACAGGCGCGCGCGTCGTCGTGCTCTTCGAGGGGCGCGACGCCGCCGGCAAGGGTGGCGCCATCAAGCGCGTGATGGAGCACCTGAACCCCCGCGGCGCCAGGGTCGTGGCGCTCGAGAAGCCGTCGGTCCAGGAGCGCGGCCAGTGGTACTTCCAGCGTTACGTCCAGCACCTGCCGACCGCGGGGGAGATCGTCCTCTTCGATCGCAGCTGGTACAACCGCGCCGGCGTCGAGCGCGTGATGGGCTTCTGCACCGACGCCGAGTACCAGGAGTTCATGCGCCAGGCGCCGGAGTTCGAGCGCATGCTCGTGCGGCAGGGCATCCACCTCTTCAAGTTCTGGTTCTCGGTGAGCCGCCGGGAGCAGCGGCGCCGCTTCAAGGAGCGCGCCGTGCACCCGCTCAAACAATGGAAGCTGTCGCCGATCGACAAGGCCTCCCTCGACAAATGGGAGGACTACACGAAGGCGAAGGAGGCGATGTTCTTCTCCACCGACACCGCGGACGCGCCCTGGATCGTCGTGAAGAGCGATTGCAAGAAGCGCGCGCGCCTCAACGCAATCCGCTACCTGCTCCAGCGCATGCCGTACACGTCGAAGGACGCCGATCGCGTGGGCACCGCCGACCCGCTCCTCGTCGGGCGAGCGCAGGTCATCTACGAGCGCGGCGAGCAGCTGCTCGTCGGGAGCGCGGGAAGCTGACCGGCCGGGCCCTCAGCAGAAGCACAGGCCTTCACCCCGATACGTCGGCACCACGCCGGCGATCTCGCCGCCCTCGACGAGGATCACCTCCCGGAAACGTTCCATGACCTCGCCCGCCTTGGCGTGCCGGAAGAACACCGGATCGCCGAGCGCGACGGCGTCCGCGGCGGCGCCGAGAACGGGCGTCTGGACCTCGCCGGCGCCTTCGGCCCCGGAGAGCGACAAGCCCTCCGGAAGCCACGGCCGCGGCAGCTTGTCGGGCCCCGCCGAGCCCGAGGCGACGTAGCCGCCGCCGAGGCACGTCACCATGCCCGGCGCGGGCCGGCGAACCGCCTCCAGCGCGAAGAAACACGCGGGCTCCAGGCTGCGTACGAACTCGCTCCGGTAGGCGTCGAAGAGGAGCGGCTTGAAGAGCCCCGAGCCCGCGCTCACCTCCGTCACGCCCGTGGCCGGCGTGGTCAGATCCATCGAACCGGTGCCGCCGCCGTTCACGAACGCGAGCGTGAGCCCGCGGGCGCGGAGCGCGTCGGCCATCCGCGAGCGGCGATCGCTCAGCTCCGTCATCGAGACGCTGCGGATCGCGCGCTTGGCGAGGCGCACGGCGCCGCTGTCGAACGGGCTCTCGTCCCCCAGCCCGGCGACCTGCGCTTCGTAGCCGAGCAGGCCGTGCACGGTGAGCCCCGCGTCACGCGCCGCCTCGGCCACGAGGACCACGTCCTCGGGATCGTGGAGCGGGGACCGCCGGACGCCGAGGTGCACGCGGCCTCGGCCGAGACGGAGGCTCATGTCGGCGCAGATCACGATCCGGAGCGAGACGCCGCGACCCCGCGACGCCGCCGAGAGTCGCGCGACCGCCTCGCGTGAGTCGACGGCCAAGCTGACGGTTTTTCCCTCCTCCGTCAGAGCGGTGAGCAGCTCGACGGCCGAGCGCTCGAGCGTCGGATACGCCACGAGCAGATCATCGTGCCCGCGGCGTGCGAGCGCCGCGGCCTCGCGGACGGTGAAACACATCAGGCCGCGCGCGTTCGGCGCCGCGAGCGCGCGATCGATCAGCGCGGGGACACGGATCGACTTCGTCGCGAAGCGAACCGACACGCCGCTCTCGCCCGCCCTGCGCACGTGGCGCTCGAGGTTGCGGTCGAAGGCGTCGAGATCGACGACCACCGCCGGCAGGTCCCGCCCCGCGATCGCTCGCCGCGCGCCGTCATAGTCGAGCACCATTGCGACGACGATGCACCAAGGGGGACCACCTCGGCAATGCTTCGCTCTCCCCGCCGGTCGTGCTCTCCTCCTCATCATGGCCTCTCGCGGTGCGCGCCTCCTCCTCGCGGTGTCCGCCCTCGCGGCCGCGACCTGCTCCGACGACGAGACCTGCGAGGCGCCTTGTGACACGCGGACGACGCTCATGATGAGCTACGGCCAAGGCTCCGGCTTCTTCGACGCGCCGTTCCCGAGCGACGCGCGACGCGACGCAGACGGCCGGCCGATCGTGACCGGCTTCCCCAACCCGCAGGCGATCTTCCTCGTCGATCGCGTGCTCGACATGGTGGCGAACGACACGGACGGGTTCGGCATCTCGTCGGGCATCTTCTTCCGCGCCACGGCCGCGCTCGATCCCACATCGCTCCCGTCGCTCGCCGGGAGCGTCGAGGCGACCTCGTCCGTCCAGCTCCTCGGCGTCGACGAGACCTCGCCCGACTACCTGGTCCGCTACCCGGTCCGGAGCCATTTTGCCGTCGACCCCGGCCCATTCGGCGCCGAAAACCTCCTCTCCATCATCCCGCTCCAGGGGATGCCGCTCCGCCCCAAGACACGCTACGCGGTCGTGATCACGCGCGGCGTTCGCGACGCGGCCGGCACGGCGCTCGACGCTGCGCAGTCTGTGAAAGATCTTCGGAGCGGCAAGACCCCGGCAGGGATGACGGAGGAAGCCGCGGCGCGGCACCAGGTCTTCGCCGCGCTCGAGGCGGGTGGCATCGGCCCCGCGGACGTGGTCGGGCTGACCGTGTTCACGACCGGCGATCCGGTCTCCACGATGGGCCGCGCCATCGACGGCGCTCGCCAGAGCCACCTGCCCGCCCCCAACGGGGCCTTCGCGCGGACCGACGAGTTTCCGACCTATTGCGTGTACGCATCCACAATCGACATGCCGGTCTTCCAGGCCGGGACACCGCCGTTCTCCGAGGAAGGGGGTGGGTTCGTCCTCGACGCGGCCGGCGTGCCGATCTTGCAAGGGCACGAGACGGCGCGCTTCGTCGTCACCGTGCCGAAGGCACCGATGCCGGCCGAGGGCTATCCGCTGCTGGTGTTCTCCCGGACCGGAGGCGGCGGAGACCGCCCGCTCGTGGATCGCGGCGTCCGCGACGCAAACGGAGACGTCATGATCCCCGGGTCGGGGCCGGCCCTCGAGCTCGCGCGGTCCGGATACGCCGGCGCGAGCGTCGACGGGCCACACGGCGGGCTCCGCAACGTGACGAACGGCGACGAGCAGCTGCTCGTCTTCAATTTCCAGAACCCGCTGGCGCTGCGAGACAACGTGCGCCAATCCGCGCTCGAGCTCGCGCTCTTGCCCCACGTGCTCGACGGCGTCACCGTCGACGTGTCGGACTGCCCCGGCGCGTCGGCGCCGAACGACCTCGCGCGATTCGACGCGATGGCGATCATGGGCCACTCGATGGGCGCGTCCATCGCGCCGCTCGCGCTCGTGTTCGAGCCTCGATACCGGGGAATCGTGCTCAGCGGGGCCGGCGGGAGCTTCCTCGCGAACATGCTCTACAAACAGAAGCCGCTCGCCGTGAAGCCGCTCGCGGAGGTGCTCCTCGGGCTGACCGCGACCGGCTATTCGCTGGAAGAGAGCTCACCGCTCCTCTCGATGCTCCAGTGGGCGGGCGAGCCCGCCGACGATCCGATCTATGGGCGGCACGTCGTCGCGGAGCCGCTGACGGGGGGCCCCCGTCACGTCCTCATGATGCAGGGCATCGTCGACCACTACATCATGCCGCCGATCGCCAACGCGACGAGCCTCTCCTTCGGGCTCGATCTCGCAGGCGAGGCGCTCGACAGCCAGAGCCCCGAGCTGGCCGAGCTCGATCCGATCCTCTCGCTCCTTCCCTTCGCGGGTCGCGGCGCGACCTCCCTCCCGGCCTCGGGGAACACCGCGTCGAAGGCGGGAGAGCCGGCCACGGCGATCCTCACCCAGACCGCCGAAGACGGCGTCGAGGACGGTCACGAGGTGGTCTTCCAGACCCAGACCCCGAAACACGCCTACGCCTGCTTCCTCGCGAGCCTGGCGGCGGGCGTGCCGCGTGTGCCCTCAGCCGGCGCGCCCGGCGACCCTTGTGACTGAAGCGCGCACCCAATACGCGCCGACGATCACGCGAAGCCCGGGCCGCCGCTGCGGCAAGACGGCGTGGTAGAGGGCCTCGTCGGCAACGACGACCGTGCCAGGCTCGACGTGGATCTCGATCGCGCCCGGCCAGGCGGGGTCCTTGGGGTCACCCGGCGGACCAAGCGGGTCGCCGAGCCGTCGCGGATGGACAAGGAGCGGCCCGCTGTCGCCATCGCAACCACCGGGATACAAGAGGCCCATGACCCGCTGGGGCACGTCGATGTGGAGCGTCGGGAGGAGCGGTCGCAGGCGCTCCTGGTCGATCCCGCCCACGTGGCAGTGCCAGGGCATGAAGGGGCGCCGCGCGTCCGAGACGATGCCGGCCGTCGCCTCGACGCACACGTCGCCGCCCAGGTAGGCGGCCGCAACGCCGAGCACCTCGGGGTGCGAGAGGGCTTCGCGCGCCGCCTCGCTGACGCGGCCGACGTCGCGGACGACGTGCCCGTCGTCTCTGTTCGCGCGCGCGCCGTCTCCGTAGTCGGCCTCGAGATCGAGGACGATCTGCGCGCAGAGCGCGGGCGAGAGCAGCCGGGGCAAGACGACGTACCCGCGGCTCTTGACGAGCTCGGCCGCCTCCGCGCTCACGAGCTGCGGTGGACGAAGCGGTCGTTGTATTGCCGGAGGAGCTCCTCGCGGTGCTGAGGCGCCGCGATGCCGATCAGCAGCTGGGCGCGCTCCTGCAGGCCCTTGCCGTAGAGGTTGACGACCCCGTGCTCCGTCACGGCCCAGTGTACGTGGCCACGCGTCGTCACGACGCCGGCGCCCGGGTTGAGCACGGCACAGATGCGCGAGACGCCCTTCTTGGTCGTGGAGGGGAGCGCGATGATCGGCTTGCCGCCCGGCGAGAGCGCCGCCCCGCGCACGAAGTCCATCTGGCCCCCTATGCCCGAGAACTGGAGCGTCCCGAGCGAGTCCGCGCAGACCTGCCCGGTGAGGTCGATCTGGAGCGCGCTGTTGATGGCGACGACCTTCTCGTTCTTTCGAATGACGGATGTGTCATTGACCCACCCGACGTCGCGGAGCGCGACGAGGGGGTTGTCGTCGATGAAATCATAGACCTTCCTCGTCCCGAGGACGAAGGCGCTCACGATCCGCCCCGGCTCGACCTTCTTCGCCTCGTTCGTGATGACGCCCCGCTTCACGAGGTCCACGACGCCGTCGCTGAACATCTCGGTGTGGACCCCGAGCCGCTTGTGGTTCACGAGGAACCGGAGCACGGCGTCGGGGATGCTCCCGATCCCCATCTGCAGCGTCGAGCCGTCCTCGACGAGAGCCGCGACGCGCTCTCCGATCGCCTCGGTGACGCCGTCGGCCTCCGCTGCGTAGCTCACCTCGGGCAGCTCGCGCGGCTCCTCGATGGCGTAGTGGATCCGCGAGACGTGCAGCTGCCCGTCGCCCAGGGTGCGCGGCATGCGCGGGTTGATCTGCGCGATGATGAGCTTTGCGGTCTCGGCTGCGGCGAGCGCCGCGTCGACCGAGGTGCCGAGCGAGCAGTATCCGTGTTTGTCGGGCGGCGAGACCTGGAGGATCGCGACGTCGACGGGGAGGACGCCGCGGCGGAAGAGCAGCGGGATCTCGCTGAGGAACACCGGGGTGTAGTCGCCGTTCGCTTGGTCCACCCACTGCCGCACGTTGGCCGAGACGAAGAGCGAGTTGAGGAAGACGTGCTCCCTCACGTTCGGGCGATCCCAGTCGATCTCGCCCAGCGTGCTGATGGCGACGAGCTCGATCTTCGTCACCTCGCCGGCGCGGTGAAGGAGCGCCTCGAGCAGCGAGGTGGGCGTGGCCGCGCTCCCGTGGATGAACACGCGCTGACCGCTCTGGATGTGCCGGACCGCGTCTGCGGGGCTCTTCTCGATCTGCATCGAGGGCGAGGTTATCACTGCGCGGGACGCGCTCAGCGGGCGACGTCCAGGATGGCGCGCCCCAGCGCCGCGGCGAACGCCCTGCGCACCCCCACGTCCTCCCAGCGCTCGGCCTCGCGCGGATCGAGGGCGTTGTGCGTCTCGACGATGATCGAGGGCATGGTCGGGCGGCGGAGCACGAAGATCCGCTTCTTGGGCTCGTGCCTGTCCACGAACACCCCTGCCTGACCGGCCTCGTAGAGCCCGGCATATTCTGCGCCCCCGTACGGGACGAACGCGGCCTCGCGCATGCTCGCGGCCACGCGCTCCGCCAGCGCGAGCCGCCGCGCGACGAGCGCGGCCTCGCCTTCGTCGGAGTAGAGGACGCTGAAGCCCGGCGCGTCGGTCGCGCGCTGGCACGAGACCGTGGGCTCGGGCGACCACGCCTCCTTCTTGCCTCGCACGTCGGAGTGCAAGCTGACAAACACGTCAGCTTTGAGCCGCGTGGCCTCCTCCACGCGCGCGGCGTAGGCGACGAGCTGGTCGCCGGCGCGGCTGCCGACCACCCAGAAGCGCCCCGACTCCTCCAGCGTCGCGGCGACGTCGTCGGCGAGGGAGCGAGTGAAGTCTTGCTCGTGGACGCAGAAGCAGGAGGTGTTGCCGGGGTTGTCCGCGGCGCCGTGGCCTGCGTCCAGGTAGACCGAGATGCGGCGGGAAGGCGGCACCTCGGGCCAGGGCAGCTCGTCCGGCTCGCGATCGGGCCACGTCGTCGGCGCGGTCGTGTCTTGGTCGGCGACGTCGCTCGAAAGCACCGCGGCGCTCTCGAGCCCCCCGCCGCGTGCTTCTTCTGCGGGGCAACCCAGGAGCGCCGCGCCAGCGGCGACGAGGAGCGCGAGGCTTACGGCCGCCGATTCAAGTCTTCCGCGTAGCGATACGCCGTGTATGCCGAGATGAGGTGGCAGACCCAGCCGAGCGTGCCGCCGCTTCCAATCCAGAAGCCGGGCGTGATCACCAGCCAGAAGATGCCCCGCAAGAACGCCCCGTTGTAGATCTGCCCCACCCCGGGGACGATCAGCGAGAGCACAGCGGCGAGGCCAGGGTTCTTCTTCATTGCAGGAGGACCATGCGCACGCCGGCAGCGAATGCAAGGCCATCTGCGAGCAGGTGGCCTCCACGCGCGGCATCACGCCTGGCGTTTCTTCGCTTCGGGAGCCACGGGCGTCGTGCGCGCCAGGCCCGGACGCTCCGAGCGTGGCGGCTCTTCCCACTTGGGCTCGACCTCCCAGCGCGGGTCGTAGCTGGGCTCGAGGTAAGCGGCGTCGAGCTCCTCGTCGCTCTCTTCGATGGGCGCAGGCTCGTCGAGCAGGCCCTCGGGTCGGAAAAACGCCTCGCGAGCCGAATAATCCGAAAGAACCGGGGCCTGCTCCGCGAAGAAGGACTCGACGTCCTCCTCCGAGATCGGCTGCCCATACGACACGAGCCCGCGCGCGCGCTCGACGAGCAACGCGTCTGCGAGCTCGTACGCGCGCGCCGCGATCGCGGCAGGCCTGTCCACCCGGTGCGCGAGCGCCGCGGCGAGGTGGGCAGCGAAGAAGTCCCGCAGGTCCATTGCTCGAAGTCTACTGCGCCCGGCGGCAAAGACCAGAAACGGGGGATTGTGGTGCCCGGGCGGGAGCGAGCTCGGTTTCTGGCCAGCTCCGCGCCTGGTGTAGGCTGGTCACATGAGCGCCCGCCTCGGCGCGATCCTTCTCTCCCTGGTGGTCGTCGCCGCGCCGCGCTCGGCGTCGGCACAGCCCGGAGATCCGGCGGTCGCGGCCGAGCGGTTCACGACCGGAGAGGAGGCGTTCGAGGCGGGCGACTTCCTGCGCGCAGCCGAAGCGTTCGAGGCGGCGTATGCGGCGGACCCGCAGCCCGCGGCGCTGTGGAACGCGGCGCGGTCGTTCGATCGCGCGGGAGAGCACGCCCGCGCGGCGACGCTCTATCAGCTCTACGTGCGCGAGGCGCCAAGCGACGCTCCCGATCGCGACGAGGCGACGCGCGCCCTCGTGGAGCTCGGGCGGCGGCTCGGGAAGATCGAGATCGTGGCGCCGTCCTCGCCCAGGCTCGCGGTCGACGGCCGACCGGTTCGAGGCTCCACCGTGTTCGTGAACGCAGGCACACACCTGGTCGAGGCGGAGTTCGGAGCGGCGCGCGCGCGGCGTGAGGTGAGCGTGGAGGAGGGCAGCACGAAGACCGTGCTCCTCGAGGAGCCGCCGGCTACCCCGTCGCCCGCCCCACCTGTGCCGCCCGTCGCGCGCACCGCGCCGGAGCCCGAGCGACGCAGCGGCGTCACCCCATGGCTGATGGCTCCCTTCCTCGGCACCACCGCGCTCGCGGGCGCGCTCACAATCGCCTCCGGGGTGGACACGCTCGTCGCGCGGGGCCAATACCTCGACATCCCCGAGGACGAGCGCACGCAGCGCCAATACGATGACGGCAAGCTCAAGCAGGATCGAACCAACGTCATGATCGGGGTCACGGCCGGCCTCGCGCTCGTGACGACGTCGGTCGCGCTCTTCGCGATCGACTGGGGCAAAGGGACCGTCATCGGTGTCTCGCCGGGCGGCGTACGCGCGCATGGCTGGTTCTGAGCGTCTCGGCGACTGTGACGTGCTCTTCGAGCTCGCGAGCGGCGGGATGGCGACGGTCTTGCTCGCCCGGCAGCTCGGAGACGCCGGCTTCGAGCGGCTCGTCGCGCTCAAGCGGGTGCACCGTCACCTGGTGGAGGATCCGGAGGTCTTCGCCATGGCCAGCGACGAAGCGCGCCTCGCGGCGCTCGTCCGGCACACGAACGTCGTCGCCGTCACCGGCGTCCTCGACACGGGCGGCGAGCTCGTCCTCGTGCAGGACTACGTCGAGGGCTTCGGCCTCGCCCGGCTGCTCCGGGAGCTCGGCAAGGCGGGCGAGCGGCTCGAGCCCGCGATCGCAGCGCGGATCCTGATCGACGCCGCGCGGGGGCTACACGCAACACACGAGGCGAAGGATCTGCTGGGCCAGCCGCTCGAGATCGTCCACCGCGACGTGAGCCCCCAGAACCTCCTCGTCGGCAGCGACGGAACCACCCGCCTCATCGACTTCGGCATCGCGCGCGCCGAGCGGCGGATGTCCGCGACACGAACGGGCGTCCTCAAGGGGAAGCTCTCGTACATGGCGCCGGAGCAGATAGGGGAGGAGCGGGTGGACAGGCGCGCCGACGTGTTCGCAGCCGGCGCCGTCCTGTTCGAGGCACTCACCGGCAAGCGGGCGTTCGACGGACAGGATGACGCTTCTGTCATGGCGAAGGTCCTCACCACGCCGCCGGACACGAGCCTGGTGGACGCCGCGTGCCCGGAGCTCGCTCCCGTAGTCCGCCGCGCGCTCGCGCGGGCGCCCGAGGAGCGCTTCGCTACCGCGGCGGAGCTGGCCAAGGCGATCGGCAGCGCCGTGAAGCCTGCCGACGACGAAGACGTGAAGGAGCTCGTCGAGCGGGTCTTCGGCGCGGAGCTCACGCGGCTGCGCGAGCGAATCGCCGCCGCCATCGCACACGTGTCGGCATCCGGCTCGGACGATGGCGACGACGGCGGCGGGCGCACCGGAGAGGCCGCCGAGACACCGCTCTCCGCGGTGGACGACCCCGCGCCTCCGGCCAGGCCTCCGCGTGCGTTCGCGTGGCCGGCGCTCGCGGGGCTGGGCGCAGCCGGCGCACTCCTCCTTCTGTTGGTGGCGAGCCGCGGCACCGACACGGCGGCCGGCGCCTCCGCGAACACGAGCGCGCCCGATCGATCTGCCACCGCATCACCGAGCCCCACGATCGGCGCGAGCGCGGCCCCCCTGCTCTCGCCGCGCCTCGAGCCCTCTGCTCCGAGCGCGACCGAGAGCGCGAGCCCGAGCGGCTCGGCCCGACCTCCGCCGCCCCCGCGACGGAGCGCGCCGTCGGCCGCGACCTCGACGCCGAGCGCGCGACCCGACCTGCATCCGAGCCCCTACGCGAGCGCGCCGAGATGAAGTGGGCCTCTCCGCGGGCGCTCGCAGCTGCCTCGACCCTCGCCGCCATCGGCGCGTGCACCTCGTTCGAAGGGCTCGAGCCGGATCTGGGCGGCGCCCCGCCGAACGGCGGCGGCGGCGCGGGCGGGGGCGAGCCCGAAGGGCCGGCGAGCCTGCTGCCGCTCTTCGAAGCAGCCAACCTCTGCTCCGTCGTGTTTCGCTGCCCGACGCTCGGCGGCTCCATCTTCCTCTCGACCGGGATCCCGCTCGTCCAGACGGACGCCGAGGGACGGCCCACCGCCTGGAACTACTCGGCGTGTGTCGACTGGCTCACGGCTCCGCTCGAAGCGGGCCGCGTGGGCTTCGAGCCGCTGCGCGACGAGCTGTTCGGAAAGATCATCGCCGAGACGGACTGCGGCGAGGCGGCGAGCCACCTTCCTTTTGTCGTCAGTGGCGACCCGATCGAGACCTGCGGTGGCAGCCAGGAAGACCTCTGCTCCGGGAAAGACACAGTCTTGTGCCCGGAAGGCGTGACGGCCCAATGTGTGGGCGGGGTGATCGCGCCAGGCAGTACGTGTGTCGATCCGGGGGCGGGCGGCGTCGGCTGTGCGGTCGGAACCTGCTCGACGCCGGATCTGTGGTGTGACTCCGAATACGTCTTCGAGTGCACGGCCGACGGCCTGAACGTGGGGCTCTCCTGCGAGACCTACGGCCTCTCTTGCCAGGCGCCCGCCGGCTGCGTCGCCTCGAACGGACAGACCGCGTGTGACGAGATCGGGCAGCAGCGCTGCGCCGACGCCGAGCGCCGCGCCCGCGCCTGCGCGATTCGCCAGCCCTCCGGCGGGCTCCTCGCCGCCGAGGTCGAGTGTGATTCCATGGAGATGGTTTGCGTCGAAGAGGGCGGAACCGCGCGGTGCGCGAGGCCCGACGCGACCTGCAGCCCCTACGACGTCGGCCTGAACCTCTGCCAGGGCGACGAGGTGCTCCTCTGCGTCCAAGGACAACCGACGACCTTCGATTGCTCGCGTATCGGCCTCTCCTGCATCCCTGGCAGCGGCTCCCAGACCGCGCACTGCGGCTGACCTCGACCCACCCCGATCCCAGGATTTGACCTCATGAGCATCACGCGTGTCCCAGGGAACGTGAAAGCGGCTGCGGGATGCCTGCTCGGGTCGGCCCTCTCGCTCCTTGCGTGCGGGCTCGACCCGGAGGGCGGCCTGCTGTCGGCCGAGGCCAAGCAGATCGTGCACGACCAGGAGGACAGCGAGGAGGTCCTCTCGGTGGGCACCGCGGTCGCCGCCGCCCCGACCTACGTGCTCTCCGCCCAGACCGTGACCCTGGCGAGCGCGGTCGCCGCGCAAGAGGCGCTCTCGACCTTGGCGGAGCCCGCGGGGTGCCTCACGGTCGAGACCTCGGGGAATCGAGTCACCTACACCCTCGACGGCTGCACCGGCCCTTGGGGGCGGCACGAGGTCAGCGGGAAGCAGATCGCGACGTTCTCCCCGGGACCCGACGCCGGCGCCTTCGTGATCGACATCGAGACGGAAGGCCTCACGATCGACTCCGCGCCCGCGTCGTACGCGGCGACCGGGACGATCACCATCGAAGGGGAGGCGCGCACGCTCGAGTGGTCGGGGAGCTTCTCCGGCCAGGCCGCGGATGGGCGCAACGTCGAGCACGACACGAGCCTGACGCTTACCTCACCGGGCGACGGGACGATCTCCGTCAGCGGCTCGAGCTCGACCCGCATCGGCCTGCGCGGCATCGAGGTCGAGATCGACGATCTCACCCGGAACGGCCCCGTCGGGACCTGCCCCGAGGGCACCGTCACGGTCCGGAGGAAGCTCGGCGGGCTCACCGTGACGCTCACCTTCGACGGGACCCGCGAGTTCGTGGCCAAGACGAGCCGCGGAGGCCGCGGGACGTTCGAGTCCACGTGTGTGCCGGAGGGCCGGTGACGGACGAGGAGCTCGTCGAGCGGGCTCGCGCCGGAGACCGGCCCGCGCGGGAAGAGCTCGCGCGCCGGCACCGCCCGCTGATCGTCCGGCTCGTGCGCCGCTACGTCAGCGAAGGCGACGCCGACGACGTCGCGCAGCGCGCGGTCCTGCGCGCCTTCGACAAGCTCGAGAGCTTTCGCGGCGAGTCGAGCTTCCGATCGTGGCTGCATCGCATCGCCGTGAACGTGGCGCTCAACCACATCCGCGACACGCGCCGTGAGGTCCCCTCCCCCGTCGACGAGGCGGACCTCATCACGAACACGCTCGGCACCGCGCGGCTCGTCGCTCGGGAAGCGAAGGCCCGCCTCCTCGCCGCGCTCGACGAGCTCCCGCCGAAGCAGAAGCAGAGCGTCGAGCTGCGGCTGTTCCGCGAGCTCAGCTTCGCCGAGGTCGCGGAGCAGATGGGCACCTCGGAGGAGTCGGCCAAGTCCAACTTCCACCACGCGATGAAGCGCCTCCGCGCCCACCTCGAGGGGTGAGCGATCAGGCCTCGGGGACGAGGCCCACGCGTTTGCCCGCCCGCGACGCCGCCGGAGCGCGCCCCGACTGCGCCTGCTCCTTCATGAGCGAGAGGACCTGACGCATGACGCGCGTCATGTCGCCCTTGTCCCGGATCCACGCCATCGTCGCGCTCATCGTCAGCTCCTTCAGGTAAGCGAAGGAGAAGCCGTGTGTGGCCTTGGCCAGGTCGCGGATGGCCTCCTCGGAGAGGCGCATCGCCGGGTCGACGGCCGCGCTCCAGCGCTCGAGGTACGTGGACCGCTCGTCCGCGGACGGGAGATCGAACAGGTACTTCCGATCGAACCGGCTCGGCCTGTCGATGATCGCGGGGTCGATCCGCTCCGGGTAGTTGGTCGTCGCGAGCACGACCACGCCCGTGTTCTCGGCGAAGCCGTCGAGCTCGTTGAGGAAAAACGAACGGTTGTCGTCCGAGATGAGCGTGTCGAGGTCCTCGAAGACGAGCAGGCAAGGCGCGACCGTCCGGGCACGCTTGAAGATGCGCCGGATCGCCTCGTGATCGTTCCGGTAGGACGCCACGAGGCTCTTCACGTAGAGGCAAGGCGTCTCCGGGAGGCTGCCGAGCAGGCCCTTCAGGAAGTGTGTCTTGCCGTTGCCGGGAGGCCCGTAGAGCAGGATGCCGCGTTTGTAGGGGACGCCGTATCGCTCGTAGACCGCGCGCGAGGAGAAGAAGCTCCGCACGTCGTCCAGGATGTCGTCCCGGAGCGAGCCTCGGAGCACGAGCGTGTCGAGCGAGGTCTTGGTGGCGGCGGCGAAGAGCCGCTCGTCCTTGCGCCACGAGCCCGCCTCGAAGACGAGGATCTCGCCGTCGACCTCGGACGCGTGCGCGCAGACCCGCGTGAAAAACGCCTCGGCCACCGCCCGGCTCTCCGCGATCACGTAGTGGCGAGACTCCGTGCAGTCCCCGGTCGGGTACGTGACGAGCACGACCTCGATGGGCCACCCCTCGAAGAGGACGTCCCAGACGGCGACCTCGGCGACCCGGGGCAGCTCCTCCTCTTCTTCGTCGTAGCGCGTGAGGATCTGCGCGTGGGCCGAGTCGGTGAGGCCTCCGAGGACCGCGCCGTCGCGGACGGCGTTGTCGATGGCAAAGGCCCCCGAGTCGGTCTCGAGCACGAAGCGGCCCGGACGCATCGTCGCGATGCGGCGGCCGGCCTCGTAAGCGAGGATCTCGCGAGGGAGCGCCAGGAGCTCGGCGAGGAAGCTGGTGGAGAAGGGAAGCATACGCCCGCGAGCGACGCCGCCCCGGCGCGGTTTCTGACCGCGCGCGTTTCGCCCGCGCACTTCTCGGTAGCTCCGCCCGGGGTCGAACCGGGACGCCCTTGCGGGCCGCGGATTTTAAATCCGCCGCGTCTGCCATTCCGCCACGGAGCCGCTTCTCTGGTGTTACCAGACGAATTCAGGCGCGCGCGACGAAGGCACCGAGCGAGCTCGCTTGTCCGTATTCAGCGAGTCAACAGGGTGGCCTTGTCACGCAGCGCCTTCCCCCGTAAGAGGCGCGACGTGGAGAGCGCTCCGAGCTCCGACGGCAAGGTACCCATGGGCTTTTCCTTCGCAGGGATGGCCTGCGGGATCAAGGTCAAGCGCCGGGATCTCGGCCTGCTCCTGTCGGAGGTTCCGGCATCGGCCGCCGGGTGCTTCAGCACCTCGGAGACGCGGGCGGCCAGCGTCCGGCGCTCCGCGTCGCTCTTGCCTCGCTCGGGCGTGCGCGCCGTGGTCGTGGCCAGCGGCAACGCCAACGCGATGTGTGGGCCTCGCGCAGCCGAAGACGACGAGGCCGTCGCGCAGGCGGTCGCGCGCGCGGTGGACGTGAGAGCGGAGGAGGTGCTCACCGCGGCGACTGGCGTCATCGGCGTCCCCTTCCCGGCCGCGAAGGTCGAGGCGGCAGCGGACGGCCTGGCCCAGGCGCTCGTGCCCGACCCCACGGGCTTCGCCGAGGCGATCCTCACGACCGACACGACGACCAAGATCGCTCGCCGGGAGATCTTCGTCTCGGGCAAGCGCGTCCGCTTGCTGGGGGTGGGCAAGGGCTCGGGCATGGTCCACCCGAACATGGCGACGGTCCTCGCGTTCATCGCCTCGGACGCGCGCATCGGGCCGGAGCTGCTGTCCATCGCGCTGCGCGCCGCGGTGGACGAGTCGTTCCAGATGCTCTCCGTCGATCGCGACACGTCCACGAACGACGCCGTGATCGCCATGGCGAACGGGCTCTCGCAGGCCTCCGCCATCGAGTCGCTCGACTCGGATGCGGGCAAGGCGTTCGTGCGCGCGCTCTCCGAGATCTGCGTGGAGCTCGCCCGAGCCGTCGCGCGCGACGGCGAGGGCGCGCGCCGCCTCGTCACCGTCCGGCTCGAGGGCGCGAGCTCGCGCGACGACGCGCGCGCGCTGGCGCGGTCCGTCGTGGAGTCGAACCTGGTCAAGGCCGCCCTCTTCGGCGCCGACCCGGGCGCCGGCCGCATCGTCGCTGCGCTCGGCGCGCGCGCCGCGGAGCGCAAGATCGAGCTCGACCCCACGAGCATCGACGTGACCATGATGGGCGCGGCGGTGCTCCGCGGCGGCGCGCCCGCCCTCGCGGCGCCCGACGCGCTGCGCGCCCGCCTCCGCGAGGACGAGATCCAGATCGTGATCCGCGTCGGCTCCGGCGAGCACGCCGCGACCGCGTGGGGCTGCGATCTGTCGTACGACTACGTCCGCATCAACGCGGACTACGCGACGGTGCTGGCGGACGGCCCGAGCGGCGCCGTGCGGCGCGATCACCGCCTGGAGACGAAGACCCCCGAGCTCAAGACGGAGGTGCTCGTCTCGGCGCTCCGGTTCATCGAGCGCTTCGCGGGAACACGCGCGGTCATCCGCTACGGTCAGGTCACGCTGGGCAGACGCGACCTCGCGCTCCGCCTCGCGGAGGACGTCCGCCTGCTCTCGGCCGTGGGCCTCCGCCCCATCCTGGTCCAGGCAGGCGCGAGCGAGCTGGTGGTCACCTCGCTGGCGCGCGCCGGCGTACGGGCGGTCGGGCTCTCCGGCGCGGACGGCAACCTGTTCCGCCTCGACCAGGGCTCGGAGCGGCTCTCGGTCGATCCCGACGTGGTGGAGACGCTCCTCGCCAAGGGCTACATCCCGGTGGTCGTGCCCGAGATCACCGAGGAGCTCGAGGCTCGCGGGCCGAGCGCCCCCGGGGTGGACATGGTGGCGGCGGAGATCGCGGTCGCCTGCGGCGCCAAGAAGCTCATCTACCTGGCCGAAGCGCCGGGGCTGACCTTCGACGGGATGCTCGTCTCCGAGATCCCGGGGGAAGAGCTCGCGAACCGGCTCGAGGCCGGCGCGGTGGACGAGCGCGCCCGCCCGCTCGCGCGCGGCGCCATGCGCGCCCTACGCGGCGGCGTCGACTCCGTCCATTTCATCGACGAGCGCACGCCCCACGTCGTCGTCGCCGAGCTCTTCACCGAGTCCGGCGTCGGCACGATGGCGCGCTGAAGGGAGCGCTCCCCCCTCTCCGCTCAGTAGCCTTTCTTCATCACCAGGATCGTGTCGCGCTCGATCTCGAAGCCGGCCTCGGTGACGATCGCGATCGAGCTCTTGTCCCGCGTGGCGAGGACGCGGATCTCGGCGAAGGTCTCGTTCGGGTACTTCTCGTCCGGGCCGTCGGTCCTGAGCTCGCTGAAGACGGCGTCGCGGTCGTCCTCGGTCATCGCTTTGTCGTCCGCCGATGCGCCCGCGCCGGGCAGGCTCTCCACCCACCTGTCGCCGCGGCGCACCGCGATGAAGCGATTGCCCGGCTTGATGCCGTGTTTGGCCCCGCGGTCGAGGAAGACGACCTGGTGCTGGCCGAAGAACTGGTGCGGGTAGAGCGCGGTGAGGATGCGCGCCTCGATGTACTTGTCGTTCTTCACCGGCGGCACGATCAAGAACTTGCGCTTGATGTTGCCGACGAAGTCGCCGCGCTCGACGGAGTCGAGCGACTCGGTGATCTGCGCGCGGGCGAGGTGTGTCTTCGGGTTGTAACGGTCGACACGGAGCGTGGCGACGACCTGCACCAGATCGCCCGCGTCGTCGGCCTCGCGGCCCCGCATCGTGCGCAGCTCGCGGAAGACCGTGAGCTCTTGCCCGAGCTCGATCTTCTCGTCGGACTCGAGCTCCACGTACACGTCGTCCCAGAACGTGAGGTACATCTGGTCGTCGGGCGAGCCGACGACCTCGCCGCGCTTGTATTTGCCGATGTCGTCCACCCAGCCGTAGTTGCGCAAGAAGACCGTCTTCTCGGGCACGGCGCGCTGGCGGAAGCCTGTCTCCTCGACGCGCAGGCGCACGCGGTCGCCGGGGTAGATCCAGTGGGGGTTCTGGATCTGCGGGTTGTAGGACCAGAGGCGCGGCCATGCGTACGGGTTCTTGAAGTACTGACCGCTGAGCCCCCAGAGCGTGTCCCCTCGGCGGACGCTGTGCGCGCTGGGCACGCCCGAGTCGCCGATCACGTATTGGCCGTCTTTGTTGCCGCGCGCCGAGGCCGCGGCCGGATCGGATCGGTTGAGGTCGAAGCGATCTCGCGACGAGTTCACGTCCGTCAGCGACTGCGAGCTCGACGGGAGGTGCGAGTCGACCTCACCCGGCCCAGGGCCTGACTGCGTGGTCGTCGTGTTCGTGGTCGTCGGGCCCGGCAGCATGTTGATCTGGGTGTCGCCGCCGGGTCCGGTGGTCGGTCCGGCCTCGTCCTGCGCGAGCGCGCTCGTGGCGCAGGTCAGGAGGACGAGGACTGAGGAGAGGAGCCTTCCGGTTTCTTTCATGGCGATCTCAACGCGGCAGCCGCTTCGCGGCCGAGCTGTTCGAATATTCGTTCTTGAGGCGCTCGCGCGCGCGCTTGGCTCCCGCCGGGTCGCCGAGCTTGTCCTTGGCCTTGGCGAGCTCGAAGAGCACGTCCGCGGCCATGTCGGTGCCTCCGGACATCGCGAGCGCAGCCTCGAGCTGCTCGGCCGCCCGCTTCTTGTCGCCCTTCTGCGCGTGGACCTGCCCGCGCAAGAAGGTCGCCTCGGGCACCTTCTCGTGATCCGGGAACGTCTGGATGAACGCGCTCAGCGCCTCGAGGGCCGGGTCGAGCTGGCGGCGCTCGAAGAGCTTCTTCGCTTTCTCGAAGGAGGCGAGCGCGACCGACGTCTCGACCCGTTCGGGCGGCGGGCGCTGTGACTCCGCCTCGGGGCTGACGGCCTCCGGCGGGCTCTCGGGGCCGAGGCGAACGACCGCGAGGGCCGGCCGATCGCTCGGCTGCGCAGCGGTCTCTTCTCCGGCTGCGCCCCGCGCCGCGCCACCCGCCGCGCGCGCAGGCGTGACCGGCCGGGCCCCCTCGACGGCGCCGATGCGCTCGGAGAGGGCGGAGGTCTGGGAACGGAGGCTCGCCACCTCGGTCCGCAGGCGATCGAGCTCCTGGGCCAGCTCGCCTTTCTCGGCCGAGCACCCGAGCCCGAAGGCCGACAGCGCCACGAGGGCCGCGGCCCGCCGAACCCCGAAGGCGCCACGCTGGAAAGACAGCACCATAGCTCGCGTCCAGCCTAGAGCTTCGGGTCGGGGCAGGCCAAAAAACCGTGGTAGGGTTCGCCTCGCATGACGCCCTCGCGCCTCGTTCACGCGCTCGTCGCGACCGCCCTCGCCGGGTGCATCGCCGTGGGCGCGGCCTGCTCCGACGACGCCGGCTCGGGCGGCTCGACGTGCACGCAGGAGCTCGGCGAGGACAAATGCTTCGACTACGCCTGCTACGAAGCGGGCCCTACGCGGTCGTTCCGCCAGGACGTGCTCCCCATCTTCGAGAACTCCTGCGCGCTCACGACCTCCTGCCACGGCGACCCGTCGAGCCCCGATCCTGCCTCCGGCTATCGGCCTTACCTCGGCGAGCCCAACCAGGAGGTGACGCCTTCGGACGTGCCGAAGATCCTCTCGCTCCTCGTCGGCCAGGACTCGCACGCGGCCTCGATGAAGATCGTGAATCCGGGCAAGCCCGAGTCGAGCTTCCTCATGAACAAGCTCGACGGCGACCTCGAGTGTGCCTCGCTCACGTGCACGGCGTCCTGCGGGACGCCCATGCCGCAGACCGGTGATCTCCTGCCGCGAGCTCAACGAGACATCGTGCGCGACTGGATCAAACAAGGAGCGCAGGACAATTGATCGGCCGGCTCGTGGGGCGCATCGTCGATGACGATGGCGCCGTCGTGCTCCTGGATGTGGCAGGGGTTGGCTACGAGGTGACGATGCCGCTCGGCACGCGGGGTCGGCTCGCCGCGGATCCGTCCGGCCTCGTCACGGTCTGGGTCCACACCCACGTCCGCGAGGACATCTTCGATCTCTTCGGCTTCGCGTCCGCGGCCGAGAAGGTCGCGTTCCGAACCATCATCGGCGTGCCCAACGTCGGCCCCAAGCTGGCGCTCGCCATCCTCGGGAGCGTCAGCGTGCACGATCTCGCGACCCTGGTTGGCCGCGGCGACACGGGCAAGCTCACCCAGATCCCCGGAGTCGGAAAGAAGACGGCCGAGAGGCTCGTCCTGGAGCTGAAGGGCAAGCTGGACCCCGGCCCCGCCGTCGGTCCTCAAACCGCCATGCCCATCGCGAGCCCGCCAGGGAGCAAGGCTGACCTGCTCACCAGCGCCCTCACCCGCATGGGCTACAGGCCGAGCGAGGCCGAGCGGGCCGTTTCCGCCTTGGTTCAGTCCGGTCGGGACCTCGAGCAGACCCAGGTCGGGGACCTGGTCCGGGAGGCGCTGGCCGTGTTGTCCAGGTAGCACGGTGGAGAAAAGGTCTCCGCGTTCCAATCTGGACCCTTCATGACCGCCCCTTCACCCCCCCACCCCCCTCACTGCGTGAGGGGGGAGAATGGGCCGAAAAGCGCGAAACGAGACTTGAAGTCGACAAGCTCAGAAAGGTGCGGCTATTCTCGCGCCGCACCTTCGTACGTTACGAGGAGAGCCCGGTGATCATCTGCCCGAAGTGCACGAAGGAAAACCAGGACCACTACAAGTTCTGTCTAGGCTGCGGCGCCGAGCTCCCCCGCGATGCTTCTCCCAAGAAGTTCGCGCCCGCTTCGAACACGCCCCCCCACGGCGTGCCCGCCGTCCAGCAGCCTCCGGCCGCGCCTCGCGCGCCGGCTGCGGCGCCCATCGCAGACGAAGCGACGTCGCAAGGCCACGGTCCTGGGTCTTCGGCGGAAGCACCGCCGGTCATCTGCCCGCAGTGCAGCCACCCCAACCCCACGAGCAACAAGTTCTGTGCTTCGTGTGGCTTCAAGCTCGCGAAGATGGCGAGCATGCCTGCCCCGGCCCAGCCCGCGATGCCAGCGGCCGGAGCGATGGCTCCCGCTCCCCAGGCATCCGCCCCGCCGCCCGCGGCATCGAGCAGCGCTTCCGCAGCGCAGTTGGTCGGCCTCGACGCACCCGTCGCCGGGGGCGTGACGCTCACCGCGCTCCGCGCGGACGGAACGGAGGCCGGCTCGTTCCACATCGGGGCCGGCCCGACCACGCTCGGTCGTGACTCCGGCAGCATCTTCGCCGGGGACAGCTACCTCTCCCCTCGTCACGCCACGCTCACGCCCAAGGGCAAGCAGGTCGTCATCCGCGACGAGAGCTCGCTGAACGGCATCTACCGGAAGATCGGCCGGGACGAGCCTGTCGAGCTCGCCATCAACGACATCTTCCGCATCGGCCAGGAGATCCTCCGGGTCGAGGCGCTCCAGGTCATGGCGAAGACCGCGGACGGGGTCGAGCGGCTCGGGAGCCCGGCGCGCGGCTACGTGGCTCGCATCGCCCTCATGATCGGCCGCGACACGACCGGCAACGCCTACCCCATCCCCGAGACGGGCCTCCATCTCGGTCGCGAGCGCGGCGACGTGCTCTTCCCGGAAGACGGGTACGTCTCCGGTCTGCACTGCCGCCTGAGCTTCGCGAACGGAAAGATCTACCTCACGGATCTCGGCAGCTCGAACGGGAGCTTCGTCCGCCTGATGAAGGACACCGCCGTGACGAGCGGCGACATCCTCCTCATGGGGCAGCAGCTCTTCCGCATCACCGTCAACGCCTGATCGGCCGAACGCCCGGTGGAAGCGCCCCGCACGGTCCGCGTCGTCGCAGCCGTCATCGAGAACGGTGGTCGGTACCTCATCACCCAGAGGCG
>JAEUKE010000086.1 GCA_016794345.1 Myxococcales bacterium
GGCCAGAGCCTGTCGTTGCTGAACCAGGCCTCCCAACGCGCTTGGAGCGGATGCGCGATCTCGAACGCGGCGCGCACTCTCTCGAAGTCGGCGCGCCACTGCGACCGCACCTCGGACATCGACATCACCGGCACGCCGGCCTCCCTGGCGGCGTCGACGTCAAAGGCCTGTAGCTCGGCGATAAGCCGCCCCAGCGCTGTCGCGAACTCGGGGGACGAAGGATCGAAGTGCCAGACGGGCTGGCTGCTCCCGTCGAGGGTCAACCCTGGTTCACCAGGAAGCCGCCGATACGCCACGAGCTCATCGCTGCACACCAGCCAGATCGGCACCGCCACCGAGAGCCGGGGCCGAACGAATTCCAGGATTCGCCCCTCGTCGGAGAGCTTGGCCGCAGCGTCGCGACTTCGAGGTACCCGAAGCACCCAGTCCTCCCCATCGGCGGCTCGCACGAAGGCGACGCGGTAGTCGAGCCCCGCCTCGTTGATGCGCACGGCGCCGGCATCCACTACGAGGCCGTGGCGAGCGGCCAACTCGACGAGTTGCACCGAGGCAGGGGCGCGCGCGCGACCTTTGGCAGGGGTACGCCTGCCATCGGGACCGCGCCTGGGCGACTCAAGCACGGAAGGCTCGGGGACCGTGAGCGAAGAGGGTGCCGTGACCTCGGCGAGCCGCCTCCGCAATCGCTCGACGAGCGCAGGCGCGGCGCGCACCGTCACGGTGAGGCTCTCGCCGTAGGACTCGGCGAGCACTCTCACCTGATCGCGCAGTTCTGCAAAGAGTGACTGGCGGTCATAGGACACCTCGAAAGTGGCGGTTTCGAGCCCCATGTCGAAGGAGTCGATCAACCGCTGTCGAAGCGCTGCCACGTCGCCAGACGAGAACGCGGAGAGCTGGATCGCTTCGGGAAGCTCGTCACGGAGCGCACGCCGAACGTCCTCGGAGACCCGGTCGATCTTGTTGAGCACCACGAGATGCGGGAGCGAGCCTGCGCCGATCTCCTTCACCGTTTGGCGCGTGACCTCGAGCTGCCGGCGGCTCTCGGAGTCAGCGGCATCGACGACGAACAGGAGGAGCGACGCTTCGTGTACCTCGTCGAGAGTCGAGTTGAAAGAAGCGAGCAGCGGATGCGGGAGCCGCTCGATGAACCCGACGGTGTCGGCGATGAGGATCGGCGGTGAGGTCGGAGGAACCAGCGTGCGCACCGTGGTATCGAGCGTGGCGAAGAGCTTGTCCTCGACCAGCACATCGCTGCCGGTGAGCGCTCGCATGAGCGAGGACTTTCCAGCATTGGTGTACCCGACGAGCGCGACCCTCTGCGCCGACGCCCGTCGCTGTCGGCGCACCGCCGCCCCATCCTGAAGCCCGGCGAGCTCGCGTCGCAGCTCGGCGATCCGATTCCGGGTACGCTGCTTGGCGAGGGCGACATTGGTATTCCCGCGCGAAGCGCGTCCGCCACCTCCCTCGCGATCGCCGAGCGAGACATCCTCCCGAATCCGGGGAAGCTCGTAGGTGAGACGGGCGAGCTCGACCTCGAGCATCGCCTCACGTGTGCGCGCGCGCCCTTCGAAGACCCGAAGGATGACGGCGGTCCGATCGAGAACCTCTGCAGCAGTGGCCTGCTCGAGGCTGCGCTGCTGGCCGGGCGAAAGCTCGTCATCGACCACCACGAGCCCGATGGCACCGGCGCGCGGTGCAGAACCGCTGGGTATCGGAACCCGTGAGACTTTGCCGCTTCCGCCGGTGAGGCCGGCCAACTCGCGCAGCTTACCCTCGCCGACGTAAGTTGCGGTCGGATGCTGCCGCTTCTGGACGAGCCGGGCGTGCACGCGAATGCCGAGCCCACGCAGCAACTGTTCGAGCTCGTTCAGCGAGCGCTCGGCCGCGGCATCAGAGCGATTGGGGCATTGAACGGAGACCAGCACCGCATGGCGTGGGGCTTTGTGGCGAAGAGACGTAGACAAGTGAACCTCCTGCTGGCGCATGACGAGCGCAGGAGATCCGAGGCGAGGAGCCTAGTGGCAGACGCGTCGAGGTATATGTATTCGCGTTACCGGAGCAGGCGCGCCGCGCCCCGGATCTCCCGACGGTCGACAATCCAAAATTGACCGGGAGACGGGGACGGAAGGCAGCGCCCCCGCGGGTCGATCACGATGAATCGTGCCGATGCGGGAACCGCTGCCGGCGCTAGCGCAGGCGGATGAAGAACGCGAATGACATGGGTAAGAATATACTGCTGCGGCGCGGAGGTCGCAAGCGCCCTGCGAGAAGTTGCGGCTCAGTGAACGCGTTCACGCGCCCGTGGCGCCCGCGTTCGTGAAGAGCGCGGCCGCGTCGCGCGCGCCGAGATGCGCGAGGTAGTGACCGATGGCCCCCCGGAAGAACTCCATGCGGTTCTTGATGCCCTTCGCGCGCCAGGCCTCGTCCATCTTGTCGGCGACGTCGGCCTCGAGCCGCAGCGGGAGAATCTTCACCTCAAGCGGCTCGCCATCGCGCGCGCGGGTCTTGCGCGGCCCGACGTTGATGCGGCCCTTCTCGGCCTCGCGGATCTTCCAGGTGAGGTAACGGCGGTCGTCGCTGCCCGTCGAGCGACCGACGACCTCGAGGTACTTCGCGTGCAGCTCCTCGATCGTCATCGAC